>JAZOME010000032.1:0-2868 GCA_045653685.1 Faecousia sp.
TAAAACAAGGACCGGGAGATCAGCTGCAAGCTTTGTCTACACGTCTGCAAACATTACTTTGGCGCAGCCGGTTCTCCCGGCAATCGATTCGAAGACCTTCACCGATTAAGGACCGCTACTCCCTCTTTCACGGATCCGTACCGTTCCACTGTCACCCGACAGTGTCAAACGGTGGGCGCACTTCCACCGAGACGGTAGCCTGGGTGCTTGATCTTGCCTTTGTAATATTATAGCACAGATGTTCGACAAAGTCAATTTAACTCCCGTTCCCAAATGAGTCTGGGAGATAAATTTCAAAAATTTTTTCTATTTATTTTTCAAGATTCATTTCTGGCTGAGGCAAATATCAGCCACATACCCTCCTACATATAAAGGAGGCATTAAAAAACACATTTCTTATCAATTTACAAAAATTTTTTCAAAAATTTTTGTTCATAGCAAATTCCTCTCCTTCTACATATAAAGATGCATTCAGAATGGCGATTTATTTCAATCACGGAAAAATTTTATAATTTCCTTTCCTACCTATAAAAATGCATTCAAAAAGACATTTTGTTCCATTCTCGCTGTTTATTTACAAAAATTCACAATGTCCATATCTTTTAGCTTAATATCCCCCTCTACTATATAAAAAGGGTTTTGATACCCCCTAAAATTTCACTTTTGATAAAATAATTAATATTTTTTCTAAAAGCCAGGTAGTTCGAAAGATAATACGCAAGCAAGGGGTTGTTTTATGGAAGAATCCCATACCCATTTTCTATTTCTATCTTTATTACACGATTGAGATCCTCAATTTGCAACTATATTTGCTAAATATTAATAACAATTTTCAAATATAATACTCTTTAATCACTGTGACCGCATAGGAACAGCCCGTACATCAGGTATTTTATCCGTCAGTTCGACTTTACCATCAGTGGACGCAGGGCCATCCTCGCCATACATAAGCAAAATATTATAAGATTGATTTGTTCCCCTTTGATTGCTATAATATAAAAAAACGAGAAACAGGAGTGATCTCTGTGAACTTTCTGATCGTAGTAGATATGCAAAATGATTTCATTTCCGGAAGCCTCGGCAGCCCTCATGCCGCTGCAATTGTACCCAATGTGGTAAATAAGGTCAAAGCCTTTGATGGCAAGGTCGTTTTCACCCGGGACACCCACGGTGAAGGCTACCTCAGTACCCAGGAGGGCAAAAAGCTCCCCGTGGTGCATTGTGTGCAGGACACGCCAGGCTGGGAGATCTGCGAGGAACTGAAACCCTTTGTGCAGACCGTGATCGACAAGCCTACTTTCGGCTGTGTAGACCTTCCGCGCCTCCTCTCTTCTTATGGCGAGGAAATTGACCAGATCCAGCTGTGCGGTCTTTGCACAGACATCTGCGTGATCTCCAACGCCATGATCCTGAAGGCTGCCTTCCCGGAGGCAAAGGTAACTGTGGACAGCAACTGCTGCGCAGGCGTCACCATGGAGAGCCACCAGACAGCGCTGGATGCTATGAAGGCCGTGCAGATTGAGATCCTATAGGCCAGCAATATTTCTAGCAACAATTAAGGGTGCCGCGAACAATGCGGCACCCTTTTATCTATTCATAAACAACATCCATGTTATCCTTCAAAGGGTCTGACGCGGAGCTTTGCACCAATGCCTTCACAGATTTTTCTGCATTGCTCCTGCTCTTCCTGAGAAGTAACCACATCCACAACAGTCATAACCACATTGGGGACATAGGCGGTGCAGTCCTTAGCAAAGTGAAGCATCGCATCATAAGACTGAACGCCGAACTTGGGCCGTACAACCTTTAAGTAATCTTCCTTACTGGGGGTATTCAGGCTGATAGAGACCGTGTCGACCAAGCCTTTCAACTCAGGCGCAGTTTGCTTCTCCCAGATCAGATCCGCAAGGCCATTTGTATTGATACGAATCGGAATGTTTCCTTTCGCCTTGATGTGCTTAGCCACGAGCAACAGATCCTCCAGCCGCTCAGTAGGCTCGCCGTATCCGCAGAATACTACCTCGCTGAACTGACTTAAATCCCAAGTGTCCACGCTGTCACATACTTCCTGGACTGTCGGCTCTCTATCCAACCACAAGGAATCCGAGCCATAGACACCATCCGCATTATGACGCAGGCAGAAGGTGCAGGAACAGGGGCAGCGGTTTGTCATGTTGATATAAAGACCTTTATTTACAGGATAGGTTATGGTCATCATTTGGCATTCCCTCCTATCATGGTATTCTTCACATTCAGCTTATCCATTGCAAGACCTACGGCAATAAACAGGACACTGCTCAATACGGATTGCGTGATATAACCAGGAATGCCTGACAGCGGAACAATAAAATTACCTGTGATCAATGCTTCATAAAGGTAGTATCCGCCGATGCAAACTGCCCAAGCCGGCAGCAAGGCCAACAGATTGCGCAGATTGATGATGCGGACGCTCTTTCTGGAAAAGAACAGAACTGCCACAGTCTTAATGATTACAGAGCCTGGTGCCCAAATTGCAAAGCCTGTCAGGCAGTCCGCCAGCAGTGCGCCGCCGGCACCGACGAACATAGCGTAAGGCAGAGGCAGCATGCAGGCCGCCAGATAAATAAAGCCGTCTCCCACGTGGGTATATCCGGTATGGCTGGGAATGTGCAGATATGCAGTGAATACAAAAACGATGGCTGTAAAGATGCCAGTAATGCACATCAGCCGAATTTGCTTGTCTTTCATGATTTACGCCTCCTGTTGGATTTCTGTAAGGTATTCTTCAAAGCAGATGCCGTCTGTATCCGGCAAACCCATCTCCACTGTTCTGCGCAGCACCTTTGCGATAAAGGAAGAAGCATGACGGACAGCGCTTGTAAGGTCCTT
>JAZOME010000033.1:0-2971 GCA_045653685.1 Faecousia sp.
CCTGGACTACTATTACGAAACCATCCCCCGGGAAATCCAGCAAAAGGCCTTCCGGATGCAAATGGAGCTTGCCCGGGAATTAAAAATGCCCGTCATCGTTCACGAGCGCAATGCCCACGATGACGGGATGAAGATTGTCAAAGAATTTAAGGATGTCACCGGCGTGTTCCACTGCTACTCCGGCTCTGCGGAAATGGCACGGCAACTGGTGAATATGGGCTGGTACATCGGCTTTACCGGTGTGCTGACCTTCAAAAATGCCCGGAAAGCGGTGGAGACCGCCCAGAGTATTCCCTTAGATAGAATTGTTTTGGAAACCGACTGCCCCTTTATGTCCCCGGAGCCCTACCGGGGCAGGCGCAATGACCCGGGCTATCTGCCCTTTATGGCCCAGAAGCTGGCGGAGATTCGGAATATCTCCTTAGATGAAGTCATTGAAGCCACCACCAATAACGCCAAACGCCTGTATCGAATTGACAACTGACAACTGTCAACTGTCAATTATATCGTCTGTCGCATAATGCGCACCAGCTTTTCCACAAAGGCCCAAACCGGCGGCTCCAGCCACTTATCGTATAAAATACACATATATAATGCCTGCTGCCAGTTTCCTAACGGCACATAGGCAACATTGGCCTGCATTTGCAGGCAGTTGTCCGGCAGGAAGCAAAAGCCGAACCCAGCTTCTACCATTTTTAATGCCGTCTGTGCCGTATTTACTGCGCAGACGGTTTTTTCATCCTCACCGGCAGCCCAGCGTTCAAAGGTGTGCTCCATATCGTAGTGGAAGGTCACCTGGGGCAGGTCACGCAAATCCTGATACATCAAGCTGGAGCGCCGGGCAAGGGGGTGGTCTTTCGGCAGCGCTACAAAGAAGCTTTGCTGACACAGCTTGCGGAAGTGCAGACTGCGGTCACGGTTGGTGGTATCCACCAGCGCCATATCCAGCTTTTCCTGCCGCACCATATCCATCAGCTCCACTGCAGAGCTCTCCATGAGCTGAAACCGGATACGGGGGTTTTGCCGGGTGTATTCGGCAATCTCCCGGGCCACTGTTTCGTTCACCGCACCGGACACCAAGCCCAGCTTCACCACCACCGGGGCGGCCAGCATACTCTCTTTTAAGGTGGCGGAGGCGGTCTGCAACTGATTTAAGGCGGCCTCAACCTGCTCCCGGTAGTACCGACCCTGCTCCGTCAGACGCACATTCCGTCCGGACTTTTCAAATAATTTCACGCCCCCCAGCTCGTCCTCCAAAGCGTGAATGGCACTGCTTAAGGAGGGCTGGGAAATGCCCAGCCGGGCGGCGGCAAGGGTGTAGTGCTCCACCTGTGCCAAAACGGAGAAATATCGTAAGTAGTTGTAGTTCATAAGAACGCTCCAATCTATAGATAGAAACTATAAATAAAATATCATAACTATATTGTTTTCGCAAGTACTTTTCGTTATAATGCACTTGTGTTTGGAAAAAACAGCAAAATTTCCCACCAAGGAGTGCTTTGAATGAGCTTTACATATAAAGGTTTGTCCGCATCCTACAGCCGTCACATCGTCACCCAGGAGGAGGTCAACCGCAATATGGAGCGTCTGCGTCAGCAGAACCCCCGGATTGCCGTGGTTACCGACCGCCCCACGGAAAGCGGTGACGAGATTGTTTTGGACTACGCAGGCTTCTGCGGCGACGAGCAGTTCGCCGGCGGCACTGCAGAAAACCAGACCTTGGTTCTCGGTAGCGGTATGTTTATCCCCGGCTTCGAGGAGCAGCTTTTAGACAAGGTTCCCGGCGAGGAAGTCACCGTGAAGGTCACTTTCCCGGAAGCCTACCATTCCGATGCCTTAGCCGGCAAGGAAGCCCGGTTTGAATGTAAGATTAAAGAAATCCGGGTGAAGACTGAGTACGAAATGGACGATACCTTCGCCCAGGAGGTTGGCAAGTGCGAAAACCTTGCCGAAATGCAGAAGAAGATGATGGAAAGTATGCAGGAGTTTACCGACCAGCGTGGGGAAATGGAACTGCAGGACACCCTTCTTCGCAAGGCAGCAGAAACTCTGGAAATTCAGATTTCCGAAAAAATGCTGGAGGAAGCTACCCAGGAGCAGCTGCAAAACCTGAAAGCCCAGCTTGCCCAGCAGGGTCTGGATATTGCAATGTACTGTCAGTTTATGGGCACTACGGAAGAAAAGCTGTTGGAGGAGGCAAGACCTGCCGCCGAGAATGCTATTCGCTGCCGTGCTGTCATTGACGAGGTGGTGCAGCTGGAGGGCTTGGAAGCCACCGAGGAGGAAATCGGTGATGCCTTGGCGGTGATTGCCCGGCACAACAATGTGACTTTGGAGGATCTGAAGGCACAATTCGATGCCGCCTTCCGGCAGGCCGTTATCAACAGTGTACTCACCGGCAAAGTTATGAAGCTCATTCGTGACAATGCCGTTATTGAGGAATAAACTCATTTAATATTGCCGAAAGGCACCCAAAAATAAGGAGGAAAAACATTATGGCAATCGTATTTGACGAAAATGGCAAGTATGTAGACGAGAAGGGTCTTGTAAAGCTGGACCCCACCAAGTTTGCTGACTGGCAGATCGCTGAGGAGGCTGAAAAGTCCCTGCCTTCCGTAAACTACTTCCGTGAGAAGCTGGGTCTTCTGGAGGAAGAAATCATCCCCTACGGCAAGACCCCCAAGATCGACTTCATCAAGGTTATGAACCGTCTGCAGGATAAGCCCGATGGCAAGTTCATCGAGGTTACCGCTGTTACCCCCACTCCCTTCGGCGAAGGTAAGTCCACTGTTTCCCTGGGTCTGATCGAAGGCCTGGGCTACATCGGCAAGAATGCCGGCGGCGCTCTGCGTCAGCCCTCCGGCGGCCCCACCATGAACGTTAAGGGTACCGCAGCAGGCGGCGGCAACGCTCTGCTGATGCCCATGACCGAGTTCTCCCTGGGCCTGACCGGTGATATCAACGATATCAT
>JAZOME010000034.1:0-9422 GCA_045653685.1 Faecousia sp.
CTCCAAGATCGGCGCTCCCGTTGTGGAGGGTGCTTCTGTGGAAGCTAAGGTCGTCAAGAACGGCAAGGGCAAGAAGCTCGTGGTCTTCCGCTACAAGGCAAAGAAGAACGAGAAGAAGAAGATGGGTCACCGTCAGCCTTACACCAAGGTGGAGATCACCAAGATCGCACTGTAATTATGACAAGATGCGAATTTTTTACTGAGGACGAAAGAATCACCGGATTCTCCGTCTCCGGTCACAGCGGCTATGCAGAAGCCGGCTCCGACATTGTGTGCGCAGCCATCCCCGCCGTGGTTGGCATGACCGAAGCCACCATCAATGATGTGTGCGGCGGCAAAGCCAAAGTCCGGGTCAAGGAAGAAGATGCCCGCATCACCCTGACCCTCCCCACTTCCTGCGACGAAGAGGAATCCGTTCAGGCAGTCCTGTCGGGACTCCTGCTGACTCTGCTCCGCCTGCGGGAGGATTACGAAGATTATATCGAAGTTTTGGAGGTGTAACACCATGCTGAAAATTGGTATTCAGTTTTTCGCTCACCACAAGGGCGGCGGTTCTACCAAGAACGGTCGTGATTCCGAGGCTAAGCGTCTGGGCGTAAAGCGTGCTGACGGTCAGTTTGTTCTGGCTGGCAACATTCTGGTTCGCCAGAGAGGCACTCACATTCATCCCGGTACCAACGTGGGTATCGGCAGCGATGACACTTTGTTCGCTTTGATTGACGGCACTGTCAAGTTCGAGCGCAAGGGTAAGGATCGTCGTCAGTGCTCTGTCTACGCTATCGAGCAGTAATCACGAATTACCGTATAGCTTGTTAAAGGCTGCTGCAATCTCCTGCAGCAGCCTTTTCTTATACGGTGACAAATGCTCATAAATTTTATGGGTATTTGTCAGCGTATAAGCCATCCTGATATTAGGAGGAATGTTTATGTTTGTAGATAAAGTGCGCATCAGCGTGTACGGCGGACGGGGCGGCGACGGTGCCGTGGCCTTCCACCGGGAAAAATATGTGGCCTCCGGTGGCCCGGACGGCGGCGACGGTGGTCACGGCGGCAGTGTGATTTTGCAGGTCAACGATAATCTGACTACCCTTTTGGATTTCCGGTACAAAAGAAAGTATGCGGCTCAGGCAGGCGAAAATGGATTAGGTCGGAGAATGAACGGCAAAAAGGGTGAAAATCTGATTATTCAGGTGCCCAGAGGCACTGTTGTCCGGGACGCCGAGACCAATCAGATTATTGTGGATATGTCCACCGGCGAAGACCATATTCTTGCCAAAGGTGGCAGAGGTGGCTGGGGTAATGCCCATTTCGCTACCCCTACCCGGCAAGTGCCCCGATTTGCAAAAGCCGGCACGAAGGGTCAGGAACGAGATGTGATTTTGGAGCTGAAGCTGTTGGCAGATGTAGGCTTGGTCGGCTTCCCCAATGTGGGCAAGTCCACCCTGCTGTCTGTTACCTCCAACGCCCGTCCCAAAATTGCCAACTACCACTTTACCACATTGTTCCCCAATCTGGGCGTGATTTATGTGGAAGAAGGCGTGTCCTTTGTTATGGCAGATATCCCCGGCATCATTGAAGGTGCGGCAGAGGGTGCCGGTGTGGGTCACGGTTTCCTACGCCACATTGACAGGTGCCGTCTGCTTGTTCACGTGGTGGATGCATCCGGGTGTGTAGGTCGTGACCCCGTGGAGGATTTTGACGCCATTTGCGAAGAACTGCGAGGCTACAGCGAGGATTTGGGCCAACGGCCTATGATTGTGGCTGCCAATAAATGCGACCTACTCCCCCCGGACAGCGACAATTTAGAGCGTCTGCGTCAGCACGTGGAAAAAGCCGGCTGCGAGCTTTACGAAATCTCCGCAGGAACGACCCAAGGCACCAAAAAGCTTGTTCAAGTAATTGCGGAAAAGTTAAGAGAACTCCCTCCGGTGACCATTTACGAGCCGGAGTATGTTGAGGTCATTTCCGAAACCGTTGACCCCAAAGAATTTGAAATCGAGCACTTGGGCAGCACCTGGGTTGTCACCGGCGCTTGGCTGGAACGGCTGATTATGAACATCAATTTTGATGACTACGAAGCCCGAAACCACTTTGATATGCTGCTGAGAAAAAGCGGTTTGTTTGCCCGCTTGGAAGAAATGGGCATTCAGGACGGAGATGTGGTGGATATTTACGATATGGAGTTTGAATATCAGCGATAATCCATTGCATTTTTGTAAAAATATTGGTATAATGGAGCTACGAACAGTAGCTCCATTATTATTGGGAGGCTTTTATGGATTTTAAGGTTTTGGCTGTAGGAGATGTGGTAGGCAATCCGGGTATGGAACGGATTCGTCGCTCTTTGCGCTTTTGCAAACGCACCACCGGTGCGGATTTTGTGATTGTCAACGGAGAAAACGCCGCCGTAGTAGGTATGACCCCCCAACAAGCAGAGGAGATTTTTGACGCCGGTGCGGATGTGATTACCATGGGCAACCACACCTTCGGCAAACGGGAGCTGGTGGATTATCTGGAAGATAATTCCCGGGTGCTTCGCCCTGCCAACTATGCCCCCCAATCCCCCGGACGGGGCTGGGGCGTGTATGACAGCGTAGCCGGCGAGGTAGCAGTGATTGACCTGCAGGGTCGGTGCAGTATGGACTACACGCCGGACAATCCTTTTTTGGCTGTGGAGAAAATTTTGCCGCAGCTGGGCACCAAGCTGATTTTTGTGGAGCTTCACGCAGAAGCCACCTCAGAAAAACTGGCTATGGGCTATATGCTGGACGGACAGATTTCCGCCCTTTGGGGTACCCACACCCATGTCCCCACCGCCGACAATCAAGTGCTTCCCAAGGGCACCGGCTATGTGACGGATTTGGGAATGACCGGTCCTAAGCACTCTGTGCTGGGCATTCGACCGGATTTATCCATCGCCAAATTCCGAGGAGATTTAACGGAGCGTTATCGCTGGGCAGACGGCCCTACCAAGCTGGAGGCGGTATTATTCACCGTTGACACCGAAACCGGCCTATGTAAAAAAACGGAAAGGGTGGTTTTGGATGATTAAAATCTTGCACAGTGCCGACTGGCACTTGGATGCGCCTTTGGGTTTTTCCGATGAAGCACAGCGCAGCAAGCTGCGGAAAGAACTGGCGAAAATCCCTATGAAAATCGCCGCCCTTTGCAAAGAAAAGCAATGTGACATTCTGCTTTTGTCCGGAGATTTGTTTGACGGTGCCTACGCCGCCGACACCCTGCAAAATTTGAAGGCCGCTTTACAAAGCTTGGAAATTCCCGTGTTTATCGCCCCGGGTAACCATGATTTTGTTGGTTCTGACAGCCCCTGGCTGACAGAGACATTTCCTGACAATGTGCATATTTTCACTCACCCGGCAATAGAATCTATCTCTGTACCGGAACTAAATTGCCGGGTTTACGGAGCAGGCTATGTATCTATGGACTGCCCCGGCCTTTTGGCAGATTTTACCCCCTCTCACACAGAAACCTATGCTATCGGTATTTTACACGGAGACCCTACGCAGGTTTCTTCCCCTTACTGCCCTATTACCAAGGAGCAGGTAAAAGGCACCGGATTTGACTACCTTGCCCTGGGACACATTCACAAAGGCGACAGCTTCCTGGCAGGAAAGACCTTGTGCGCCTGGCCCGGCTGCCCTATGGGACACGGATATGACGAAACCGGAGAAAAGGGTGTGCTGCTGGTCACCTTGGCGGACACCGCCACTGCAGAGTTCATCCCCCTGGACACTCCCAGGTTTTACGATTGGGAATTAAATGCACAGCAGGGGCTGGATAGTGTACTGCCCCCGGTGGGAAATGAGAATTTTTACCGCATTACCTTAACCGGAACCAGTGAGCCTTTGGACTTGGCGCAAATGAGGAAGGATTACGCCCGGTTCCCCAATTTACTTCTTCGTGACAACACTGTGCCTCCGGTGGATATTTGGGGCAGTGCCGGTGCTGACACCCTGGAGGGTATGTATTTTGGTCTTTTACGGGAGGAAAACAGCCAGCAGGCCACCTTGGCGGCAAAAATTTCCCGACAGATTTTAGATGGTCAGGAGGTGGTCTTGCCGTGAGAATTCTCTCCATGACTGCCACTTTCGGCAAACTGGAAAACCAAACGCTGACGCTAAATCCGGATTGGAATGTAATTCACGCCCCCAACGAATGGGGTAAAAGCACCTGGTGCGCCTTTTTGATTGCCATGCTCTACGGTGTGGACACCAAGGAGCGCAACACCAAGGATGCTATGGCTGTAAAAGAACGCTACAAGCCTTGGTCCGGGCAGGAAATGTCCGGGCGAATGGAAATCCTTTGGAATGGACGAAACATCACCCTGGAGCGTAACAGCAAGGGTCGCGTCCCTATGGGACAGTTCCGTGCCTTTGAAACGGAAACCGGAATGGATATTCCGGAGCTTACCGGGGAGAACTGCGGTCAGGTCCTTCTGGGTGTGGAAAAGAGCGTATTCACCCGGGCAGGCTTTTTGCGTTTGACGGATATGCCGGTAACCCAGGACGAAGCCCTGAAACGGCGGCTCAATGCCCTGGTCACCACCGGAGATGAAAGCGGCTCAGTGGATATCCTGCTGCAAAAGCTGAAGGAACTAAAAAACCGTTGCCGCCACAACAAAACCGGCGAGATTCCCAAAGCCGAAGCGCAAAGAGACACTTTAGAGAATAAGCTGTATCAATTGCAAACCCTTCAGGCGCAATCCCAACGGATCATCCAAAATCAGCATACTGTAAAAGAGCAAATTGCCCAACTGGAAAATCATTTGGCAGCTCTTGCCTATGAAGCCTCCCTGGAAAATACCCGTCGGGTTGCCCTGGCAGAAAAAGATTGTCAGGAGGCAAAGGTACGCTGGGACAACTTAGCGGAAACCTGCAAAAGCTTCCCCGCGGAAGCCCAGGTGCAAGCCCAGCTTCAGGAATTGGAGCAGCTCACTGCCCAGGCCAATGCCATTTATCAGGAACCGACGCCGGAAGAAATTTCTGCGCCGGAGGCTCCGGCTATTTTCAAAGGACTGTCTCCGGAAGAAGCTTGTCAGCAGGCAAAAAGCGACAAAGCTGCCTACGATATGCTGTGCAAGCCCGTAACGCCCCTGTTTCTTATTTTGTCGGTGCTTCTGGCCTTAGCCGGTGTGGGTCTTTATTTCCTGATTGGGCCGGCTTCCCTGTGTTTTGTAGCCTTGGGGCTTGGCTTGCTCCCTCTGTATTTCAGAAACAAAAAGGCCCAGGCCAAAGACCGACAGGCTTTGCTGGAACAATACCTAGGTGTAGACAGCACCCTTTGGGTGGCGCAGGCTGTGGAATATCAGCAGAAATACAATCAGTATCTGCAGGAACATCAGCTACAGAAAGTTTTAGTAGAACGGCTGGCTCAGCGCAAAGACGATATCAACGCCAAGCTGGTAAGGCTCTTGGGTCAGCGCTCCGTAGAGGAGGCCAATGCCCAATTTCGGCAGATGCTGTCCCAGTATCAGGCACTTGCCCAGGCGGAGCAAGCATATACCCAAGCCAAAGCCCGGGCGCAGGAGCTTTCCCTGCTGGTGGGTCAGGCATCCCCTCCTGATGCTCCCGATGATTTGACGCTTCCCAAGGCGCAAACGCAAGCAATGCTTACCGATTTGCAGGTGCAAGCGCAACAGCTCCAACGAAATCTGGGACTTTGTCAGGGGCAGATGGAAGCCTTGGGTCAGGCAGATGCCATCCAACGAGAGCTTGACCAGGTCAATACCCGGCTGGCACAACTTGCAGATTATGAAAGCGCCATTATGCTGGCACTTTCTACCTTGGAAAAGGCCACCACAGAGCTGCAACGGCGGTTTGCTCCCCAAATCTCCGGACGGGCGCAGGAACTGTTTTCCAGGCTCACCGGTGGGCGTTATAACCGGCTGCAGCTAACCCAGGATTTGAGCTTAGAGGCCGGCACTGTGGAAGAAACCACCCTTTCCAAGTCTGCTTACCGCAGTGACGGCACTGTGGACCAGCTCTATCTTGCTTTGCGACTGGCGGTTGCAGAAGCACTGACACCGGAAGCGCCCCTGATTTTGGACGACGCTTTGGTGCGGTTTGACGATACACGGCTTGCCCTGGCTATGGAAATTTTGCAGGAAGAAGCCCGAAAAAAACAGGTTATTCTGTTCTCCTGTCAAAAACGGGAAGAAAATTATTTATAAAAATGTTATATTAAAAAGGAAGGTGTGCTTATGCCGTTACGTGAGGTTACGCTACTTGCCATTGTTGTGCGCATTTTGTTATCTATCTTTATCGGCGGTTTAATTGGTCTGGAACGGGAGCTTAAAAACCGGCCAGCCGGTCTGAGAACCTATATGATAGTCAGTTTGGGAGCCTGCCTGATTATGCTGACAAACCAGTATGTTTATCAGGTTTTCAGCGTAGGAGACCCGGTGAGAATGGGCGCTCAGGTTATCAGTGGCATTGGCTTTTTAGGTGCCGGCACCATTATGGTCACACGGCGCAATCAGATTAAGGGACTGACCACCGCCGCCGGTCTTTGGACTGCCGCCGGCGTAGGGCTTGCCATCGGTGTGGGCTTTTACGAAGCCGCTGTTCTGGGTGGTGTGGCCATTTACCTGATTATGACCTTGTTGCAGTTCATCGACAGGAACGTACAGCGCAAAAGCAAATCCCTGGAGCTGTATGTGGAGCTTTCCAAGGAATGTACATTAGGAGATTTCCTCCGGCAGTTGCGTAGCCGGGAATTGGAAATCTCGGATATTCAGCACGAAAATGCGCAGATTGGCGAAAACGGTATCCGGGGCTACATATTGTATGTCAAGCAAAAAAAGCGCCTGGGCCACTTGGAGCTTTTAGACGATATCCGTTCTATTTCCGGCATTGTATTTTTAGAAAAGCTGTAAAAAAATCCCCGGTGTGATATACACCGGGGATTAAAATTTCAGAACGCTTGTCGCTTATTATTCCTTCTCCAACGCCAGGGTGCGGGTAGTCACATCGCAGACCTCGCTGGGTCCGAAGTACTGAATAGCGCCGGGGTAGACATAGCAGGTCTCCACAGCCCAAGTCTGGCGCTTGCTCTCAAAGAACTTGAAGGGCTTGCCATCCAGCTCAACCAGTGCCTTCCGGATAACCGGCTTATCGTGACCGTGACGGCGCTCCATATTCATCATCTTGGTGATGGGCATACCGCCGGCAATCCACTGCTCAGCAGGCTTAGACAGGTTGGAAACCTTGGACAAATAGCCATTGAAGCCATACTGAATCAGCATAAAGGCATTATAGCCCAGGCTGTAGCAGTAGTCTGCATCGAAGTTGGAGGGGAAAGCGCAACGGCCTTCGTAGCCCAGGAAATGGTGCAGCGCAGAGAACTTACCCTTATAATCGGGACGCTTTGCCAGGTTTTCCTTCACCAAAGCAGAGAACAGCTTCTCGGACTCAATCAGGGACACCTGCACATTGCCGTGGGGGTCACGCTCCAGGAACAGCTGCTGCTGAATGGCCTGGGGCAGGAAGGCAAACACAGCCATAGACTCCTTGGTCAGGCCAGCCTCAATAAAGGCATACTTTTCCGTCCAGCTGGGCAGCGCATTGAAAGCATTTGCCTTCTCACCGGCCAACAGTTCGTTGATTTCTGCAATCAGCACAGAGAACTCGGGCACGAATTCCACGATGCCCTCAGGAATCACGGCGACACCGAAGTTCCAGCCCTTTGCGGCACGGGCAGCTACAGAATCGGCAATATAATCGGTAATTTCAGCCAAAGACATCTTCTTGGCGGCAACTTCCTCGCCAATCAGGCAGATGTTGGGCTGGGTCTGCAGGGCTGTCTCCAGCGCCACGTGGGAAGCGGAACGGCCCATCACCTTTACAAAGTGCCAATACTTCTTGGCAGAGTTGGCATCACGCTCAATGTTACCCACGATTTCAGCGTAGGTCTTGGTAGCGGTGTCAAAGCCGAAGGAGCACTCAATATCTTCATTTTTCAGGTCACCGTCAATGGTCTTGGGACAGCCGATTACCTGCACGCCGGTATTATGCGCAGCAAAGTACTCAGCCAAGACAGCAGCGTTGGTGTTGGAGTCGTCGCCGCCGATGATGACCAATGCGGTGATGCCGTGGTTCTTGCAGTTTTCTGCAACAACAGCAAACTGCTCCTCAGTCTCCAGCTTGGTACGGCCGGAACCGATGATATCGAAGCCACCGGTATTGCGGTATGCATTCATGTACTCCTCATCGAAAATCAGGTAATCATTCTCCAGCAAACCACTGGGGCCGCCCTTGAAACCGTACAGAACGTTTTCCTGATTGGTAGCCTTCAGGGCATCGTACAGACCGCAAATCACATTGTGACCGCCGGGAGCCTGACCGCCGGAGAGGATAACACCTACCACCTGCTTCTTGGTGGCAGAGGTGTTGGTGCCCTTCTGGAAGGTAATTTCATTTTTGCCATAGGTGTTGGGGAACAGCGCCTTAATCTGCTCCTGGTCTGCAACACTTTCCGTGGGCTTACCGGCGGAAACGCAAATCTCAGAAATGCCGTTTCTCAGCATACCCGGCAGCTTGGGATTATACTGGTATCTGGCCAACTGTAAAGGGGACTTGTTCATTGTTTTTTGCTCCTTCTTCTTGTTCTCGTTAAAAAATTCCACAAAACATTATACTCCATTTTTTTATAAAGGTAAATAGAAATTTCTAAATTTATCCGCCAAAAAGTTACCGGTTCCTGCCTTTATAATTGTGAAAAACCTATATAATTTCCAGAATTTTTAGATTTATATTGAAACTGGATTTTTTTGTGCTATAATGTAGAAGTAAAAAATTGCGGATTTTCCGCTTATGTTAGAAAGGATTGATACAATATGGCTTTAGTAACAACTACCGAGATGTTCAAGAAGGCTTATGACGGCGGCTACGCCATCGGCGCTTTCAACGTCAACAACATGGAGATTGTTCAGGCAATCACCGAAGCTTGCAAGGAAGAGAATGCTCCCGTTATCCTGCAGGTTTCCAAGGGTGCTCGTGCTTACGCCAACCACACCTACCTGGTGAAGCTGGTGGAAGCTGCTGTTCTGGAGTGCCCCGAAATTCCCATCGCTCTGCATTTGGACCACGGCGACAGCTTTGAGACCTGCAAGAGCTGCATCGACGGCGGCTTTACCTCCGTCATGATCGACGCTTCCAGCAAGCCCTTCGCCGAGAATATTGAGATCACCAAGAAGGTCGTTGAGTACGCTCACGATCATGGCGTCACCGTTGAGGCCGAGCTGGGCTCTCTGGCCGGCGTTGAGGACGAGGTCTGCGTTTCCGCTGAGGACTCTTCCTACACCCGCCCCGAGGAAGTCGAGGAGTTTGTTTCCAAGACCGGCTGTGACTCTCTGGCCATCGCCATTGGTACCAGCCACGGTGCTTATAAGTTCACCCGCGATC
>JAZOME010000035.1:0-12078 GCA_045653685.1 Faecousia sp.
CCGTAAGCTGCAGTTGGATTCCGGATATCCGGGTATGAAGGTGTTGCAGTTTGCCTTCGATTCCCGGGAGGCCGGAGATTATCTGCCCCACGCCTATACGGAGAATTCTGTGTGCTATACCGGCACCCACGATAATATGACGCTGAAGCAGTGGCTGGAGGAGGCAGGAGCCGAGGATGTGGCATACGCCACAGAGTATTTGGGCTTAAATTCCAAGGAGGGTATGGTCCAGGGTATGATCCGGGGCTGCATGGGCGCCGCCAGCAAGCTGTGCGTGGTGCAGCTACAGGATTATTTGGAGCTGGGCAGTCAGGCCCGAATGAATTTTCCCGGTACACTTTCCGGAAACAACTGGACCTGGCGTGCCACAGAAGATTTGCTGACCGATTCCCTGGCAGACAAAATCTACGCCACCACCCGGCTGTACGGCAGATTATAATTCTAGAAGCTAAAAAATATCCCCCGCCGTAGGCGGGGTTTCGTAAGACAGTATTCGGTTTTGCCCCAGTCTTTTCCACTGTAACTTCAGAATAACCACTCGAAATACACAAAGTATTTCTTCGCGGCTATTCCTCGTTACAGAGAAAAATCCAAGGAGCAAAACTGCAAAGCACTTCAAAAGAAAAGATTTTTACTTCAAGACAAGAAAAAACGCTATGGTAAGGCCGGCGCCTACCATAGCGTTTTTGCGCAGTAATGAATAAAAAGATTGCTTTTGAAGCGGATACTGTCTTATGAAGCCCCGCCTTTGGGTGGGGGATATGTGTTTTTTACAGGTCAAAGTACCGCTTGGCATTTGTAAAGCAGATACCTTCGATGATTTGCCGAAGCAACCGTTCGTCGTTGGGATATTCGCCGTTTTCCACCCAAGTGCCAACCATATTACACAGAATTCTCCGGAAATATTCGTGACGGGGATAGCTTAGGAAGGAACGGGAGTCTGTCAGCATTCCCACAAAGTTCCCCAGCACACCTAAACTTGCCAGAGAGGTCATTTGCTCTGTCATACCGGGCTTGTTGTCGTTAAACCACCAGGCAGAGCCGTGCTGGATTTTGCCGGGAACGGTGCTGTCCTGGAAAGAGCCGATTAAGGTGCCCAGTTGGGCATTGTCTGCCGGGTTCAGGGAGTACAAAATCGTCTTGGGGCACTGGCCGGTATAGTCCAGCTCCGACAGGAACTGAAAAATATTCTCGCCACTGGTGTTTTGGGCAATGGCGTCAAAGCCTGCATCTGCACCCAAGGTCTCAAACATCCGGCGGTTGGGATTGCGCAGACAGGAATAATGCAGTTGCATGGCAATGCCCAGCCGGTGGTAGGTTTTGCCTACGCACAGCATTAACACGGTCTGATAGCCCTCAATTTCCTCTTGGGTCAGCGCTCTTCCGGCCAAAGCCTTTTTGTAGGCCTTGTTTGCCTCTGCCAGAGACACCGGGCGGAAGGGGAACACACCCTCAAAGCCATGGTCGCTGGCCCGACAGCCGTTGGCGTGGAAATAGGCTATCCGGTCAATCAGGGCGCTGCAAACCTCCTCCACAGAGCAGAGGGTCTTCTTGCCCACAGAGAAAGCCAGCGTCTGCATATATTCGGCAAAGCCTGCTTTGTGGAGATTAACTGCCTTGTCCGGACGGAAGGAGGGACACACCTTCACATCTATACTGGAATCCTCGGCGATTTTGCTGTGCCAAATCAGGTCATCGGTGGGGTCGTCCGTTGTGCCGATGAAGGCCACATTTGCCTTCTTAATCAGCCCCCGGGCGGACATAGACGGGTCATTTTGCAATAGGTCGTTGCACTTTTCCCAAATCGCCGGGGCAGTTTCCAAGGTCAAAGGCTCCGTAATGCCAAAAAATCTCTGCAGCTCCAGGTGACACCAGTGGTACATAGGATTGCCGATGGCCTTTTCCAGAGCCTCTACAAATTTCAAAAAGCGCTCATAGGGAGGCTTATTTCCGGTGACATACTCCTCCGGCACACCGTTGGAGCGCATTAAACGCCACTTATAGTGGTCGCCGGAAAGCACACCTTTTTCGTTCACACCGCCCAGCCAAACCTCCACCAAATTTGAAAAACGCTTGTCCTCGTAAATTTCCTGGGGGTTTAAGTGGCAGTGGTAATCCGCCAAAGGCATATGCTCTGCGTAATCGTGGAACAGATGCTTGGCAGTCTGGGTCTGTAAAAGAAAATCCTTGTCCATAAATGCTTTCATAGGGAAGTTCCTCCGTAGTAATGAATGGGGGGATGGATGTACCGCTCCTGCACAGTAGGCTCAGGGCGAGCATACACGCCGGAAACAAGACCCAGCATCATATAAAGGGTAATGATAGAAGAACCGCCGTAGCTGATAAAGGGCAGGGTCAGGCCGATAACCGGCATAACACCCAAACACATACCCACATTGATCAGCACCTGGAAGAAAAGCGCCGAGGCGGCGCCGAAGCATACCAGCCGGCGGATAAAATCCTTACTGCGAACGCCCACCCAAACACACCGGGCAATAATCAATCCCAGAAGCACCAGCACGGCGGCACAGCCCAAAAAGCCCAGTTCTTCTCCAATAGCGGCGAAGATATAGTCGGTGTGCTGGGCAAACAGCGCACCGTAGGTCTGTGTACGGTTGCCCTGGAACAGACCCTGTCCTGTCAAACCGCCGCCGGTAAGGGAACGGCGGGCACGGATACTGTGGTACAAAGCGCCGGTGCCGTAGGGGTCCAGACTGGGGTCAAACAAAACGGCAACACGGTTCTGCTGGTAGGGGTCGAGAAAATAGTTGTAGATAATGGGCGCCAGCAAAACGATTGCACTGCCGGCGGCCAGGAACCAAAACATACTGACACCGCCGGTATAGGCCATACCCACGAAGATAAACACGAAAATCAGGGAAACGCCCAAGTCGCCGGAAACCACCATATTCAGACCCACCAAAAGCAGCAGGTGCATACCCATATGTACCACCGAGGGCACAGAGGACAGCTTGTTTTGGCGGGAGGACATCACCGATGCCATAATAATGATATAGGTGATTTTGCAGATTTCCGCAGGCTGAATATCCACAGGCAGGAAAGGGAAGTCCAGCCAGCTTCGGTTACCGGAGCCGTTGTCTGTTCCGAAGGGAATCAGCAAAAGCAGCAATGCGGTGTTAAACACCGCAAGGCTCATCCGGTGCTCTGACAAGGTGTCGGTATCAATGGCGGAAATCAGCACATACAGGAAAATGCCGGCGCCGGCGGCAATCAACTGAACAATCACGAAACGCCAAAAGCCTGCGTCACCGGCGTTGGTGGTGCTGGCAATCATCAGACAGCCGAAGGCGGTGGTCACAGCGCAAAGCAGAAGCAGCACCAAATCGCCCTTGCGGAAGGCTTCCATCAGCCGCATAATCAGTTGTATCAGGATATCCTTTGTTCGCTTCAAGCCGGCACCTCCTTTTGTGATATAAAATCTGTTTGATAACTTTTGTATTATACCATTTTTTTTACCCCTTGTAAACAGTGTTTAATTGTAAACTTTTTTCTGTTGCACTTGCATTTTATGGGAAAGACATATAAAATAAAGAATTGAGAAAGAAGAATAGGAAAGGGAGAGATGCTATGATAAAAACCCTGGCCCGGAGCGTCCGGGAATATACGTTGGCGGCTTTTTTAAGCCCGGTGTGTATGATTGGGGAAGTGTATATGGAGGTACGCATTCCCGGAATTATTGCAAACATTGTGGACTTTGGCATTCAGCCTGGGAATATGACAGTGGTGTGGCAGCAAGGACTGCTTCTGATCCTCACAGCGCTGTGCAGCCTGATATTCGGTGTAGGCTCTGCGGTGTTTGCCTCCTATGCCGCTACCGGCTTTTCCCGGAATTTGCGCCACGATATGTTCCACCGTGTCCAAACCTTTGACTTTGGAAATATCGACAAAATCTCCACCGCCTCTATTGTCACCCGGCTGACTTCCGATGTGGCAAATATTCAGATGTGCTTCCAAATGATGATTCGTATGGCGGTGCGCTGCCCGATGATGATTATTTTAGCAAGCATCAATGTGCTTCAGCTCAGCCCCAAGCTGGCGCTGGTGTATTTGGTCAGCCTGCCCCTTTTGGCGGTGGCGCTGTTTGTGCTGATTCGTTTGGTGCACCCCATTTTCACCCGGGTGTTCAAGACCTACGATAAGCTCAACAATGTGGTGCAGGAAAATGTCCATGGTATGCGTGTGGTCAAGTCCTTTGTCCGGGAGGACAAGGAGGAGGAGAAGTTTAATGCCATCTCCGGAGAAATTAACAGAGATTTTATTAAAGCCGAGCGCATTATGGCCTTTAATAACCCCTTTATGCAACTGGCGGTGTACGGCAGTATTATTGCCATTTCCTATTTGGGTGCGTCTATGATTGTAAGAAGTGGCAACACCACCTTCACCACCGGCAACCTGACCTCTATGTTTACCTATACCACCCAAATCCTTAGTGGTCTTATGATGCTGTCTATGGTGTTTGTGATGCTGACCATGTCCCGGGCGCCTATGGAGCGCTGCTGTGAGATTCTCACAGAGGAGCCTCAGCTTCGCAACCGGTCAAACCCGGTGACAGAGGTAAAAGACGGGGATATTCTCTTCCAAAATGTCAGCTTCCGCTATGTGGCAGGGGCAGAGAAAAATGCTTTGGACGATATTTCTGTCCATATCCCCTCCGGCACTACGGTGGGCATTTTAGGTGGCACCGGCTCCAGTAAAACCACCCTGGTTCAGCTCATTCCCCGGCTTTACGATGCTTTAGAAGGTTCTGTCCAGGTAGGCGGCATCGATGTGCGGGAGTATGACATCAAGGCGCTTCGTGACCAGGTGGCGATGGTGCTGCAGAAAAATGTGCTGTTCTCCGGCTCTATCAAAGACAATTTGCGCTGGGGCAATCCCAATGCCACCGACGAGGAAATGGAGCACGCCTGCCGTCTGGCCTGCGCTCACGACTTTATTATGAGCTTTCCTGACGGGTATAATACCTATATTGAGCAGGGGGGCACCAATGTGTCCGGTGGTCAGAAGCAAAGGCTTTGTATTGCCCGGGCACTTTTGAAAAAGCCGAAAATTTTGATATTGGACGACTCTACCTCTGCGGTGGATACCCACACTGACGCTATGATTCGCAAGGCCTTTGCTGAGGAAATTCCCGGCACTACCAAGCTGATTATTGCCCAGCGTGTAGCCTCTGTCCAGGACGCAGATTTGATTTTGGTGCTGGACGGCGGTAAGATTGTCGCCCAGGGTACCCACGAAACGCTGCTACAGACCTCGGAAATCTACCGGGAAGTTTATGAGTCTCAGGTAAAAGGAGGTGAGGAATAATGCCTCCGGTAAGAATGCGTGGAGACGGCCGTAAGGCCAAGAATCCCAAGAAAACCTTTGGCCGACTGTTGGGCTATATGAAGCCCTACCGTGGACGGCTCATTGCGATGGTGGTGTGTATTATCCTCACCACCTTGGCTCAGGTGGCCAGCAATGGCTCGCTGAGTATTCTCATTGAGGACTATGTGAAGCCGATGCTGGGGCAGGAGGTGGCGGATTTTGCGCCGCTAATTCGCTTCCTGTGCCTGATGGCAACGGTTTACCTTGTGGGTATGCTGTCCTCGTTTTTACAGCAGTGGATTATGGTGCCTGTGGGGCAGGGTATTCAGAAGAATATCCGTGACACAATGTTTACCCATATGCAGCGCCTTCCCATTCGCTACTTTGACACCCACCCTGCCGGTGATGTGATGAGCCGGTACACCAGCGATATTGACACCCTGCGCCAAATGATTTCTCAAGCCATTCCCCAGTGTATCACCTCCGCCATTACCATTGTGGTGGTATTCTTTGCGATGTTGTTCACCTCTCCGATTTTGACCGTTGTGGTGATTATCACGCTGTTTGGCACGCTGTATATCACCAAGGTGGTGGCAAGCAAATCCGCAAAGTTCTTCATCGGTCAACAGCGCACCTTAGGTGCTGTAAACGGCTATGTGGAGGAAATGATTAGCGGTCAGCGTGTTGTCAAGGTGTTTACCCGGGAGCAATCTTGCAAGCAGGAGTTTGACAAGCTCAATGACGAGCTGCGGAAAAATGCCTTCCAGGCCGGTGCTTTCTCCAATATGATGGGCCCGGTGAATAACAATTTGAGCTATTTCCAGTATGCGATTTTGGCAGTGTGCGGCGGTCTTTTGATTATCGCCTCCCAGGGAAAGCTATTGAACACCGGCGCGCTGGTGTCGTTTTTGCTGTTCTCCCGCACCTTTAACCAGCCCATTGGCCATGTGTCTATGCAGATTAACGCCATCGTTATGGCGCTGGCTGGCGCAGAGCGTATTTTTGAGTTGCTGGATGAGGAGCAGGAGCAGGATGAGGGCTATGTGACCTTGGTGAATGCTCATATCGATGCAGAGGGAAATATTACCGAGTGCCCGGAGCACACCGGCCACTGGGCGTGGAAGCACCCCCATCAGGCAGACGGCTCTGTGACCTACACGGAGCTCACCGGCGATATTACGATGTTTAATGTGGACTTCGGTTATGTGCCGGAAAAGACGGTGCTTCACGATGTGACGCTGTATGCCCATCCCGGTCAGAAAATTGCCTTTGTAGGCGCTACCGGCGCAGGAAAGACCACCATCACCAACCTGATAAACCGGTTCTATGATATTGCAGACGGCAAAATCCGCTATGACAATATCAACATCAATAAGATTAAGAAGCCGGATTTGCGCCGAAGCTTGGGCGTGGTGCTTCAGGAAACCAACCTGTTCACCGGCACGGTGCTGGATAATATCCGCTATGGCAAACTGGATGCCACCGACGAGGAGTGTATCCAGGCGGCAAAGCTTGCCAATGCCCACGATTTTATCACCCGTCTGCCCCAGGGCTACCATACCCAGCTTACCGGCAACGGCGCCAGCCTGTCTCAAGGACAGCGTCAGCTCATTGCCATTGCCCGGGCGGCGGTGGCAGACCCTCCGGTTATGATTTTGGATGAGGCCACCTCCTCCATTGACACCCGTACCGAAGCCTTGGTGCAAAAGGGTATGGATGCACTAATGAAGGGAAGAACCACCTTTGTCATTGCCCACCGCCTCAGCACTGTCCGCAATTCCGATTGCATTATGGTGCTGGACCATGGACGGATTATCGAACGAGGCACTCACGAAGACCTGATTGCTCAAAAGGGCACCTATTATCAGCTCTACACCGGTGCATTTGAATTGGAATAACGCAAAAATCCGGCAGAGGAATTTCCTCTGCCGGATTTTCTATTATAAATTAAGCTTCGTAAATGGCCTTGCAGGCAAGCAGCGTCATATAGCAGTCGAACTTGGAAACCAGCTCCATAGGGGCGTGCATACACAGCACCGGAACGCCGGCGTCTACAGTGACGATATTCCGGTTGGCCATATAAGCGGCTACCGTACCGCCGCCGCCCTGGTCTACCTTGCCCATAGTGGCGGTCTGCCACTGGACACCGGCCTCCTCAAAGACCTTCCGCACATGGAACATCGCCTCGGCAGAGGCATCGGATGCGCCGCTTTTACCCCGGGCACCGGTGTACTTGGCAATGGCGATGCCGTAGTTGAGAAGGCTGTTGTTCCGCTTGTCGCAGGTCTCTGCAAAGTTGGGGTCATAGGCATTGGTCACATCGGCAGACAGACAGAAGGATTTTTCATAGCAACGGTTCAGGCTGGCACCGGTGCTGTCGCACAGGTCCTGCATAAAGGTGTCAAAGGCCTGACTCTGCATACCGGAGACGCCCACAGAGCCAATCTCCTCCTTGTCTGCCAAAATGCACACGGCGGTGTGCTTGGGGGTGTCCAAAGACATAATTGCCTCAATCTGCGCATAGGAGCAAACTCGGTCGTCGTGGCCGTATGCGCCCAAAAGGCTTCTGTCCAGACCCACCTCCCGGCACTTGCCGGCAGGAACGATGGTCAGCTCGGCGGAATGGAAATCTGCCTCGATGATGCCGTACTTTTCGTTGAGCAGCTTCATAATGTGGAGCTTCACCAGGTCACTGCCCTCACCCTGCAAGGGCTCTGTGCCCAAAATCACATTCAGTTGCTCTGCCACAATGCCTTCGGCTAAGGTCTTCTTCATTTGGTCGGCAGACAGATGAATCAGCAAATCGGAAACCACCAAAACCGGGTCAGTGTCTGCTTCACCGATGGTCACAGTGACACGGGTGCCGTCTTTTTTGCACACCACACCGTGGAGCGCCAAAGCCACAGTGGGCCACTGATACTTTTTAATGCCGCCGTAATAGTGGGTCTTAAAGTAGGCGATTTCGCTGTCCTCATACAGAGGATTGGGCTTTAAGTCCATACGGGGAGAGTCGGTGTGGGCGGCGCAGATATTGGCGCCCTCGTTCATAGTTTCGCTGCCGATTACCGCCAGCAGAATGCTTTTGTCCCGGTTGTTCCGGTAGACCTTGTCACCGGGGTTCAGCTTCATTCCGGGGACCAGGGGCTGAAAACCATTCTTTTCCGCAAGCGCCACCGTCCAGGCAGTGGCCTCACGCTCGGTTTTGCAAGCGTCCATAAAGGCGCTGTAGCGCTGGCAGTAGTCATTCATCTGCTGACGCTGTTCTGCAGTCAGGTTTACATAACCATTTTTAGGAGTTTCCAGTAATGCTTCACGCAATTCTTCGTTTGTCATGATAATTTCTCCCTTTTGAAGTTTTTACATTGTTATTATAGCCAAGTTTTGCAAAAGAGCAAGGCATTTCTCACGAAATTCTGTTTCTGTACCGTCGTTGACCAGGGTATAATCGCACCGGGCGGAAAATTCCTCCCCACTGGGCTGGGCACTGATGCGCTTGCGGGCGTATTCCTCCGGGATGTTGTCCCTTTTGGTCAGCCGGGCAAGCCGTGCCTCCAGGGGGGCATTGACGGCAATGGTTAGTTTACATAACTTGTCAAGACCGCTTTCAAACAGCCCAATGGCATCCACTGCCGCCAGCTTCGGCTCCGGTGTGAGCTGTTTCAAAACAGCCTGATACACCGCTTGGTGGGTGATGCGATTTAAGTCCGAAAGCGCTGCCTCATCGGAAAATACCAGATTGCCTAATTTGCTCCGGTTTAATTCACCATTTTCTACTACACCGGGAAAACGGTCTTCAATGCGCTGCAGCAGGTCTTTATCGGTTTTCAGAAGGCAGTGGTACAGCCGGTCGCAGTCAATCACCAGGCCGCCGTGCTCTGCAATCACAGAAAGCAGGGTGGTTTTTCCGCAGCCGGAGCCGCCGGTAATTCCCAAAATCATACTTCCGCCTCCGTGTCGATAATCTGAAAAGCCGCCGCTTTTTTCAGCCGGTTCTGCACCGCATAGGCTATACCGCCGCCTACGGGACACCGGGCATACACCTTGCCCACGCTGGGGTCATCCAGTTGACGCAGAGCGTCAAAAAGCCCGGCAGACAAGGTGGCAACCTCCGCTTCCTGACCGTAGGACAGGGGATTGTAGTTTGTGTATAGGGGAAGCTCCTCCTGAAAGCACAGCACCCGGTCACCGGGGGCATAGTGCTTATGGATATACGCCGCCGCCTTTTCCCGGCTTCCGGCCACAATCACCACCTGACACTGGGGCGCATAGTGGCGATATTTCATTCCCGGGGCTTTTACTACCGTATCCTTGTCAATTTGGGCGGTGACTGCCTTGTCCACTACCAAATCTCCCAAGGTTTCCAAAAGCTGTTCCGGAGTAATACCACCGGGACGGAGCAGACGGGGGCGCTCCTCGGTTAAATCCACAATGGTGGACTCCACGCCTACCCGGCAGGCACCGCCGTCCACAATCATAGGAATTTTGCCTTGGTGGTCAAAATAGACATGCTGGGCGGTGGTGGTGGAGGGTTTTCCGGAGATGTTGGCAGAGGGTGCGGCAATGGGCACGCCGGAAAGGGAAATGATGCGTCGGGTGACTTCGCTGTCAGGACACCGGACAGCCACGGTGGGAAGACCGGCGGTGGTGCATTTCGGCACAATATCCTTAGCAGGCAGGACCATCGTCAGAGGGCCGGGCCAAAATTTTTCCGCCAAAAGCCAGGCACTCTTCGGAATGCTGTGACAGAGACTGTCCAGCTCCTCCGGCTTATCAATATGCAAAATCAGGGGATTATCCTGTGGGCGGCCCTTGGCCAGAAAAATTTTAGCCACTGCCTGGGGATTTAAGCCGTCAGCGCCCAAACCGTACACCGTCTCCGTGGGCAGAGCCACCAATTCCCCGGCCTTTATTAACTTCGCCGCTTCCAAAGCGCATGCCGGGTCTGCGGCACTGACAATTTTCGTTTCCATCTTCCCACCTCCTAATCTCTTTTCTTATTATTATACCACTGGGGTCAATACCCAAAAACCCCTGCAAGGAAAATCCTTGCAGGGGTTTTAATACGCTTTCTATCAGGCGATGGGCTGGTTGGCAGCTTCAATAATCTGCACAAACTTCTCAGGCACTAGGGAAGCACCACCAATCAGACCGCCGTCGATGTCGGGCTGAGCCAACAGCTCAAAGGCGTTCTTCTCGTTCATACTGCCGCCGTAGAGGATGGAGATCGCACGGGCATTCTTGGAGGAGTACAGCTTGCGCACCACACTGCGAATGCTCTCGCAAACCTCCTGAGCCTGCTCAGGGGTAGCAGTCTTGCCGGTGCCGATGGCCCAAATGGGCTCATAAGCAATAACCACCTTGCGGATTTTGTCCTCGGAAACGCCCTGCAGACCCAGCTTGATTTGCATAGCGATGTGCTCGGCAGTGATGCCGGCCTCACGCTGCTCCAGGGTCTCACCGCAGCACATAATGGGAACCAGACCGGCTTCCAGCGCAGCCAAAACCTTAGCATTGACATCTGCGTCGGTCTCGCCCATAGCACGGCGCTCGGAGTGGCCGATGATGACATACTTACAGCCGGCATCTACCAGCATATTGGTAGCAATTTCACCGGTGTAAGCGCCGGAGGCGTTGGCGTTGCAGTTTTCTGCGCCGATGCCTACACGGGTCTCACGCATCGCACGCACAGCCGCAGGGATGCACACAGCAGGCACGCACAAAGCAATATCGCACCAACGACCCTTGGGCAGAATTGCCTTGAACTGCTGCATAAACTCCTTGGTCTCGGAGGGGGTCTTGTTCATTTTCCAGTTGCCGGCAATGACGGTCTTACGATACTTTCTATTCATTTTTTATCTCTCCTCAATATATGTACACCGCTTGGCGGTGTGATTAACAAAGTAATAGGCAGGGGGCAGGGGACTGCCCCCTCGAATGGTTAAATTATTTGTCCTGCAGACAAGCAATGCCGGGCAATTCCAAGCCCTCCAGGAACTCCAGGGAAGCACCGCCGCCGGTGGAAATGTGGGTAATCTGAGAAGCAAAGCCCAACTGCTCGCAAGCAGCAGCAGAGTCGCCGCCGCCAACGATGGTCACAGCGTCGCTGTCAGCCAGAGCCTGAGCAACAGCGATAGTACCCTTTGCCAGGGTGGGGTTTTCAAACACGCCCATAGGTCCGTTCCAAACAACAGTCTTAGCAGCCTTGGCAGCAGCAGCGAACTCAGCAGCAGCCTTGGGGCCGATATCCAGACCCATCTGATCTTCAGGGATAGCCGTGCAATCCACATAGCTGACGGGAATTTCCGCGTCGATGGGGTTGGGGAAGGACTCTGCGATGGCAGTGTCAACAGGCAGCAGCATCTTAACGCCCTTAGCCTCAGCCTTCGCCATCATTTCCTTGCAGTACTCCAGCTTCTCATTGTCCACCAGAGATTTGCCAACACTGTAGCCCTGTGCAGCCATAAAGGTGTAGGCCATACCACCGCCGATGATCAGGGTGTCCACCTTCTCCAGAAGGTTATTGATAACATTCAGCTTATCGGAAACCTTAGCGCCGCCCAGGATAGCCACGAAGGGACGCTCGGGGTTGGCCAGAGCCTTGCCCATAATGGAGACTTCCTTCTGCACCAGGTAGCCGGAAACAGCAGGCAGGTAGTCAGCCACGCCGGCGGTGGAGGAGTGGGCACGGTGGGCAGTGCCGAAAGCGTCGTTAACGAAAATGTCAGCCAAATCAGCCAGAGCCTTGGAAAGCTC
>JAZOME010000036.1:0-97375 GCA_045653685.1 Faecousia sp.
TTGGGCCGCCTATAAACGGATCAATGAGCAAGTTGTAAGAAATACACAGGCTATACTGAACGGTTAATGCCTGCAGGAAAGAAGAATTTGGCAAGGAGAAAATACGGTGACTGAGAGTAAATACAAAAACAAAATACTGACGATTCCTAACATACTATCCTTTTTCCGGATCTGCTTGATTCCGGTGATCGTTTGGCTGTACGTTAGCGAGAAGGATTATTTCTGGACGTTGATGGTTCTGATCCTTTCAGGTGTAACAGACATTGTGGACGGCATTATTGCCCGTAAATGCAATATGATCAGCGACTTCGGCAAGGCCTTTGATCCGATCGCGGACAAGCTTACGCAAGCGGCCACGCTTTGCTGTTTGGTAGTGCGGTTTAAATACATGCTGATTCCTCTCGGTATGCTGGTCATCAAAGAGGTGTTCACTGGCATTACCGCGCTGATCTCTATCAAGAAAACCGATACGGTCAAAGGTGCTGACTGGCATGGCAAGCTCACAACTGTTTCGCTCTATCTCATGATGGGCATCCACCTGCTTTGGTTCAATATCCCCCTCTCTGCTTCCCTGATCATGGTGGGTATGTGTGTGGGCATTATGCTGATGTCCTTCATTATGTATTCCCTTCGCAATATTAAGGCGATCAAAAACAAAAGCTTTGATGCATAAAGCTTTTCAATCTTACTTTATGTGTGGCTCTTCCTATCTGGAGGGTCACACTTTTCTTTCTCTTCATTTTTAGCACTCTCTGCTGTAGAGTGCTAAAAGTTTACACTTATGTAACACATTCCTCTCCCAGAGCGATATAATACAAATGACAAGTGAGTCAAATACCAAATGAAAAGAGATGACCAACCGATGAGATGCGTACAAGCTCCGGTAAGCGCTGACCTTATCGGATAAAAGCAACCCAGTCAGCATAAAATACAGATATCAAATGGAGGTATTATTATGTTTGGACTTACACGTAGAAATCAGGATATGACAACTTTCAACCCTTGGCGTGAAATGGAAGAATTCGAGAAGGCATTCTTCAGCAACCCCTTCGGCAGTTTCTTTAACACCCCGGTGCTGAACCAGTTCCGCACCGATGTGACCGACGAGGGTGACCACTACCTGCTGGAGACTGATCTTCCCGGTTTTGAAAAGAAAGATATCACTCTGGACATCCGGGACGATACGCTGACAGTTCGGGCTGAGCGGAAATCCAAGGTGGAAGAAAAGGACAAGAAGGACAAAGTGATCCGCATGGAACGTTCCTACGGCTCCTACCAGCGAACATTTGACATCTCCGGCGTGGATGCCGACAAGATCAAGGCCAAGTATGTGGACGGTGTCCTGCGCCTAACCCTGCCCAAACTGGAACAGCGCCTGCCTGAAGGCAGACGTCTGGAAATCGAATAAGTCACCTAACTAAGACACCTCCCGGGACCAAAATCCCGGGAGGTGTTGTTATTTTCGTTGCGTGTCGTCTCTTCCAAGCGTTGCAATATTTGATGCTCATTCGAAGGAATATTTGTACCTTTTTGAAGCAATGTTGCATAGTGTAAAATTGCAACATAGACAGCGGCGGTAAAATGACCGCTTGTGTGCTTGTACGCCCCTTTGCGGTATAACATGTCCTAAGGTTTACGGTTTAGTCCGTGAGGGTTACACCTTTGCGGTAACAAGCGTAGGTGGTTGTACCTTTGCGGTTTTAAGTGGTGGGGGTTGAGACTTTGCGGTAATATCTGTAGTGTTAGACCCTTTGCGGTAAGGTGTAGTCCCCTTTGCGGTTAAGGGTGCAGGCTGTAGGGTGGTTTGCGGTTAATAGTGTGTGTACCTTTGCGGTTTAGGGTGTTCCCCCCTTTGCGGTAGTGTGTGGCGGGGGTTGCGGTTAAAGGTGACTGCCCCTTTACGGTTTAGGGTACACCCGTTGGGATAAATAGTGCGTGATACAGTTGTTGGCTTTGGTGTTTTCTCCAACAGCTGTGCCTTGATGGCGTGTCTTCTTTGTGGTTGGAAGACACGCCATCTTTTTGTGTAAACTTGGGGCTTTGCCCCTAAAAAATAAAAGGAGTTGTTTCAAATGACAAAGTACATTCAATGCAAAGACTGCACACGGATCTTTGGTTTCTCCGAAGATCAGCAGAAACAGTTTCGTGCACGAAACTGGGCAGACCCGATTCGCTGTAAGCGTTGTATAGAAAGAGCGAAGCAACGTCGTGCGGATCCCTACTGGGGTTGGGTGTCGACAATGGGAGGTGATCTTCGGGCAAAGAAAGGACATCGCCGTGTAAACTATCCCGTCCACGTAGTGAGCGGATTCAGATAAGGAGGTGAGAACAATGTTGACGCTGATAGCAACTCTGATCGTGTGGGCGATCATACAGGCGCTGTGCAGTAAAAACCCCGGCCCGCTGCTCATTGTATTTATTCTGTACGCAATTTTTAGCCTGATCGGCAAACTCGCTTACTAATGGAGGTATGAATATGGATCACTACACAGAAAATCAGAATGAATTAAACGAACTGATCGATTGCATCAGCCAATGGATCCTGGAGGACGAACAGCAGCCAAGCACCCTGCAGCCGATACGGTTGCAGATGATGAACTTCTCATACAGCATCCTAAAACACATGGCAGAGGAAAACGGAATGACCGTTTCCTACGAACTGCATAAGCCCTTCCAAAGCATGGGCAGCATTTGTCTGGAGGGTGAGGATCTTGTGTTTTTACGGTGCAAACAATTATCCCGGGCGATTAGCTTCGCGGATAATGTGGATGTATTTCCACTTACCAATGGAAGAATTCGGTTTGTACTGACATTCCACGGACTCACAAAGAAAGTCAACGCCTAAAGGAATACTATCTCACAGAGATTCTTTTCATCTTTAGTAGTTGCGCTTTGATATTGTTTGAAGTATAGTATTCCTAAGTAACAACAGTTACAAAATACAATAAGGAGCGATGGCAATGACTGCTTCCTCTGCAAAGGAGTGGGCGAATTTTCTAGTCAAGCTTGGCTATAATACGACGAAGAAGTACATCACCGACTATATAATTGCCCACAATATGAGTAGTGATGAAGCTTGGAATTATTTTGTTGAGCAGCGCAGCCTAGTTAAGGAAGCCGCCAATATAAACCGCTTTTATAGTGCAGATGATGTAGAAGCTTATTTTCGTGAAGTTAGCTATGTAAAAATGCGTGGTACATATCCTCGCAGACATCACGGACGTTCATTTGTTGTTCCTCGTCTCAAAACCATTAAAGAAATACAGGAAGAAAAAGAGAATGCTACCCTGCAATCAAATGGCGTCCAAGAAGCAGACATAACAATAGCTACCACGGATATGGTTGGTATGAGCGTTTTTCATGCACTCTTTGGACAAGGAACAATCACAAACGTTACAGACAACGGATATATTGTTGTTGACTTCCAAAATTGCGGGTGCAAAGTATTAAGTTATCGAGTATCTATTGAAAAAGGATTGATCTCAATAGTCTGACTGTCGGAGAATCCAGTTGTTGCATCACGAGATGAAGTAATGCGTATGGACAGACTCGATTCCCTTCAGGTATATAGTATAGTCGTCATATTCAGTCTTCTCGCATAGTATATAGGCCAATATGCCGAGCCAAGAGGAGTTCTACATCTATAGCCCCTCTTCCATAGTCCGATAAACGTAAAACCGCCGCTGAGGAATTTCGGTTCCTCAGCGGCAAATTTTATCGTTTTTTATAGGTCACAATCGTATCCGTTACTATCGGACAAAATATTATCCGCTATTTCTTTCGAAGCCATCGCCACAGCTTTTTAATGCCGATCACCGCAGCGGAAAGAACGCCGGTTTTTATCAGAAAGCTCACCAGTGCGATCACGATCACAGGAAGAAGGTCGCCGGCAGATAACTGCTTATGGACAGAAAAATCCGTGTTCAGCAAGTTGATCGCAATTAAGACAAGTGCAACGGCGAACAGAATCCACTTGTTTTTCATAGCAGTTTTTGGGTGTAGATGTCAATGACCTGCTTGGCAAAGGCACCTGTGCCCTCGCCGCCGACTTTGTCGATGTTTTCCGTCATACTGCCACCACCGGCGTAGCTTTCTGCCAGGCTCTTGAGAATTTGGGGCGTGCAGGTGTAAAAATGCTCCGTAAAGAACGCCTGCAGCTCCTTGGCCCAGTTTTGGGCTTCTTCGCTACCCGGTGCGCAAGGGCGCAGCTTGCCCAGCTTTGCAAAAAGCTCCATCACCTGTGCACCCAGGTCCTTTTCCTGTTCCTTGGTGCGGCCTTTTTGCTTCTGTTCAAATTCCTTGTAGGCATCCGTCTTGCCGTAGAGCATCTTGGCCTGCTGGCTGTATTCGTCTAATTTCTTAGGGTCAAAGCCTTCAAAATCCATATATTTCACTCCTAACATAAGCATCCTTTTGGCAAGGGAGATCCGGTTTTGCAGCTTTTCTATTCGCTCCTGCATCAGCTTAATCTGGTGCTCCAGAACACGGTTTCGGTCATAGTCCGGTGCATCCAAAATGCCGCTGATCTCATTCAGAGACAAGCCCAGTTCCCGATACACCAGGATCATATAAAGCTTGTCCAAAGCCCCGTCGTCATACAGCCGATAACCAGCTTCTGTCACCTCAGTGGGTTTCAGCAGGCCGATCTGATCGTAATGGTGCAGCGTCCGCACGCTGACACCGGTGCGCTTGCTCACTTGCGCAACTGTCATCATACGCATCCCTCCTGGCACTATCATATACTATGACGTTACGTCAGAGTCAAGAGGTTTTTTATAGATTGGTCACAACTTTCTTTTGACGCCTGGCTTTTTCGGCGTACTGATATGCGCCGCCCCAGGAGTGGGTGATGTAGGTGACAACATAACGGGATTGTTTGAGCATCCAGTTGTTGCGCCAGGAGATGGCGTAGTGTGGGTGGACAGACTCGGTCCCCCACCGGGAGCATTGTATCTCGGTATATTAGCATACAAGCTCTGCATACAACCATAAAAACCCCCTCTACTTAGAGTAACTCTTAAGCAGAGTGGGCTTTATTGATGTATCAGAAAAAGTCCAAAATATTTTTCTTCTTGCATATCCAACAATATAATGTGTACGCACCATTGCACACAAGAGAAATGATAAGTAATACCAAAATAATTAATTGATTCGAATAGCAAGAAGTTACCAAGCTTGCAATAAGCTGAGGTACTACCAACCAACCTATATACATGTAGGCCATTAAGATAATAGTTGCGACCAAACCAATGATCTTAGCTACACCCAGTATTCGCTCAAGCCCTTTGGCATTTGGAATGCAGCGTTTCCTTGAAAAACATATTGCGAAAAAGGCGCAAATAATTAGGAACGGGAAAATAATTCCTATAAAATTACAAAAACTAGAACACTCACACGGACTTGTTCCCCATATTGACACGCATTTTTCTGCTGTGCAAACATTAGTCTTACATAATTGTAAAAAGTCATTTAAACGTGTTTTGTCAGAACAAAAACTAAGTAAAAACGCAACTATCAAGCCGATAAAAAACTGGAGATTACCATGTTTGCCCGGGTTGACAAATGATAAAATTACATGAATTTTCTTTCCACTAAAGCTGTATGGATCCTTTGCTGTAATATCTCCAAAACTAACTCTTGATTTTTTACGTTCTGTGATGTATTCCTGTTTAACCCACTCATTAAATAAGACTGTTGTTGCATCTGCGACTCTTGTAACTTTATTTTGTTCTTCACTTTGTTTGCCTATTTTCAACAATGCGGACTCCGCATCAACAATATAACTTGTTGGAGGGGCAAAATACCAAGTAAAATCAGGAGTATAGTACTCAGACTGATTGTCTAGTTGTACAACAAATCCAACCTTTTGATTGTCCTCGAGTATACTGTCTTTTAATTTAATGGTTGTTTTTATCCAATTGACTGCTTCAATTCCAATTGCAAAATTCGTCGGTATATGTAATGTATAGGACGGTTCTGCCGATTTGTCAATTGTACACTTACCAACGGCTGCAATGCATGCATGTGAACTATGTCCATCAAGACCATCGTCAATTTTAACAACCGAACCCAGCGTTGCTATATCTGGCAACTTAATATCTGATTCTTTTTCGTAGAATGAAGGATAATAACTAATTAACGCATTTTTTAAATCCTCCTGCGTTGAGAGGTTTGTTACATTCTTCCAGACTTTTTTTATCTGTTCTGTCTGCGCGACATATTGTTTGGATAAATCATAAAAATCAATTTTGTCAATGTACTTTCCTTTTTCATATGAAAATTTTAGATTACATTGGCTAGCTTTATCATTCTTCGGTTCCGGGTCAACCTTCTTATTGCCTTCAGCATCTTCAACCCTTTTCGCAGCACCGCCAAAAATTGTCGCGGTATAAATATTGATAGTTTTCCCGTCCGGTTCCATAAACACCATATTAAAGAACTTGCGCATAATAATGGTGGGATATGTGGAATTGTTTACATTTGTAATCTTCAGTGTAACTGTAGGACGCATTCTAAATCTCTCCCCATTTGCACAGTTACAAAACATCAATTAGTTCTAAAATCTGCGCAATTTCTTTCTTCTGGTCTTTTTTGTGCCTTATGATTCCGATAAAAGGAATAGTAAGACCGCGTTCTAATAAATAGTTTTTCAATTCGGTGATAAACAGGCCTGAACGTTTTTCTGTGCCGGTTCCATATGTAAATATCTTATCAATTGCACAAGTCGGAGAGTTTTCAATGCCGAGAATAGCCTTGATCACATAACCATTCTTTTGCAACGCCTCGATCTGCATCGCAACTCCGCGTGCTAATCCTTTACAATGATCTTTGAACCCAGGCAAGTTCTCATAATACCTAATACCGTGAGGTTTCCTAGATAAACCAACATCTAAGTTCTCAAATATTACTTCAGGGCAAGGCATCTGCACTAACGAAACCCCTGACATACACAAAAACTCCAGTATTTCTCTTCTCCAGCTCAGTTTAGATTCATCATATCCTACTTGGTATATAGGACACAACAAGCAACCAGGAACCAGTATGACATTTCTACTTGTACAATTCGTCATAATCGTCGCAGGAGCCAGGAATTGCAGATGCGTTTTCTAGCAATTTTCTCTCTGATATACATGTCAAAATAATCTGGTCATAATACGCATGTACACCATCAATAACGCTTTGGTCCACACTTCCATTAATTGGAACACCAATGATGCATTTAGCCTCCATACATTTACAAATAAAATTACGAAGCATCAGTTCATTGTCTCTTTCCCAGTCTGATTCCATTTCATAAACTGGGAGAAGCAGTTCCAATCCTTGGGATTCAACAAGTTGTTTATACCTTTGTTTTGCAAATCCCGGCAATTCAATAACAAACTGCTGCGATTTACGACCACCTTCTGCAATATAATGAATACTATGTTTTTTACACAAATTAATTGCGTACACATACATTGCTGTTCGACATACCATGCAGTGGAATTGAGAGGGTGTCATCCCTGAGAATCTCTCAAGCTGCTCTGCTGGCTTCATATTGAAATATGGAAAGAAAAACTCGCGCGCAATGCTACTGGTTTTATAAACTCCCAAATACTCTGCACGATCGCTTCCATATCGTTTAATAATACGCTCAGCTACCGTCCTGACATTTTCTAATTGGTAAATGCACCCGTTATCAAAGGTTACCATATAGACATGGTATTTCTTATTATCCTCCAATAATTTGCATGCTGCAAGAAAAGAATCTCTTCCGCCAGACAACATCAGTAAAACTGAATTACCCATAAATACCCTCATTTCAATATATGCATACAATTGTTAAATGTGTATAACTACCTATATTTAGTATATTCATCAACCCCAAAAAAGTCAACCTTTGCACCTAAAATGAATGTGCAAATTCTCACGTTTAACTACAAAATCAACATTGATTGTGCCAAATTTATAGCAATGGCATACCAGAGGAAGCGCACGAGGCATGAACCGTCTATCAGTATGCTGGATAAAATACTAGAAAAACTTTGTCATTGAGGTCATCGCATTACCGATTACATAGCGTAGTTCTATATAAGAATAATTCATAGAACTACAACGCCTTCATCGATATACACAGCAATTATCCACAACTATATTAGCTATTGCAAAGCGATCACACTTTTCTTTTGATGTTTGGCTTTTTCGGCGTACTGGTATGCGCCGCCCCAGGAGTGGGTAATGTAGGTGACAACATACTCTGACTCCCGGAGCATCCAGTTGTTGCGCCAGGAGATGGCGTAGTGTGGGTGGACAGACTCGATTCCCTCCGGGAGCATAGTGTCGGAATAATCATCGGATTCTGTTTTCTTGCCGGGCATATAAGCTAATACAACTGCGTAATTAATCTGCGGATAATCTTGCTTCAATTTCTTTAGTTCGCTATGCACATAGGCATCAAACTGGCCTTGGTGACCAACATAGAACATATCCACATTGTGGTTTATTATCAGATCTACAAGTACCGACCTTAACCTCGGCTTTATCGTCTCTGGACAATCCCGGTGACCAAAAAATGTACAATTCGCCATAACATCTCCCTCCACGCAAAAGTTGACCAGTATTGCGGACAACATTTTGAATCAGTATAGCATACCATAATGGTAGATTGCAACCAATACTGGTCAATAATGCTATATGAGGTGTGAATTATGGAACAGAAAATTCGTAGAGATCGCAATATGGGTGACAATCTCAGACGCCTGCGCAGTGATGCTGGTTTGTCTCAGGAGAAGCTTTGTGCAGAACTGCAGCGACGCGGTTGCGATATTGGTCGGACAACCTACGCCAAATACGAGGCCGGCGAATTGAATATCCGTGCAAGTGTCATTATCGAACTGCGCAAGATCTATAAGTGTTCCTACGACGAATTCTTTGTCGGTCTAGACGCAAGCATATAAAGCAAAAACTAAGGAGAGCACTATGTCTATCGAGAAAGACTTTGATGAAATACTAGACTATGCACATATGTGGCATTGGGCTCCTGATTGGGCACTAGTAAAGGAAATTTACAAAGAGGAGCCATTGTCTTTTTCCGTATTAACACCTTTTGCATACACATATTTAGAGGAAATCATTCGCACAACCACATCAGACTATGGTACACCACTGCACGATCGGGACGAAAATCCTGTAAGTGTTAAACTTGGAAAAAACCTTATTGATCTAGCAATAAAGGAGAATCAAAGCAACACAGAGTATATCCTACTTTTAGAGCAGATGCGCGGCTATTTCAAACCTATGAAGGATTCTCCTGAGTCAAATGGTCGCAACAAAGTAATGCATGGACATTGGCATCCAAACCTTTGGTGCAGAGAACAATTTGAACAGTTAATTCACGATATTGCTCTACTCTCAAAATACTCTCAGTTTTAATTTCAAGGGCCACCCGATTTCCCCGGGTGGCCCTGTTGCATTGGGAGGTTAATTATTCAGTCCCTGAGATGGGTGGAGATTGAGACCAATTCCGTCGTCAATGGCCTAATGGTATGTGTTTATAGATCATTCTTTACATAGTGGCAAACGTAACCTCTAGTAGAAATTGCTTGATCATGAAGAACCTTTTTCAACAGACCGTCCAGCTTGGTTTTGGACATTTTTTGGTTATAAGCAAACGTACATAGGCCATCGCCATTACAGTCTGCATAGTACACATAGTTGTCATCAACATTTGTGATAACTATGGTATGATCCCAACTCCCACTTCGATAACGAACCATATCTCCCGGTCGTATTTTTTCAACATAGCTTTTGGAAGCTGTTGCCTTATAATATGTGTAGTCCTTATTGCTGGATGTCGGCTTAGAAGTCCCCCAAAACATCATAAGAGCATCACATGCAAACCCGTGACACTGCCATGCATTACTTTTAAAAATCGTAGTCTTACGATCTCCCGGTTTATACGTGCCCTTCAGTGTTTCTACTTTGTTCTGTAATCCGGATGCTATATACATATTGCCCTTCTGCGTGGTAGTTTGATTGTTCGCACTTTTTTGCTCAGTGTATACAGGATTCACTGAAGATTTACCGTTGCTGGAATAAAAGGAGAAAATTTGCTTTTTTTCTCCAGCCTTATATTTAGCAAGCACCAGTCTGCTACCGTTGCTTCCCTTTTCACAGCTGACAACAAGATTACTATTAGAGCACATTCTGAATACATACTGGTTCTGGCCAACGCATTCGATATACATTAACTGTGCGAGGGAATCGTTGGGCAACCATGTGTCCAACTTCATTCCTGCTTCAAGCTTCTTATTACCCCGATACACATCAACTACACGCTTGTTGTTGGTACACACCGCGTACAGAAGATATTTTCCAGACCCTTGATGCTTTACATAGATTTGCTGATCTTTTGTTCCGTCACGCTTCCAAAGACCCACCTGGCAACCGTCATAGTTTCCACCCGCGTATACGTTCCAGCGATATTGGTTATAGGCAACCGATGTGATGGTATATGTTCCGTCTTTAACACTGCGCATATAGGTAGATGCCGCAGAGACTGTTGCAGGAATTGTGCCTACGATTCCCAAAGTGATAGCCAGAGCCATGATTAAAGTTATGATGCGTTTCATTGTTGTTTCCTCCTTGTTTTTTGTTTTTGCTAATATATTTATATCACACCTCACTTGGAAGATTTGCAGGCAAAGTTTTGTATCAACTTAAACAGCTTTACTTTCTTTGCTTTTATAAAATGATGATAACAAATATACCGGCGAATCGATAAAATATCGATTCGCCGGTATTTAGCAATATAAAATCAATAATTTGAAAACACAATATGACTTTCTAAAGCGACTATGGGACTCAATTACCTCATTTTTCTTAGTGCACAATGCAAGATACAGACGCTAATTGTCAAGACTCTCCAAACAAAGGATCTGCAACCACATTGATCTTCCCTCTCGTTCTCTCATACACCCAATTAACGTTTCATCTTGTCGGAATATTTTGAATTAATGCACCAGCGCTCAGCATAAGTTCCACGTATCACACAAATCTCTTCTAGTGCATCACAATAGGAAAAAGCATCGTCTTCAATACTAGTTAAGCTTGCCGGCAGACTGATTGATTTCAAGCTTTTACAAGCAGAGAACATACTGTCACCAATCAGCGTTGCGCCATCCTTAATGGTTATGTCTGATAAATTAGCACATTGGTAGAATGTATTATCTCCCATTGTGGTTATTCCGCTCCCAATAACTGCCGATTTTAAGCCAGAGCATCCACTAAATGCATGTCTTCCCAAATAGGTAACGCTATCTGGAATAATAACCTCGGTTATTTTTCTGCAATCATTAAACGCAGAAGCACCAATGCTAGTGACATTACTCCCAATTGACAAAGACTGCATTGATGTATTCCCGCAGAAAGCGCCGTCTTCAATAGTAAGAACACTGTCCGGTATTGTAATAGATTCAATGCTTTCACAATAAGCAAACATAGAATCACCAATTGTAGTTATACCTTCATTAAAGGTAACACTCTTTAGGTTCTTACATTGGTAAAAGACATTATCTCCCATGTCTGTAAGTCCACCACTTACTGTAACAGATATCAAATTCATATTACCTGAGAAGCAATGCCTTTTAAGGTATTTGATGCTATCCGGCATCACCACAACAGTAACATCATCCGAAAGGCTTTCGATAGCTGTAACCGGTTTATCTTCAATCCAGTATGGAATAACAACTTTTGTCTGCTCTCCAACATACTTTGTAATCGTAACGCCGCCATCCTCAATCCTATAAGCAAAGTCTGTTGGAGAATTTGCGTTTGGATCATTGCATGGCAAAACTGGTACCGTAAGCTGAACAGACTTTTCTCCGCTCTTAATTTCTATTGTTAATTCACCAGGCTGACTTGCCATTTGCGGCGAAATGGAGAAATCAGATATTGTTTCCTTTCTTCCTCCAGCAAAGCTTCCCATAACAAGAACATCGGAGGATGTGATTGAATCCCCAACTTTTAAGACCTTTCCAATATACTCAGCAGAAAGGTTCTGCAATTCTGACACGCCAACGTGTGAGGTATCTGTGGTAGTCTCGGTAGTGTCATCCTTAGATTCCTGCTGCCCAGATTGCGTGGTGTTTGTTCCACCAATATGGGTTTCGTTTTTTTCTTCACCATTCATTGACACTAGCACAACAAGGATTGCAATTATGGCTACAACACCTAAAACAGCCGCAATGAGCTTACTTTTGTTAGATTTTTTATTTTCTTGTGTATTCGGCTCAGCTGTGCCCTTACTAAAACCATTCACTTGAGCCGGGGCCGTCTCATATCCTGTCTGAGTATTTGCCTGATTCGAAGCGGGCATTGTTGTGTATGCATTTTGCGCAGGCATTGTTGCATATGTGTTGGGGATATTAGAAACCACCACAGGTGCTTCCGCATCCTCCAACGAAATTAAGGCTTTTAATAAGTCCTGAGCAGTCTGATACCGATCCTCGGCCTTAAATGCACAAGCCTTTAGAATCACCTGTGTTAAAGCGTTGCTTGCATTGCTGGGATGGGGCAAGGGTGTGCCCATCTGCCTTTTCTGTACTTCCTCCTGACGAATATACGTGCTGGCCGCAAACGGCAGTTTGTTTTGGTTGCTTAACTCATACAGAACAAGTCCTAAGCTGTAGATATCTACCCGCTTATCATGTTTTCCAGAAAACTGTTCCGGAGCAGCGTATTCAGGTGTGCCAATACCAGTACTAGCCATAGACATAGGTGCTGCACTCATAATTTTAGAAACGCCAAAGTCGCCGAGCTTATAATTGCCGTCCTCGTTTATAAAAATATTCTCCGGCTTAATATCACGGTGCAGAATGTTCTTGCTGTGGCACAAGACCAGTGCGGCACAAATATCTCGGCCCAGTTTTATAACCTCAGACTCTTCGAACAGTTTTCCGTTGCGAAGCTCACCGCGCAGGTCATGAAGAAACTCCATGCGAATTAGCATATCACGGCCAAAGCTTGAGTCGTCCGACCAATCAACAAACTTATAGTCAAGATAGTCTACAATGTTTGTGTTGCCTCGTAGATTGGCCATCAAACGCACTTCTTGTTCTGCATTTTTGCTGCATTCCTGCATTGCAGAGGTGTACTCGTCTTTCCTGAACTTGGGTAACTCTTCTAATTTACCCCGCTCCTCGATTAAATTCATAACCTTAAGTGCGCATGTTTCGCCCCAACTGGAATCGTTGCGGCTCAAACGAAAAACCGCAGACTTACCGCCAGAGCCTTGGCCTAGAAGATCTTTAATTTGCCAATGTTCAAAAACCGTGCCATATTGGTGTTTTCTACTTTCTATTGACATAAGTTATGTACCTCTTTTCTTTATCTTGTAGTAAGCCAATTGACCTTGAATATGCGGAATTGCTTATATGTTCTATCTAATGTAAGGAAAAACTTATCCGAAAATCCAAAGAACACCCTCTATAATAGCAATTACTATTGCTGTAACAAGAGGAACACTAATTGCTCCCATAATACAAAGCAAAAGGTGTCCCAAGGGACGCAATTTCAAACCGGCGTTACCTTTTCTATTGCTCCAACCTAGGTTGTACATACTTATCGCACCAAGTAATGCTATAACAAGAATAGTATGCCACAGAGGAACAGATGTGAACCACATAACGCAGCCAAGAATTACTGCGATAAACAACACGACAAAGCCTTGAACTAAATACCATTTTTTTAGCGCAGATTCTTGTTGTGCTCTCTTTTCTGCTAAATCTTCTAAAATATTATCTAGCCGTTTTCGTGCATCCCCACATCCCTGATCTGCCGCTTTCTGATATAGTTTTTTAGCAGTTTTTATGTTTTTTCTTATACCACTTCCTAATTCATAGCAAAGGCCCAGATTATATTGACCTAGTGCGTGACCCTGGTTTGCAGCCTTTTTGAACCAATAAAAAGCTTTGTCAGCATCGATAGACACTCCAACACCACGACAGTAATTAACGCCAAGTTGAACCTGCGCTGCTGCATCCCCCGAGTCAGCCCGCGATAGCAGGTTATCCTTGGTGTTACTTCGGGGCAGCACAGGATCAGACATTTCTTCCGTCGCCACATTGCTTGCTTTTGCTATTGCGGGAACAGTTGCAAATGAATCCTTATTGCGAGACGCCTCCATTGCAGGAACAGTTTCAAATGTACCAGGTATATCTCTTGCCGGGTCTTTTTCTAGTTTGACGGAGGCAGGAGATCTCGTGGTCGATAGCTGTTCAAGAGCTTCAAGCATTTCTTCGGCTGTTTGGTATCGATCATCAGCTTTAAATGCGCAAGCTTTGAGGATAACCCTTGCAAAATTAGCAGATGCCTTGCTCGGTACAGGGAATTTATTGCCTGCCATTCTCAAAAGGATAGCTTTTTCGGTATCATAAACGGTTTCTGCAAAAGGAAGCCGATTCTGATTACTCAATTCATAAAGAACCAAGCCTAGGCTATAGATATCTACTCGTTCATCGTACCCTTTTTGGGCCTGCTCAGGGGCAAGATATGCCGGTGTTCCAATGGCTGTGGTTGCAGTTGTACCGTGACATTTGTCAAGAATTCGAGAAACACCAAAGTCACCAAGTTTATATGTGCCCCTTGCATTGACAAAGATATTTTCCGGTTTTATATCTCGGTGGATAACCGGGTTGTCTTCACCATGGCATAGTCTAAGTGCAGTACAAATATCCTTGCCAATTTGAACAATTTCAGTTTCAGGAAAAATATGGCCGGTTCGAATTATTTTTCGCAGGTCGCGCAGTAATTCCATGCGAATGAGCAAATCGCAACCGAAGCTGTTGTTCTCAGTCCAATGTTCGGTAACACGATCTTCATAACTGACAATATTGGTATAGCCTTTAAGTGCATACATGAGCTGTACTTCTTGAAGTGCATGTTCCTTGCGCCTTTCTAGCTCAGCCTCGTACTCTGCCTTTCGGCAAGGGGTGAATTCGCTCAGTTTCCCGTGCTCTTCAATCAGTGTGATAATCTTAACGGCACTTTCTTCCTGACTTGATTCCTTGTGTTGGAGATGAAAGACTGCAGTTTGGCCGTTCTTGCTTGCACCAAGGAGCTCTCCAATCTGCCAATGATCGAAAACAGTTCCATATTGGTGCCGTCTTGATTCGATAGACACACTATCAACCTCCGCTCTTTCTTTGATAAAGGATTGGGCGCTTAACCGCGAGAGTCCTTCTTAACGCTATGCAGTGCGATATTGCCAATGATAAGAGGAACTACTACAAACACTAACAGGATCAACCAAACTTCCTGTAAATGTCCCGCTGCGGATAGGAATGCATCGTCTGCTTCGTGAGGGATCATAGGAAATTCTTCTTGCAGGCGAAGGGGAAGCTCGTTAAGATTACTGATGCTGCCAAGGGCTTCCATACCCCAACGGCTAAGCATAACAGCAGAGACACTGGACGCAGCACCTTCCATCGCAAAAAGCACACCGGAGAACAGCAACTGAACGATCAAAATGTACGGAGACATCTGACTGGCAAGCTGCTCATTCTTGACAATGCAGGAGATGCACAGGCCCATCGTGTCAGCAGAAAAGACGATCAAGAAAATCGTGATATAGTATTCCAGTATAGCCGAGTCAAAGATGAGCCCGTCAGAAGGCAGCTCATTGCCATAAGCCCAATGCACACCAAAGAAGCTTAGACAAAGCACCGCACTCTGAAATGCACATAGAACCAATTGAATGATTGCCCGGGATGCGGTATAGCACTCAATACGAAGCGAACCGCTCACATAATCGCGTTTAATGCTCTTTCTTTCCTTGACAATGGTCTGAATAGAATTGAAAAGACCTCCCCAGATAGCCGCACATACCAAAATAAAGCAGGCAGATTTGGTGCTTTCCATATTTACAAACATGTCTTTGCCGGCGATCCAAACAGTAATACCGGCGGCCATAAACGGGAACAAGAGAGAAATAATAAGATTGATCTTGTTGCCTGTCAATGCACGGAAACCCTGACGAAGCAGAATTCCTAATTCACGGATAGCCGAGATTCTCTTTGGGGCATTGATTCTCATAACGTTACCTCACATATTTTTCAGGATCTGCCTCTAACAAGGCATAAATCTTTGCGAAAGAAGTTTCTTTAAAGTGCTCCTTGCAATCATCCGGAGAACCGGAGAAAGCCAAGCGGCCTGTGCCGTTAGCCTTCACAAGGAATATTACCTGGTCAAACATATCAATGCAAGAAACATCATGGATAATAGCAACGATTGTTTTACCGTGTGTATGTGCAAGATCGCGAAGGAACACATACAATTCGTCCCGAAGATTAGGGCTTAGACCCTGCTCGGGCTCATCCAGGAAATAAATGTCACGATCAGCCACCAAATCAATACCCACATTAACACGGGTCTGCTCACCACCACTAAGGCGACTATTGAGGGTGTCCTTGACTTTGGTCATGCTCAACAGTTCTAACGTGTTCTCGACGCGCTCGCGGATCTGCTCCTTTGTTGTTTCAGCAGACAAGCGAAGCTCTGCTGCTTCATAAAATGTCTTTTCAGGTGTCAGTTCCGGGCGTATAACCTTTTCCTGCGGAACGTTGCCGATCAGATACTTGATCTGATTCAAGTTCTTGACTAAATCGACATCTCTGTACACTACCGAGCCGGAAACACCTTTCTGATCCAACCCACTCAGGCATCCCATCAAAGTGGATTTGCCTGCACCCGCAGTGCCAAGGACTGCAACAAGAGTTCCTTCCTTGATATCAAGCTGGATATCGCGGAGCAATTCCTTGTCGTGCTTAACAATGGTTCCAACCTTGACCTTTTTACTTTGAATATTGGCAGAGAGAACGACGGGGCGATCGCAGGGACGAGTCATTCGCAACTCGGCTTGCTCTTTTTTGCGATTCCGTCTGGCATAAAGAAGCTTGTCCCCCAAGAAGAAATAGCTGCAGTCACAAAGCGATATGTAGTCTTTTTCCCGGAGCTGCGTGCTGCTCTTTACTTCCTGCCCGTTCAGATAAGTTCCGGCACTACTATTACAGTCAGATAAATAGTAATTGCCATTCACAAGAGAAATTTTAGCGTGCTTCGCAGAAATATAGGGAAGCGGCTCAACAATATCGCAAGACTCATCACGTCCAATAAAGGTAGTCTGCTTCTCCAGCTGATAAGTCGTCCATGTGCCCTTGATGGTTGCGGTAGTGAAAAGCATCAACACACCCTGAGCACTGACATGGTTCAAATCTTCGTTGTCGATACGGAGTACATCTCCGCTTTCGAGCATAATGGGTGTCTTCGTGCCTGTCTTGGGCCGCGGAACCTTTACGCCGTTATGAAATGTGCCGTTAAGATTCTTAGGATTATCCACAAAGAACCACTGATCATCAATGTTACGAATCCAACCGTGTTCGCGGCTTACGATGCGAGATGTAAATAGAATATCCGGCGTATTAGGCACATCTGGAGCATAACGACCGATCGTCCATTCGGGGCGCGCATCTAACGAAAAAACACGAATCTGATCATCTTCAAGAACGATCAAGCTTGCGCCGCTGGTTTGAGCAATATACCTCTGAGTCTGCATAACATTTCCTCTCTTTATAAATCTTCTATTAAGTAATTGCCTTCCTCGGCAAGATCAAGTTGAACAAGAATGTCCTTAACAAAGTCGCACAAGTCGGACGAGCCATTTGGAGTAATTACATCATTTAACATCGCTTCATCAACGGCCCACATAATTGATGCTTCTATAGGATTCTTTACATACAGTGGTTCCATCTGAGCATATTGCAGCATTCGGTTAATCGCATCGGTATCCATATTAAGATGAATTCCTAAGGATATAATTTTGTGACGCAAGGGAAACCATTTTTTATTTCTAATTTCTGAAATACAGTGTCTAAGAGAGGATGACCACTGGGATTCGTTTGCCATAGAATGAAAGCTGGCCTTTCGACCATCTGCATCGTCTTCATGCTCACTCCCAAGATTGATTTCCAAGTAAGCAACAATAAAGCTATACAGTTTGGCATAAGCCTGCTTGAATGACGGAGCATGTGCTTTAGCAAAATCAATCATTTCTTCCAGGCTTTCCAATTTTGCAAAGTAATTTGAAAGGTGTCCCGTTGTATATGCATTGTGCTGAACTTCTGTGTCGCCTTGAATTTCCAACTTGATCATATCCAGAACTTTGAGATATGTCTCATATGTATGCTCAAGAAATTTAGATCCGAGAACAAACATACACACGCTGTCCTCCAAAGATTTGACATACAGTTGCGGGCACTTTCCGTAGCGCTTTAAGAAGGCATTCATTTCCTCCAAATTATATCCTGCAGCAAACCCTATGCGGATGTACATATCTCTGCTTTGGGGAAGAGAACCTTTTCTCCATTTACCAACAGCAGGTTCGCTCACCTTACAGAGTTGAGCGAGTTGCTTATTGGAATAACCCTTATCGGATATAATCTGTTCAATTTTATCCTTCCACATAGAACGCTGATCCTTGAGGAGAGGAAGAATCTGCTTCTTCAATTCATTAATGTCGTCACAGTTGTTTAGGCTGGATTCAATAATTCCTGTTTCGTATACACCCATAGGTAATCTCCTCTCGCAATTCATTATGTGAACTCAACTATAACGCAGGTAATGTTATCTTCGCCACCACGAGAACGCGCTTGATCTACCAGTGAAGTTGCTTGATCTTTTATTGTTTCGCAACTCCGAAGGATCTTGCAAATTTCCTCGTTCGCGCACATATCATACAGGCCGTCGCTGCAGAGCAGAACACAATCGTTCTTTTCAATAGGAATCCAGAGACTCTCAACAGGTTTGATGTTTTCCCGTGTCCAATCCCGTCCAATGTACTCTGTGAGCTTGTGCTTATCCGCTTCGGCGGCAGGATCGCCTTCCGTATACATGCCAACTTCCAACTTCATTTGCGCAAGGGTTTGATCCTTTGTAAGCTGAAGCAACTCGTCACCTCGGACCAAATAAGCACGACTATCACCCAGGTGATAGATTTTGAATTCTACGCCATTGGAGCACAAGACGGTGCCAGTTGTTCCGAAGATTTTATATTCCTTCTGCAAATCAACAATGCGGTTGTTGGCCTGTAGAAAAGCTTTGCGCAAGCACAGATCTACTTCGGTTCTAGATGGAGCATCACCTAAGCGGGCAACTGCCTCCAGAAAAATCGTTGCGGTATCCCGGGATGCCAATTCTCCCATTTCACCGCCACCCATCCCATCGAAGACTCCAGCAAAATGCCATTCGCCTGAGCCTTCACAGAAGGAAACTGAAACCTCACTGTGGTCTGATGAATTGGTATTCATATATTTTCCTAGAATGTAATTATCCTCATTGTTTGCCCGGACACACCCAACATCACTTACTACAGCAGCAGATAACTTAAAACGGTCCTTTCTTGTTTCACCTGCCCCACGCACGGAGCTATGGATTAGGGTTGTGTTATAGGGCAAAGTCGTATTTGAATTCTTTTTATGCGTGCCACCAAAAAAAAGCATAGTTTCACCTCTTATCTCACACCACATATGACCCAGATTTCGTTTTGGATCTCCATATCTACTATCGCTGCAAATGGTTTTGTATAATCACCCCAAACCAAAATGCCCGATAATGCAACAACAGCTGTTTCGTCTGAAATATCAGTTTTAAGAACGGTAAATTCTACTTCCGGCAATTTATCTGGATCTATTTTTCCATCGGTAACAAAAGGAAGAACGGGCATTATCGTCTTAAGCAAGGAAATATAGGACTCAATAGGCAAGCCCTTCTCTCCCACAGTAAAGTCCAGAACTTTTTCTACTTGTTCTGCCCATTCATCATCAATACAAGCCAAGATGCCATCTGCATCAAAACTATTGATAGCCTTTTGAAGTGATAGAATCGTATCCTCAGGCTGTGGCGATTTATCTGCGCAGCCCGAAAACAGAGAACATATGCAAGTAACTATTAGAAATAGTGCAACTGTTCTTTTAATATACATGGATTTCATGTCAATCACACTCCTTACAGGGTGCATTATACGTTATTGCGTTTACATGTTTTGCAGGTAAAGTTTTGATCATCGTTTCTTCTGACGCCAAGAGAACAGACAAGTCATCAAAAAGAGCTTAAATTGTTTTTATTATATAAGATTTCAATAGATATGTCAAAACCAAAGAAAGCTATTATCGCAATAAAACAATAGGAAAACATTCAAAAAAGCAATTGACATCTTCATGAGAATAACTTTGCCTGCAAAGACTTTAAAAAAGCTGTGATATAACCATATCAGCAAAACCGACTTGCAACAAACCCAAATTAAAGGAGGACTATAATTATGAAACGCATCGTTGGTTTTATCATGGTTTTGGCAATTGCTTTTGGCATCATCGGGATGTTTCCCACAAGTGTATCTGCAGCTTCTGCTTACACAACCGGGAAATACATGATTAGTGAACGATCTGGTGTGAATCTTCGCTCTGGTGCAGGTACTGGATATAAAAAAGTATCTGCCATTCCGTACAACCAGACGGTTCAGGTAAAGGAAGTTAAGGGCTCTTGGGGTAAAACCACATATGGAGGAAAAACAGGTTGGTTCTCTCTCCAATATGCTGTGAAGAAGTCCGATGCATCCTCTGCATATACCGCAGGTGAGTATGTGATTACCGAACGTGCAGGTGTCAATCTGCGCTCTGGTGCAGGTACTGGATATAAAAAAGTATCTGCCATTCCGTTCAATAAGACGGTGAACGTTACATCTGTTAGCGGCTCTTGGGGTAAAACTACATACAACGGGAAAACCGGTTGGTTTAGTTTGGACTACGCCAAGAAGGCATCGACAGGCAGCTCCATAACAACGACTGTTTCTGCTGCGGTAACGAGCATTCCTGCAAATTCCTATCAACGTACAGGTGTAGTATATACTGTAGGAGGTAAGAACTACTATCAGGCTTTGACAACAAAGGACTTCAACGGCGTAGGCAAAGGTTTCCAATTCTATGTGGATTCCAATGCATCTGTGGTATGTGATCAAGCGATTCTGGAGAAATTGCGCTCCATTCAGGTCTTTAATCAAGTCTCTTCGAACTATAAATCCATTGCCGCTGATTGGGCTAATGCCGCAGAAGCTTACTACGATATTGTTACATACGATACCATCATCAAGAAGGTTGGCTCTATTGGTGGCAAGGGAGTCGGCATCTGCTTGAACATTGTTGCCGGCAACGCCTTGTCCTTGGAGGATGCTATGGTCGAAGTAATCGGCGAAGTTGGATCTCCCGAAGCCTATAAAACAATTGTCGTGCTTGGTCTCGCTCGCCTATATTCCAACAACTGCATTGCGTATGTCGCAGATACGATAGCCATGCTGACCCGGCCCATTACATCCTACGAAAACATGATTAAGTGCCAGGAGAGCTACAGCAAGGCTGGCGCGTGTATGGCCGTCTGTGAATATTTGATAGGCGACGAAGTACGGGCTATGGCAAACAGCTCAACCCTTTCCGAGCTGGCTGACTATACATGGCAAACTCTATTGGGTTTCAGCGACAGTGTTCTGCCTGACATCACAGCGGCACAAATCACTAAATATGCAACAGACGGTGTAATTAGCCTCACCGACTTTGCAGTAAAGAGTGGAGCCGAAAAAGTTTTCACAGCCAAACAGAACGAATTGAACTCCTGGCTTAACAAGATCGACTCTTCTGCTGAGAAAGCAACCGCAGTGAAGCTTACTTGCGGCAAGGACTGGAATTCTCTGGTAGGCAAGACCGTTGCCAGCATCAAGAACAACAACGGTTATACCAAGTGGTATGGTAGCGGTAACATTTCGGCAAATGCTGGTTACACTGGTCAATGCACATGGTACGCATTAGGGCGTTTTTACGAAACAAACGGCATCGCTTTGAAAACTGCTCCGAACGCAAAGAAATGGCTGACAGCCAACAAGAATGACTCCCGATTGCAGATCCTGTATGGTGCTGAAAAAATCGTTTCCGGAAGTATTTGTGTCGACACCAACGGTTCCTATGGACACGTTTGCTTCATAGAGCATGTGGAGTACGAAAACGGCAAGCCGGTAACCGTCTATTTTACGGAGGCAAAATGGGATGGTAATGGCACCTACAACGTCGGTAAGGATTGCATCTTAAAGAAGCTTTCTTATTCTCAGTTCGTTTCCCAGAGAAGCCCGGATGGCTACATTGTTACTAAATAATGCGCAATCCTATAACGCATAACATGGTTCCGGGTGGTATTATCACCACCCGGAACCATGTGGAAGGTTATCCAGCCTGGCAGTTAGATATGTATCGAAGCTGGCACTATATCCGGCAATAAGCCCTTTTGCCAAGGCTTGATGACATGAAGGTATTCTAACAAAAGCAGGTCTATCTGCCTGCCGCTTATATTATTAAAAACTGATTTCTGTTTATATAATGCGAGAAAATGGAGGTAGAAAAATGGATTTTCCATGGGCGGATGTGTTGGGTGGCATAATTCCTATAACGGTCGTCATCGTTCTTCTTATGTTGTCACCGGCCATCATCGGCACTTTAATCGGCCAGATTATAAGATTCTTCCGATATCTTTTCGGAATAAAGGATGAGGATGAAGAATGATATTTGTTATATTTGGTATAGTCTTAATCCTCGGGTTCATGGCAGCCGATGCCATGCTCGACTACATATTTGTGTTTGTCTATGCCCTTGCCGCTATGGCAATCACCAACAATATCATCCACTTATCAAGATATTATAAAAAACATGGTAGTATTTGTTCCCACGATATAACTAGTAGTCTGCTTTATCTTTTGATGGCTGTAGGAGCACTGCTGTTTCAGCATTTCTTCTTATAATACATATATACTGACCGGAGAGAAAGCTCCAATCATTATACATACAAAATAGTTTTATGCCACAGCCGTCAAGCTTAGGCATTTCCCTGTTTTGATTTTCTTAATATATGATTAGAAAACATTGCCGTAAACATAATGACAACGCCAAAAAATTGTGATATACTGCAATAAAAACAAAAACTTAGGGATGCATCGTTTTTTAGTCCAAAAGCAATTCTAATTCTTCGTTTAGGAGGGGAACTTGTGCGTCAAAAATATAAAAGGGTAGCAGTGGAGATCATCGCGACCACAAAATGTCAAAAAACACCTATTGTAATCACTGAGGACGAGCTTCTCTGTGTCGCAAAAAAACACGGAGTCACATCAGAATACAGAAGCGGATTGATTCGCCACTTAAATATGTGTGGAATTATAGTAGCAACACCAGAAGAAAAAGAAGCATACTCAGGCAACTTTGACACCAAGGAGACCAAAGCTTTTCTTGAGGAACTGTCTGCCAAGCTTGCCGCCTGCGGCTTATCGGATCGTTCTGTAAGTACTTTTGTGTCTCTGTACCGTATGGAGTTAACGTTGGGACTGTGCCCCGAAATTAAGTTTGAGAATAACACCATCCCCTCAGAAAATTGTTTCAAGACTCTTTCGGAAGCCCAGCGTATTTTGTCTTCTAAAGGGAATTTAGAGAATATTCCTCCTCTGGAGATACATGCTTATTTAAAACGACCTTACGAAAAAGTCGAACGAACAAAATCTGCCATCCAGATACATACCGGATGGACTGTGCAGGAACTGGATGAATTATTCAGCACTCCAGAATGGCTACTGATAGATGATGCTTCTGTACACCAATTCTTTGCTTGGCTAAAGGATAATTACACTGACAAGCTGCCTGCAAAAATATATAAGAAGGCAGCGCTGATTGGCTTAGAAGAAACACAGCGTAGGATACATGAGATAACAGATTTGCTTGGCCCAGATAAATGTTATGAACTTATTCAACTCGAAGCCAATCGTTATGGGTGGCTGTTCTATGGATATAAAACCGATCCTGTTGACTGTGTCAAATTCCTGCTTGAAGAGAAAGGTTTTTCTGCAGAAAAAGTCCTGGAAATCCTAAATAATGAACCGGATCTTTTTTATCATTATAACAAATCCAACTTCAGAAAGCATTATGGCCAAGAAGCATTCTATCGCATGATCAATAAATACATGTAACGCCGCACCAACGGCACTGTGCATTGCACAGTGCCGTTGGTGCTTCTCAATTTGAATTTAACATTCGAACGATCTTCTCGCACAAGCCGCCGTCGATGCCTTCGTAGTTTGCACGAATCGGGTTTTTGTCCTCTCCCAATATACGGTCTCCGGCTACAGTCGCGATTATAAGGCTCATAGCACAGTTTTGTTCAAAACGTGCCGGGTCTTCAGTAACGATCGATGCCGGGAATTCGGTGAGCAGGTCTGCAACCTTTCCGTTTGACAGGACAACGGATATTAGTCCTTCCGTTTCTGCAATATCCATATATAAGCTTGTAGACCTTGCATATTTGGACTGAAAATCTACCATACTGATTTTTCCTGTTTTTAACCATGCATAAAAGATATCTTCCATATATCTATACAAGCTTGCTTCTTCTCGGCCCTCGGCAATTTCTTCAAAGAAATCATCAATATATTGGTTCACCATGTCCTTTTGTATGTTGGTAAGCATGTCGTATCCAGCAGAGGCTTGCTCCTTATTCCTTGCAAACAGGTGTAAAAACTCCGTTGTGGCACGAGAGATGCCCAAACTGTATGTAAAAAATCCGTGTTTCAGTTCTTTTTCTTCCTCTGTCAGATCAATTTCAACACTCACATTTTTATCTTTTTCTGTATCAATGATTATTCTCATAGCTCCTCCCCATTATTATATGGCAGTTAATCAATAAAACCGATATCCCACGCTAACGTATCTATGGATATTGGTTCTAATGATAGAAATTGGCAAGCGGCGCGATAGATCATATAGGCATGCTCTATAAGCCGTTCAATCTCAGAAATTCTTCCTGGAAGAGGTAGTGAAAACTGTTCAACAAGCCAACTACCGCCCGACCCGTTAGACATATACAGAGCACAGGTATCTGTGATGACTGGGTAAATCTCCAGCTGGACAGCAGAGAAATTGTCTACGGAGATATTGTTCTTCTCAAAGAATTGAAGCAAGCTAGTGCGTTCTGCCTCTGGCATTTTCAGCAATTTCAGCGACGGGTGGAATTTTATCTTCACTTCCTCCTCATCAGAATCATCCAAGAAGGAAAGAAACGCTGTGTCCACGGAGATAAAACCGTCTGTAAGATGTTCTTCGACTTGCCCTACAACCGGCATGAGCCGTCCTATTGCATCGGCCGCAGCAAGGATCATATCTGCACAAGCATCCTCGTTGTCGAATGCTGGACTTACGCATGAATAAACCAACCGGAAAACATCGCATTCATCCCTTGCATCCACCATGACACGCCCGGGTAATCCATTTTCTTCCAAAACCTTAAAGTTCAGCTCGTGGGCCAGAACATAAATTCCCACGGCATTTTTTGCATCTGCTTGTACCGCCATTATGTGCTCAACTACATAGATGGCATCCTTTTCCACGAACAACGATAAATCTACCTCTCCGGACTCCACCTGCAGCGTCACAGCAGCGTGGTTATCAGAAAGAGGAAAATCGAATAGAACTGCACCAGCATTATATAATGCCCCTACTACCTTATTTATCATATACTTCTCCCTAGTAAAAACTTCTATGTTTGACAATGATTTGCGGTACCCACTCCAGCAGAAGATCTGTCAAAAATTCTTCGCATTGAGGATCAAATTCTTTCCCAGACGATAAGCAGTACGCCAGAAAATTGTCAAGCTCTTCCTTGCTATAGAGTTCCTGAAGAAATTTTCGGCGAAGCTCTGTGACTTGGTTTGTGTGAGTTGCGCAAATATATGTCTCTATTCCTCGTTTCACATTTCGAACACGGTAATAGCCAAGCTTCTTTAATGCGTGGGCAATTGCATATGCAGGTCTTTTTGCGCGACAGTCATATGGCAGGGATCCCATATACTCCTGAATGGTCGAAATAAAAAAAGCACGTTCTTCTGCAATTGTTTCTCTCATCATCAGTTCTCTTCTCTAATAACTCACATGCGTTTAGATGTGCCTTGGTAAGTGCCCATCCAGTCGTAATGCTTCATTTCACCGTTTTCTCCAGGAACGGAATAGCCGTCCCAGGTGCCGAATGCATCCACATGCTGAATGCGATTTTCCGGCAACTCCGGCAATAGACTCCCCGTATAGTATTCTGGGGAATGAGGGCCTTCCTTTACTCCTTGGATAAAACCATAAATAAGTAGACCGAACAGGAATGCACTTACTAAAGCGATAAAACCAAAAGCGATATACTGCATCATAAAACCCTCCTTATTCTAAAAACATACTTAATTTGTCGAGTTCGTTGATAACGACATTTCCCAACGTCTTTTCAGTCTGGCAGCAAGAGCAGTATGCAATTTCACATACAAGCGCGGCAGATCCGTCTTCCGCGTGTTCTTTCTTCCATGAAAAGCTTTCTGGCAAAGATATCTCAACGGGAAACTCGGACTCTTCGTCCAGCAGGTGATATAAGTAAAGCTGTGAAACTGTAGTGCGTATCAATAATGACACCGTTCCGAAGTTTGTAGCAATCCCTATGTAATAATCGTCATTATCGTCTGTAACGGCATAGTATTTATCCTTTATGGCCTCTGTCAAAGCAACAGCATTAACCTCTCGATCTTCATAAAAGAAGTGTTGCACATCTTTTCTCTGCATCCCAAGCTTAACTATTGCAGCGATTTCGTATGCAGGAGGTAATACTGTAAGCACAAAGAGCAATAGAATCCTGAGCGTTACACCGACGCGTTGAAACCTCGAAAAGAGCATCATTATGCGCTGAAGGATTACCATACGCACAACAAGACCTGCTGAGACAACAGCCAACCACAACACGCGAAACAGCTCTGCGACACTCCCTCTAATATAGGCATATTTCTCAAACGAGAACACCTCTATATCTAGTGTAATACATAAAACACTCATCAAAAAGCACCAGGCGCTTAAGCTGAAAAAAGCATGTCCTGCGTGTACCTTAACCTTGCAACAGTTTTTCTGCATCATTTTACCCCCCCTTATCAAGCGGCAGAATATCGGAAGGAATCGATCCGACATCTAACACGGCCCTCCACGATTTTGCTGATACTAACCAGCACCCGATCTCCTAGTTTAGCGCTGCAAAAACTGAACGCCTCGATTTCGCTGTTGAGCAGCTTTATTACCGCTCCATGGCTATTTGTTCTGACTACGACCCCCTCAAAAACATCAAATCTTTCGATGTCTTCTAACATTGTGATATCCTCCTTTAATTTGTTTCTGGGATCATTATAAAACACCAGTATGAGGAGAATATCACCTAAAGTTATTTTAAGCCCAGCTCGGAATGAGCTGGGCCTTGGTTGTTATTAGGTATTCAGTTCTTGGGCGATACGGATGCCGAGTTTGATGCCGTCGATGAAGCCGGTTTGTTGGTGGAGGCTACAGAGGCGGCAGGCGGCGTAGATAATCTCATCTTTTTCCTTGAGGGTTTTGCCGGTCATAGCGTGATAGAGTTCGTCGAAGGCCTGCTTGACCTCATCGGTGTCTGCATTGCAGTTTAGCTCGTAATAGGTGCTGCATAGCATTCCTAAAACTGTGTCGGCATCGTCGCCGAAGTTTGCCTGTTGGGCGGCTTCCTTTGCCTGCAGGGCGGCCAAGTATTTCTTCATATCCATTGATTAATCCTCCTTATAATCAGCAGGCAGGTACAGCTGTCCTGCAGCACGCAGCTTCTGCAGCTCCACCTGGGCTTCGAAGCGATCCTGAGCTTCCATTACCACGTCTACCAGTTCATACCGGTCGTCGTGCCATTCTTTGATGCCACGGAGGTAACGGGATCGACGTTTGTCGTCGATGATGAATGGCATGACATCGTGGCGCAGGCATTCCTTAAACAGAATGAGTCTACCAATACGGCCGTTTCCGTCCTCGAAGGGGAAGATCTCCTCGAACCGGACATGGAAATCCAGGATGTGATTCCGTTCAATTTCGGTCTGGCGCTCATAGCCTGCAATCAGTTCTCCCAGACTGGAATGAATTTGGCCAGCTGGCAGCAGCTGACGGTCCCGGGACCGAGAAGTAGGTGTCCGGTATTCACCGGGGCGGACCTGTTCACGGTAAGCATCCACCGTACCGGTCATCAGGATCTGATGGAGCTTTCGGATGAACTTTTGGGACAGAGTTTCCATCACGTGATCCAAGATATAATCCACGCAATGGATGTGGTTCAGAACCTCGATCACATCGGATACCTTCATAGGCTCGAAGGACTCTCGGATCTTCCCCTTCCGGAAGATAGTCTCCACCTGCTGGCGAGTCAAACGACAGCTCGCCATCCGGGAAGATGCGTATGTAAGGTCAATTACGGTAAAATCGTACAAACCATGAAAATTTCGCTTTTTCTTCTGATTTTGCAGCTTTTTGGCCAGTTCTGGTAACTCGGTCTCCGATGTATACTCCAAAGCTGTCCGTGTGGGACGGATTGCGTCCTCTGGGATGCGCCAAACGCCATCCCGGTATACCGCGCCGGGGATTCTGCCCTGTGTGCAGTATCTTCTGATCAAAGTCATGGAAACGCCCCATTTTTCAGCGGTTTCCCTTGCAGATAAGTATTCCATAGTTTCGTCCTTTCTTGTGCAGGCAGCCCACAACACTTGCGTTAGCCCGCAACTTTTCTTCTTGAATTATTCTTGAAACACGACGAAACACTGTATACCAGTTATCACATAATGTATTTTTATTCTTGATTTTTAGACTATTTAGACCATTTTATCCAATTATATTCATTTTGTCCGCCACTGGAGCACATGGCATCCAAGATGTCGGCGGTTTGATTCTGCCTGTCTCCACCGCCGGTCCTGAAAACCATCGGTTTTCAGGACATTTTCTTTTTTGAAAAAACCGTACTTCCCCAATTAGGGAAACCGCTTGACCACATTTTGACCACATTGGGTTTCCCGCAGTAAAGGCAGCTCCGGTTGGAGCTGCCTTTAGGTTTGCAAATCTTATTTTTTCATTTCCAAATATGGCAAGGGGGCAAAGCCGTTTTTTTCGTATGTGCGGATGGCTTTTGTGTTCTCCGGTTCTACCTCCAGCCGGAAGATGCAATCCTGAAAATTTGCATTCAGGTGCTGAAAAAACGCACTTGCTATGCCTTGACCTCGAAAATCCGGCTTGATATAGATATCTTCGATCCAAATGCACGGTTTGCCGAATTCTGTGGAAAAGCTTTTGGCAATCATGCCGTAGCCCAAAATCTGACCTTCTCTTTCAAAGATAAACCCCTCTAAATAAGGACTATCGCTCAGGCAATGGGCAATATCATTTTCAAATATCTGCTTTGAGCCATTAGTCCATACTGCCGGCGAAGAATAAAAGGTATGCATCATCTCCATAACTGCCGGTTTATCTTCTTCTCGCATCGTTCTTATATTCATACTGTTCTCCTCAGAAGTGCTTATTTAGATACGAACGCTACCGATATACTCTGCGCCGTCTTTTTCCAGTGCATCGGTTTTGAAAAACCGGAAGGTCTCCGAGTTTGCAACATACAGGTGCGCCAAGGCAATGCCCATATCTATCCGGTTCATATAGCGCAGTCGTTTATGGGAGGTGCAATAGACATCAAGCGCATCCTTACGATGGGCAAAATACCAGGGCTGGCTATTTACCGCAGAGGGTGCAAACCGGGCAGGCTCCAGTTTGGAATCTGCTACATCTGCAATCTGTGCCAAAGTTTTGCGCTTAAAGTCTTTTAAGTCGTGACGCAGTGCATCACCCTTAGGGAAACCAAAGGCCAGCATAATCACAAACCCCATATCCGGAATTTCCTTGGCCCATTTAGGACGCATCCGAGCCAGCCCCAGCCAGCAGACACCCAAGCCCAAGGTTTGCAAATACAAATCCATCTGCTGGAACAAAAAGCCTGCATTTTCCAGATATCCCTCTTTTTCCTGGGAATAAATGGTGATGACATGAGGGGAAGACCAGGGGCACAGGCACCGAACCTGCTCCCAAGGAACAACATCCCACTGTACCTTTATATCCGGATACAGAGGCTTCATAGCAAACCCACGGATAGCTTCTATCGTTGCTGCATCCACGGGAGTCTGGGTAAAACTCCGGCAGGATTTCCGATGGTAAATCATTTCATTTAGTGTCATAATTGCACTCCTTAAAATTTTCTCGCCACGCTTCCAGTTTTGAACACAAATAAAGTCACTTTTTCTTTTAAGGCCATTATAGCAAATTTGCCCTTCCTTAGCAATGTGTTTATGCTGTATTTCCGTTTTTTCTGTTGCCATAGACAGCGTTACATATTATAATGTAGGAAATATAAAATACGGAAAGTGAGATTTGATTATGATTTCTTTTGAAAGCGACTACATAACCGGCGCACACCCCAAGGTGCTGCAAAAGCTCATTGATACAAATTTAGAGGTCCAGCCCGGTTACGGCAGTGACGCTTACTGCGCCAGCGCCGCCGAAAAAATCAAAGCTGCCTGTAGCTGTGAGCAGGCGGATGTGCAATTTTTGGTAGGCGGCACGCAAACCAACGCCATTGTCATTGCTACGATGCTGCAAGAGTACGAAGGCGTCGTCTGCGCCACCACCGGCCATATCCACGCCCACGAAGCCGGCGCTGTGGAATTTAATGGCTGTAAAATTCTGGCTTTGGAACATAAGGAAGGCAAAATCAATGCCGGTCAAGTCCGTGCCCTTTTGGAAGACTTCCACAAAGACGAATCCAAAGAACATATGGTATTCCCCGGTATGGTCTACATCTCTCACCCCACCGAGTACGGCACACTTTATTCCAAGCAGGAGCTGACAGAGCTTTCCCAGCTTTGCCAGGAGTACAACATTCCGCTGTTTATGGATGGCGCTCGCTTGGCTTATGCTCTTATGAGCCGCCACACAGATGTTACCCTGCAGGACATTGCCCAGCTTTGTGATGTGTTCTACATTGGCGGCACAAAGGCCGGTGCGCTGTGCGGTGAGGCAGTGGTCTTCACCAAGAACAATACCCCTGCCCATTTCCTGAACCGCATTAAAAAGCGTGGCGCACTGCTTGCCAAGGGTCGTCTGCTGGGCGCCCAATTTGATGCGCTGTTCACGGACGATCTGTTCTTTGAGATTGGCGCACATGTTATCGATATGGCAGAAAAATTAAAAGCCATTTTCCAGAAGAAAGGATATTCCTTCTTCCTGGACTCTCCCACCAACCAGCAATTTGTGGTGCTGGATAAGGCCGTTGTGGAACGGCTGCGGCAGAATATGGCCTTTAGCCTTTGGCAGTGGCTGGATGAAAACCGTGCTGTGGTCCGCTTTGCTACCGCCTGGTCCACAACCCAGGAAGATCTTGACCAACTGGAAGCGCTCCTTTAATCAATAACAAAAAATCACGGCAAGGCTGGTGCTTGCCGTGATTTTTTGATAATATATTGCAGGAAAATATCTGATTAGGAATATATAAATTCCGATATAAGGTCGCCCTTTGTGGGCGGTTTTGCATTTTTGAAATGCCAATCTTGCAAAAACCACTTGGTCTTTATAGCTTGTTTTTCTGTTTTTAACTTGTAAAAATCTTAAAAAACAAAAAATTGTTGTTGTCAAATCTATAAAAATGTGTTATTCTAAATAAAATGTGCGGCATATACCCTTTTGGAAAAAACTGCATAAAAACTTTCGCAAAAAGATAGGGAGATGAATTTTTTGGACTCAAAATTAGCTTTATATATCGTTAAGCGAGTTTTCCTCGCCATTTTTACGATATTTCTAATTATCACCATTACTTTCTTCGCTATGAAGGCCATCCCCGGTGGTCCTTTCCTTAGTGAAAAAGCCGCTTCCCCGGCAGTTACTGCCCAGTTGGAAGCTAAGTACGGATTGGATAAGCCGATTTTCCAGCAATACACTACATATTTGGAAGGTGTTTTGAAATTCGACTTTGGTCCGTCTATCAAAAACCGTGGCCGTAATGTTTCTGACTTGATTTTGGAAGGCTTCCAGACTAGTGGTAAGCTGGGTATTCAGGCCGCCGCTTTGGCGATTGTGGTAGGCTTGACTTTGGGCTCTATTGCGGCAGTTTGCCACAACAAGCTCATCGACAAGATTATTATGGTGCTGTCCACTGCCAGCGTTGCTATGCCTTCTTTTATTATTGCTACGCTGCTTCTGCTGGGATTCTGTGTGTGGCTTCCCATATTCCCCTCCAACGGTTCCACTGCAGAGGGTCTCATTCTGCCGGTTATTTCCTTAAGCATGTACCCCTCCGCTTATATTACCCGTCTGACCCGTTCCAGTATGCTGGATGTTCTGGGTCAGGATTATATCCGCACTGCCCGGGCAAAGGGTGTTTCCCCTGTTAAGGTCATTTTCAAGCATTCTTTGAAGAATGCGGTTACCCCGGTCATTACCTATGTTGGACCGATGATTGCTTTTATTCTCACCGGTAGCTTGGTGGTGGAGCAGATTTTTGCTGTACCTGGCATCGGCAAGTACTTCTTCTCCAGCATTATTAACCGTGACTATCCCATGGTTATGGGCACCACCATTTTCCTGGCAGTGCTTATGGTTCTTATGACCCTTCTTTCCGATATCTGCTATAAAATCTTCGACCCCCGTGTGGACTTGTCTTAAGGAGGCATTTGCGATGAAAAAAGATATCAATAAAATGCCCAAAAAGAACTTTTTCAGCCTGCAGCTGAATTTGGAAAGCTTTGAGAAGGCAACTGACGAAGAAAAATATTTGCAGCAGCGTATGCGTGAGAGCACTACCTTCTTCAAAGACGGTATGCGCCGCCTCTCCAAAAACGCAATTGCTATGACTTGTCTTGCAATTATCACCTTGGTTGTTTTAATTGCATTTGTCGCACCGTTTTTCTATCCTTATGATTATGCCCAGCAGTTGGGCATTACCCCGGGTCAGCCCGTGGACTCCTCTTATAATAACCTGAAGCCCTTTGAATACGGCACAACCGAGCTGGCGCGCATCGCCAACGGTGAGGAAATCTTCCCCCACATTTTGGGAACAGATGCCCACGGCCGTGACTATGCAATCCGTGTAATCTATGGCGCTCGTATTTCTCTGCTGGTTGGCTTCTTCGCCAGCATCATCGTTTTGATTATCGGTTCTATCTACGGTTCTATCTCCGGTTACTACGGTGGCAAGATTGACCTTGTTATGATGCGTATTGTAGATATTATCTACTCTTTGCCGGACCTACTGATGATTATTCTGCTGTCTACCATTTTGAAGGTGGTTTTGGAGCCGAAAATCCAAAACACCATCCTTTCTGACCTGGGCACCGGTATGATCAGTATTTTCATTGTGTTCGCTCTGCTTTACTGGGTTGGTATGGCCCGTTTGATCCGTGGTCAGATCCTCTCTATTAAGCAGCAGGACTATGTTTTGGCAGCCCGTTCTATCGGTGCCAAAGGCGGTCATATCATTCGCAAGCATATGCTGCCCAACTGTATCAGCGTGCTGATCATCTCCACCGCATTGCAGATTCCCTCCGCTATCTTCACAGAAAGCTACTTGTCCTTCCTCGGTCTGGGTGTATCTATGCCCATGCCCAGCTTGGGTTCTTTGGCTTCTGAAGCATTAAGCGGTGTGCGTACCTATTCCTACAGACTGATTATCCCTGCCATTGCCATTTGCCTGATTGTTCTTTCTTTGAACCTGCTGGGCGACGGCTTGCGGGATGCCTTTGACCCCAAGCTTAAGAAATAAGGAGGAAGTATTATGGAACTGTTAAAAGTAACTGACCTGCACACTTCCTTCTTCACGCCTGCCGGAGAAGTCAAGGCCGTTAACGGTGTGTCCTTCTCCCTTGACGAAGGAAAAGTGCTTGGTATCGTGGGTGAGTCCGGCTCCGGTAAGAGCGTGACTGCCTACTCTGTTTTGCAAATTCTGTCTCACCCCGGAAAAATTGTTTCCGGCAGTATTCAGTACCGTGGCCAAGAGCTGGTCGGTTCTGCTAAGGAAGTTATGAACTCCATCCGGGGCAACAAAATCAGCATTATTTTCCAGGACCCCATGACCAGCCTAAACCCTGTTTTCACCATTGGCAACCAGTTGATGGAAGCCATTATGCTGCACACGAACCGCAACCGCCAGCAGGCAAAGGAGCGCGCCATTGAGATGCTGCAGCTTGTTGGTGTGAATGAACCGGAAAAGCGCATTAAGCAGTATCCCCACGAGTTCTCCGGCGGTATGCGTCAGCGTGTTATGATTGCTATGGCTCTGGCTTGTGAGCCGGATATTCTGATTGCCGACGAACCTACCACAGCTCTGGATGTTACCATCCAGGCGCAGATTTTGGATTTGATTAAGGACCTGCAGAAGCAGTTGGGTATGTCTGTGATTTTGATTACCCACGACTTAGGTGTGGTTGCAGAAATGTGCGACGAAGTCATCGTTATGTATGCCGGTGAGGTATGCGAGCGTGGCACTGCCGACGAAATTTTCTACAACCCAAAGCATGAATATACCAAGGGCCTTATGCGCTCTATCCCCACCGTTGACGACAGTGATCAGCGTCTGCAGCCCATCGGCGGCACACCGGTTGATCTTCTGAATATGCCCGACGGTTGTCCTTTCGCTCCCCGGTGTGATGCCGCTATGAAGGTATGTCTGCACCACAAGGCAAAGGAAATCCTGATTAACTGTGACCACGCAGCCAGCTGCTGGCATAATATAAAAGATGCCATCGCAGAAGGCAAGCTTACCGAAAAAGAAGTAGAGGAGATGTATAACAATGGCTGATATAAAAAATCTCCTTGAAGTAAAGAACCTGAAGCAGCACTTTGACATTCCCAACGGCTTTTTGAAGTCTTTGAAGCTCAAGGCTGTTGACGATGTTAGCTTTAACATTGCTGAAGGCGAAACCTTGGGCCTTGTTGGTGAGTCCGGCTGTGGTAAAACCACCGTTGGCCGTACCATTTTGCAGCTTTATAAGCCCACTGCCGGTGAAATTTGGTTCGACGGCAAGAAGATTGAGAGCCGTCAATCCATTCTGGATTTCCGCAAGCAGGCACAGATGGTGTTCCAGGATCCCTATTCTTCTTTGGACCCCCGTATGACGGTCAGCGATATCATCGCAGAGCCGTTGGATGTGCATAAGCTGTATTCCAACAAAAAGGAAAGAGAAGAAAAAATCCACTATTTGATGGATCTGGTTGGTCTTCCCAATGAGCACGCTTCCCGTTACGCCCACGAATTCTCCGGCGGTCAGCGTCAGCGTATCGGCATCGCCCGGGCGTTGGCTGTGGAGCCTAAGTTCATCATCTGTGATGAGCCGGTTTCCGCTTTGGACGTTTCCATTCAGGCGCAGGTGGTCAATATGTTTGAGGACCTGCAGCAGAAATTGGGCCTTACTTATTTGTTTATCGCCCATGACTTGCTGGTGGTTAAGCATATTTCTACCCGGATTGCCGTAATGTACCTGGGTAAGTTGATTGAAATTGGTCCGGCAAATGAGCTGTACCACAATCCCATTCACCCGTACACCATTTCTCTACTGTCTGCTGTGCCTGTGCCGGACCCGAAGATTGCGCGGGCCAATCAGCGTGTGCTGCTGGAAGGCGATGTACCCAGCCCCTTGCATATGCCCAGTGGCTGTCCCTTCCGTACCCGTTGCCCCCGGGCAACCGCAAAATGTGCCGAGTCTATGCCCCCTCTGGAGGAAGTGCAGCCCGGCCGCTTTGTTGCCTGCCACAATCTGTAAGGGCAACGCTTTTGTTTGGATTATACTGGTTTTCCAGTTGTAATCATAATAAATAAGGAGGATATTCTTATGAAAAAACTTGTGAGTATTTTGCTTGTTTTGGCAATCGTACTCGGCTGCATGCTGTCTATGACCGCTTGTAGCAAGCCCGCCGCTAAGTCTATGACTTTGAACGTCGGTGCTTACCCTGACACCATTGACCCCGCACTGAACTCCGCTGTTGACGGCGCCACCTACATCATCCACGCTTTCGTGGGCTTGGTTGGCTTCGAGCAGGACGCAGAGGGCAAGCTTGTTTTGGCTCCCAACTGTGCCACTGAGCTGCCTAAGGGCGTTACCAACGAAGACGGCACCACTTCCTACACCTTCACCCTGCGTGACGGCCTGAAGTGGAGCGACGGCAGCGCTCTGACTGCACAGGACTTCGTCTATTCCTGGAACAGAGCTGCTTCCCCTGTAACTGCTGCTGACTACGGCTACATGTTCGAAGTTATCGACGGCTATGCAGCAATGAACGAGATGGACGACGACGGCAACCTGGTCAACCCCGATGCAAAGCTGAATGTGACTGCATCTGAGGATGGCAAGCAGTTGACTGTTGTTCTGCCCGTTGATGTTCCTTACTTCCACGAGCTGTGCGCATTCCCCGCCTATATGCCCGTTAAGCAGGCTATCGTTGAGGAGCACGGCGATGCTTGGGCTACCAAGGCTGAGACCTACATCGGCAACGGCCCCTACAAGGTAACTGAGTTCACCCAGACCCAGATGGTTATGGAGAAGAACGAGAACTACTACGACGCTGATAAGGTTGTTAGCGACAAGCTGACCTTCGCCTTCAACGACGACGACTCCTCTCTGCTGACCAACTACCAGAACGGCTCCTACCTGTTCATCGACTCTGTTCCCAACGACGAAATCAAGTCCCTGCAGACCGGTGAGTACAAGGATCAGTTCTTCGTAGAGGGCCAGCTGGGTACCTACTACGTTTCCTTCAACGTAAATGACCCTGCTTTGAAGGACTTCTCCGAAGAAGAGAAGGCAAGCATCCGTAAGGCTCTGGGCCTGGTTATCGACCGTAACTACGTCGTTGAGGAAATCGGCCAGGCTGGTCAGGTTCCCGCTGCCGGCTTCGTTGCTATGGGTCTGACTGAGCCCGACGGCAAGGAATTCATCGAGAAGAACGGCCCCGAGGGTGACGGTGCTGGCTACTACAGCGTTGCTAAGGAAGACTACGCTGCTAACTGCGCAGAAGCTGTTAAGCTGCTGGAAGCTGTAGCTGCTTCCTCCGGCAAGTTCCAGATGCAGGACGGCAAGGCTGTTGGCTTCCCGAAGCTCACCTACATCACCAACGAAGGTTCCGGCCACGAAGCTATTGCTACCTACCTGCAGCAGGCTTGGGGCACCTACGGCATCGAAATTGGTGTTGAGGTTCAGGAGTGGGCTACCTTCCTGAACACCCGTAAGAACGGTGAGTACTCCGTTGCTCGTAACGGCTGGCTGGGCGACTACAACGACCCCATTTCCTTCCTGGATATGTGGATTACCTCTTCCGGTAACAATGACTCCCAGTTCGGTAAGGACGGCCACAAGGACTTCGCTGGCTACAACGGCAAGACCTGGGCTGAGTCTTACGACAAGATCATCGCTGAGGTTAAGACCTCCTCTGATCCTGAGAAGCGCTTCGAGCTGATGCACGACGCTGAAGACATCCTGATGGAGACCGGCGCTATCTGCCCGATCTACTACTACACTGACATCTATATGTGCAGCGATTCCATCGAAGGCTTCTTCTCCTCCCCCTTGGGCTTCAAGTACTTCATGTACGCTTCTATCAAGGGCGAGTAATTTCAACCCTGGCAAGGGCACGGCATACGCCGTGCCCTTGTTTTTTTGTCCGAACTGTGGTACTATGATTGCAAACACAAAAGGAGAGTTGCCTTATGACTTGTTTGGACCGTTTTTTACATTATGTCCGTTTTGACACCCAATCGGATGAAAACAGCCAATCCTTCCCCAGCACTGCAAAACAGCTGGTATTGGGTCAGTACCTTGCCCAGGAGCTGAAGCAGATTGGCTTGCAGGACACCGTTCTGGATGAGAACGGCTATGTTTACGGCTTTCTGCCTGCCTCTGCCGGTCGGGAGAATGAGCCTGCCATTGGCTTTATTGCCCATATGGACACCTCGCCGGATGTCTCCGGTGCCAATGTAACGCCGGAGGTCATTTGCTACAACGGCGGCGACATTGTTTTGCCCCACGCTGTACTGACCCAAAAGAACTTTCCCTACCTTGCAGACTATATCGGTCAGCATTTGGTGGTGACCCAGGGGGATACCCTGCTGGGCGCTGACGACAAGGCCGGTATTGCTGAAATCTTCACCGCCTGCGAATACCTCATCGCCCATCCGGAGGCTTCCCACCGAGCCATTGCCGTGTGTGTGACCCCAGACGAGGAGATTGGCTGCGGTGCAGACCGTTTCCCTTATCACCGGTTTGCCGCCAAGGAGGCCTACACCGTGGACGGTGGCGAGCTGGGTGAAATTGAATACGAAAACTTTAACGCCGCCTCTGCGGTGGTGGAAATTGCCGGTGTCAACATCCACCCCCGCGCAGCAAAGAATAAAATGAAAAATGCCGCCTTACTGGCAGCAGAATTTATTAGTCTGCTTCCCCCTGCCGAGACCCCGGCCCACACAGAAGGCTATGAAGGCTTTTATCATGTTGCGGACATTTGCGGCAATGAATGCAGCGCAACCATTAAAATGATTATCCGGGATCACGATATGGAAAAATTCCTGGCACGGAAAGCCTTTATGGAAAGCTTGGTAGCATACCTTAACCACCGTGACGGTGAAAACACCTATACGCTGACTATGAAGGACAGCTACTACAATATGAAAGAGAAAATTCTGCCGGTGATGCATTTGATTGACAATGCAAAGGCCGCTATGGAGTCTGTGGGCGTAGCGCCGAAGATTGTTCCCATTCGTGGCGGCACAGACGGTGCCCGGCTTTCTTACGAGGGTCTGCCCTGTCCCAACCTTTCCACCGGCGGTATGAACGCCCACAGTGTCCACGAATTTGTTTCTGTGGAAGCGCTGGAGAAAATGACGCAAGTGGTCATTGCCCTTGCTAAATAATCTTAAATGATTTATGCTTTTTCTTTTTTGGGCTTTTTTCTTCTGAAAAAATATGATACAATGAGCGAAATAACGGTGGTCTTATCCCGGAGGAATTGCTATGCTAGAGAAAAAATTATTACTTTTGATTAACCCAACTGCCGGTCAAAAGAAGGCTGTCAAAAGCCTGCTGGACATTATTTGTGTGTTTAACCGAGCAGGCTACACGGTAATTACCCATATTACAGACGGTGCGGGCGACGGCAGTCAGGCTGTTTTGCGATATGCAAAGGATTTGGATATGGTGGTATGCTGCGGTGGTGACGGCACTTTCAACGAAACATTATCCGGCGTACTGAAAAGTCAGATTAACCTGCCTATAGGCTATATTCCTGCCGGCTCTACCAACGATTTTGCCACCAGCTTGGAATTATCCGGCGATGTGGTTCAGGCCGCCCGGGATATCGTGGAGGGTCAGCCGGACGATTTGGATGTAGGCGATTTTGACGGCCGTTTCTTCTCCTATGTAGCCTCCTTCGGTCTTTTTACAAAGGCCAGCTACGCCACCCCCCAAGGGCTGAAAAATATTTTCGGACACGCCGCCTATATTTTAAGCGGTATCCAGGAAATTTCCCAAATCAAAAAATACCACCTGAAATTTGTCTTAACCGACGGCACTGAAATTGAGGATGATTTTATTTTCGGCGCTGTCAGTAACTCCACCCGGTTTGGCGGCGTATTAAGCCTTTCCAAAGAATTGGTGGATTTGCAGGACGGAAAGCTGGAGCTTCTGCTGATTCGCAGCCCCAAGGATATTTTGGAGCTGGCAGACTGCGTACGGGCTATGCAGTATCAAACCTATGACTGCCCTATGATTACCTTCCTGAAGGACTCCCAATTTCAGATTTATGCCCCGGATGGACTTGTCTGGGCATTGGACGGTGAAAAGCAGCCGGGCAAACCGGAATTCCAAATCAACTGCGTCCACAAGGGTATCCGCCTTATTCGTAACAACAAATAAATAAGAAGGAGCCGTAATTACGGCTCCTTCTTATTTATTCTGTTGCAATATTTTATCTATGCCTTCGGCGATTACGCAACTGCCGGCAAAGGGGCAATCCGGGTAGCAGCAATCCACTTCTGTAAGCTGTCCGTTCTGGGTCACAGCGCACACCGTCCGGGCGGCGTCTATTTGACGGCAATAGCCGGAGAGAAAATGCTCTTGCTCCATTTTTACCCCTCCTGAATGCAAAAGCCCTTTGGGGATAATCCCTTTTCCGTCAAGCCTTGGCTATACAGGACCTTCCCTTGGGGAATATCCCAAGCTTCCGGATTTTGGTTTACATAAATCATTATATTGCTTTCACCATTCTTACGGGAAAAGGCCAATCTTCCTGCCTCAGCACTTAAAAACTCCGTATCACCGGTCTGCAAAGCATCATACGCCTTGCGAATTTGTCCCAGCTTTTGATAATGGCTGCGGATTTCCTTATTCTCCCGACCCCAAGGATAGGTGCGGCGGTTAAAGGGGTCCTTGCCCCCCTGACAGCCTGCCTCGTCGCCGTAATAGACACTGGGGCATCCCGGCAAGGTGTATTGCAAAACCGTGGCCAGCGTCAGTCGAAGCTGTGCAGTTGCCTGCTGCTCTTCCGTCAGACTTCTGCGGGCCAATTCCTCCCGGGTGCCGTCTGCACTGTCTACCAGCGCGGTAAGGATTCGAGGGGTATCGTGGGTGCCCAGCATATTCATATTGCAATGTACCACCTGCTTTGGGTAATTCTCCAGAATCGTCGTCACTGTATTTTTCAGTTGACGGCCGTCGTCTTTGCCCCAAAGATAATCCAGAATGGCTTTGCGGAAGGGGTAATTCATTACGCTGTCCAGCACCCCGTCCACGAAATAGCGACACCGGGTACCATAAGACATTTTATTGGAAGCATCCTCCCAGACCTCTCCCATCAGAAGCGCATCCGGTTTGATTTGCCGAAGCTTCTGCTTCAATCTTCGCAAAAATTCTCCCGGCAATTCGTCTGCCACATCCAAACGGAAGCCGTCTGCCCCGGCGCCCAGCCAATGGGCAATCACGCTGTCGTCACCGTCAAAGATAAATTCCACAAAGCTTTGGTCCAGCTTATTCACTGTGGGTAAGGTTTCAAACCCCCACCAGCTTTTGTACCGGTTGGGATATTCCTGAAAATCATACCAACTGCGAAACTTAGACTCCGGGTCCCGGTAGGCGCCGCCCTGTCCAAAGCTGCCGTTTTTGTTAAAATACAGGCTGTCCGCCCCGGTATGGGAGTACACACCGTCCAAAATCACCCGAATTCCCAGCCGGTGGGCTTCCCGGCAAAGATTGGAAAAATCCTCCATTGTACCCAGCATCGGGTCCGGAACTTTATAATCCGCCGTATCGTACCGATGGCTGGAAAATGCCTTTCCAATGGGGTTGAGATACAAGATAGTCGTACCTAACGAGGCAATATGCGGCAATTTTTCCGTAATGCCCCGGAAATTACCGCCATAAAAATCATTGTTCAAGATTTCCCCATTGGCATCCGGTTGCCAAAAAACCTCTTCATCCCAGTTGTCGTGGCATACATAGGGCTTTAATTTCCCAGCGAGGTCGCAGTCCCCGGATTTGAAAAACCGGTCCGGAAACACCTGATAGACAATTCCGCCCTTTGCCCAGTCCGGAGTGGTAAAATCCCGGGGAATGCAGCTTATCTGCCAGCAGGCACCGTCTTCCATATTGGTGTCGTCTCCGTACTTAAAAAGCCGGAAGGTGCCGGTGTGTCCGGTGATGGAAAAATAGTAAAAATACAGACCTGGTTCCCGGAAGGAAAAGCTTCCCTGCCAGATGTCATAGGCTTCCTGTGTGCCGGAAAAAGACATCGCCACACACATATAAGGTGTGCCATTTTCCCGGGTTATCACCACCGATACCTGTTCCGTTTTCACAGACTGGGGAATTTTGATATGCAAGCAGCAATCCTGCCCCGGTGTTAAGCAGCCGAAGGGGGTTTTGAATTCTGCTTTTTTCGAGTCGTACAAAATACGCATAGCCTGTCCTCAAATATTTTAATAAAGAATTTTTCGGAACAGCGCCATATACTTTTCTGCCGGCTTATCCCAGCTGAAATCCTGCTCCATATCGGTTTTTTGCAGAGCATAAAACGCATCCTTATGGTTATGGTACAGGTTCAAGGCTCTTTGGATTGCTCCGTAGAAATCATCGGCATTGTAGCTTTGGAAGGTAAAGCCCAGGCCGCCCTGACCCATTTCATCTACCCCGGGCACTGTATCCTTCAGACCGCCGGTGGCGTGAACCACTGGCACTGTGCCGTAGCGCATAGCATTCATTTGACTTAAGCCGCAGGGCTCACTTTTCGAGGGCATCAGGTAAATATCGCCGCCGGCATAAATCCGGGATGGAAGAGCCAAATCAAAACGAATTTCCGCCGCCACCTTGTCCGGGAACTCCTGCTCCAGCTCCAGGAAGAACTGCTCAAAATGAGACTCTCCTGTGCCTAAAATCAGAAGCTGGCAATCCTGCTCCCACAGCATCTTTTTTGCAATATAGCACAGCAGGTCCAGTCCCTTATGTCCTGCCAGCCGGGTGACCATCACCAGAAGGGGCGTGTCCGGCTTTTGAGGAAGCCCTACCTCCTTCTGCAGCGCCTGCTTACACTTGGCCTTGCCGTTTCCAAAGCTGGTAGCATCATAGTGGCAAGGCAGCGCCGGGTCGGTGTAGGGATTGAAGGTATTTACATCAATGCCGTTGGTGATACCTGTGAGCTTCCCGGCGGCATTTTGCAAAATCCCCTCCATACCGTGGGCATAGTAGCTTTGCATGAGCTGTCCGGCATAAGTCTGAGAGACGGTAGTCACCAAATGGGCCGTTTCAATCGCACCCTTCATCACATTGATACCGCCGTTCAGATCCAAACAGGACCGCCAATTGTCCGGAAGCGCCAGCACATCATCAAAGAAATAGGGATCTGCCCAGCCTTGATACTCCACATTATGGATGGTGAAGATACACTTTGTCCCGGGGAAATTGAGATAGTACTGCGCCGCCAGGTACACCGGCACCAGGCCGATCTGCCAGTCATTACAGTGAATAATATCGGGAATGAAATTCAAATGCTTCAGGGTTTCCAGGCAGGCCTTTGAAAAATAAGCAAAACGCTCTCCATCGTCCAGCTCTCCATAAATGGCGCCGGGACGGTTTCCGAAGTAATACAGGTTGTCCAGGAAATACACCTGCACTCCGTCGGTGCGGTTTTTCAGCTTCAGCACCCCGGTGTATTGCTGACGCCAGCCCAGGGTCGTATCAAAGCAGGTGACAAACTCCACCTGAAACCGGTCATCTTCCAGAATTTTTTTATAGTAGGGTAAAATCAGCACCACTTCGTTGCCGGGAATTCTCTTTAACGCAGCAGGCAGTGCTTCCATCACATCCCCAAGACCGCCGGATTTGACATACGGCGCACCCTCAGAGGCCAGGATGGCAATTTTCATACCACATCACCTCGTTTGATAACCACCGGATTTTCGGGAGTGCCTGTCAGCCTTACGCCGGGACGCACCACCACATCCTTATCTAGTATCACATTTTCCAGGTAAGCACCCTCACTTACCACGGTATCGTTCATAATCACGCAGTTTTGCACCGTAGCACCGGGATACACCGTAACCTGACGGAACAGAACCGAATTTTTCACCGTGCCGCCCAGCATACAGCCATCGGCCACAGAGCAGTTTTTCACACAGCTATCCCCGCCGTAGAAGGTGGGGACCCGGTCTCTGACCTTGGTATAAACCGGGTGGCATCTGCCAAATAAATCCTCCCGGATTTCCTTTTGGGTCAGCGCCAAACTGTTTTCAAAATATTCCTGAACGGTATCATTACACATCGCAATGCCGTCAAAGCGATATATATTCAGGCTAACCTTCTTTTCCTTCCACAAGCCCAGCACCAAATCCCGGTCCATATGGAACAAATTCCGGGCAATATGCTCTTTGACCTGCTCAATCAGCCACTTCCGGGACAGCACAAAAATATCCATGGAGGCTTCGTAGTCACTGGGGGCAACATAGTCCACCGCCACATCCTTTACCTTGCCGTGACTGTCCAGCTTTATGGCCAAATCCAGCTTCCGGTGTCCGTCGGCAATGCCGGATTTTGTCACCACCGTGATGTCCTTACCGCTTTCGATATGGCTGTGAATGACCTGCAGCAAATCCACATTGCTAAGAATTGCTGCATCCACCATTACCACATAATCGTCATCGCCGTACTCCAAAAAACTCATTGCCGCATACAGTGACTCCAGCTTGCCCCGATAGTCCGAGGTGCGAGAGGAGGAATAAGGCGTCAGGTACTCCAGGCCGCCAGCTTCCATTTCCAAACCCCATTCTTCGCCGGAGCCCACATGGTTCATAAGGCTTTGGTAGTTGTGCCGAGTGACAATACCCACCCGGTGAATACCGGCATGAGATAAATTGGAAAGGGCAAAATCCACCTGGCGATAGCGTCCGCCGAAAGGAAGACTGGCCATCGTACGCTTTTCCGTCAATGCGCCCAGCGTGCCGTCATTGGCAAATACAATTCCCATTACACTCATGGTTTTCCCCTCCCTTACAGCATCTCACCGGGCAAAAGCACGGTGTTTTCTTCCAAAACAGTGTCCTTACCGGTGACACTGATTTTCTTGCTCTCTGCGGCGGTGTAAGCGCCGCCTACTACAGCCCCTCGGCAAATTTTACTGTTCTCACCCAAAATGGCGTGACGAACAATGGCATCCGGAGCAATCACCGTGCCGGGCATTACCACACTGTCCTCCACCAAAGCACCCCGGCCAACCACGCAGCCGGTGGAAATAATGCTGTGGCGCACCGTTCCGTAAATCTCTGAACCCTCAGCAATAAAGCAGTTCACTGCCTCGGCGTTTTCGTCTATATAGGAAGAAGGATGCGCATTGTTCCGGGCATAAATCCGGCTATTTTCGTCTCCACGAATGTCAAACTCCGGCTCTTTTCCCAAAAGGTCCATATTGGCTTCCCACAGACTGTCGATGGTTCCCACATCCTTCCAATAGCCATTGAAGGTATATGCCATCAGCTTGTGGCCGGCTTTCAAAAGGTTTGGAATGATGTTTTTACCGAAGACATTAGAGGAAGTCTCGTCCTCCTCGTCCGCAATCAGGAATTCACGCAAAATGCTCCAATTGAACACATATATGCCCATAGAGGCATTGGTGGATTTGGGGCTTTTGGGCTTTTCCTCGAACTCGTAAATAGAGCCGTCAGGATTGGTATTCAAAATACCGAACCGGTGGGCCTCCGCCAAAGGCACATCTCGTACGGCAATGGTACAGGCGGCCTTATTTTTCTCGTGAAAATCTACCATTTTTGCATAATCCATTTTGTAGATATGGTCACCGGAGAGCACCACCACATATTCCGGCTCATACCGGTCAATAAAGGCAATGTTCTGATAAATGGCATTGGCAGTGCCCTTATACCAACCGTTCTTTTTATCGTGACGCTCGTAAGGGGGCAACACCTGCGCACTTGCCTGAGATTTGTTCAAACCCCAGGGTTGTCCGTTTCCAATATATTCATTTAATTCCAGGGGCTGATACTGGGTTAAGATTCCCACCGTATCAATTCCGGAATTGACGCAGTTGGATAAGGGAAAATCAATAATCCGATATTTCCCACCGAAGGGAACCGCAGGCTTGGCCGTATTTTGGGTCAGCACCTTCAGGCGGCTACCCTGGCCACCGGCCAGCAACATTGCAATACAGCGCTTTTTCTGGAAGTACATAGCTTCAGCTCCTTTAGACTTTTTTACATCCAGGGCAACGAAAATACTTCTATTACCCCATAAATAACATATCACATTTTACTACCAAATGATAGTCCCATTTTGCCGAAATCTCCTTGGAAAATAAATTTTTTTGAAAAATAGGTTTATTTTTCCAAAGTTGGGCAATACTGCTTTCAGGAGGTGTTAACCAATGCAAAAGAAGAAATCTAACGGCAGTGTCAGTGGCAAGGGCTACTACATAGCCCTGGTGCTATGTGCCGTAGCCATTGGCATTACCGGCTATCTGTATTATCGCAATGCAGATACCAAAATCGAAACTCTGCAAAAGCCCACCGATGTGGCGCTCACCCAGCCCAATGGGGATGTGCAAGCTGTGGCAACTCAGCCGGGTGGGGAACCCCAGCCTACCCAGCCCCCTGAAAAGCCCTCTAAGGTGCAATCTCCGGTGGATGGCAAGTCTATTGCCGACTACTCCATGGAGGCACTGAGCTACAACCAAACCACCCGGGATTGGCGTGTCCACGACGGAATGGACATCGGAGCTCAGGCAGGCACAGCCGTGTGCGCAGCAGCCGACGGCACGGTGTACACCGTGTATGAGGACGAAACGATGGGTATGACCGTAGTGATCCGTCACGACGGCGGCTACACCACCCGTTATGCCAGCCTTTCCGAAGAAGTTTCCGTCAAAGCCGGAGATTCTGTGTCTGCCGGTCAGAAAATCGGCACAGTAGGCTCCACTGCACTGCTGGAAAGCAGTATCGGTGACCATGTGCATTTCTCCGTAAGCTGCAACGGTACTGTAGTCGACCCGGCAGAATTTTTAAGCTGACTTTTTCTTTCTTCCTTCTTGCGGAAACACCGCCCCGTTTTTGGGGCGGTGTTTCTGTTTTTACTTGACCCCGGAGACTGGTTTGTGGTAGGATAGAAAAAGAAAGGTTGTGAAGCAATTGAAAGAATATATTGATACCATACCGGTAACGGAAGCCTTCTCCCAAGATGACGAGTGCCCCTTCTGCTATCTGGAGCGTGAAGCAGAGCAACGGGCTCTTCGCTATATCGCCGGCCCGGAGGCCAGCTATATGGAGCCGGATGTCCGGTGTGTCACCGATGCTCAGGGCTTCTGCCGGCAGCACTATAAGGCGCTGTATGAATACGGAAATGCACTGGGTAACGCTTTGATGATGCAAACCTATTATGTTGGTCTGCAAAAGGAATTCCAGACACAGCTGGGAAGCTTTGACCTGCCGAAAAAGAAAGCTCTGTTGGCGAAAAAACACGCTCCCCTGCCCATTACCCAGTGGGTAAAGGACAAGGAAAGCACCTGCTTTTTGTGCAGCCGCCTGGATTATAATATGGCCAGATATTACGCTACATTCTTCCACCTTCTGAAAGAACCGGAATTCCGGGCCAGCGTAGAAAACAGCAAGGGCTTTTGTATGCACCACTTCGGCAAGCTGATGGAAGCGGCCGAGGAGCATCTGCCCAACGGTCAGATTTCCTGGTTCTATCCCACAGTGCTGGGACTGATGGAGGCCAACCTCTCCCGGGTGCAGGAGGATATCGACTGGTTTATTGAAAAGTTTGACTATCGAAACGCCAGCGCCCCCTGGAAAAATTCCAAGGATGCCGTACCCCGGGGTATGCAGAAGCTCAAGGGCGGCTATCCTGCCGACCGCCCCTTTAAACAGGATTAAAATTTCAGGACCTATTGCATTTTTTGCAATAGGTCCTTTTCTTATAGAATTTCGTCTAACGCTTCCCGGACAATGGGTCCAAACACATCATAGCCAGCCTGGTTCAGATGAACCTTATCGGCTACAAACAAATCCTCACGGACCTTCCGGAAATTGCCCACATCCTCAGCCGTCTCAAAAAACTCCGGCTTATCCCAAAGCTTGATAATCTTGGTGTCGGGATGGCTTTGGGCATACATCTCCAGCATTTGACAGTACTGGTTTTTTCTGTGCAGATAAGTCACCCACTTATCCGGCAGACTGTCGGGAGCTTTGGTGCTGGGGTGGGGATGTTCCTCCACCACATACAGCTTAATGCCGGGAAAATCCGTTCTTGCCCAGTGCAAAAGCTTCACCAGATTGGTCATCGTCTGCTCCACGCTGTAGCCGTACATCGTATCGTTGCCAAAGGTCATAACCACCAGCGCCCTGGGTTCCCAAGGGCGGACTGCCCGGGGATAGTAATACAATAGTTCCTCAGAGGTAGAAGTACCGAAGCCGTGGTTAATGCACACCGCGGTGCCGTCCTTCCCTTTGATTTCCTCTTCCAAAGGACGCATTCCGTATTGGGGGTTGCTCCAACGGGTAAACAGAGAGTGTCCGTAAAACAGGATTTTACCCTTTTCAATGGGCTTCTGCTCAAAGGCAATAATGGATTTTTCCAAAGATTTCAAGTCCTGTTCAATATGAAACATACCTGCGTTCTCCTTTTTATATGCTTACAAAAAGTATAAGTCAAACAAAAAGAAAATGCAAGGCTTTTCTTTCGTTATTTCTTTTCTCCTGCCATCTTTTGGCGCAGTGGGCAAAGATTACGGCACATTCTGAAAACAAAACGGACTGTAAAGAACTTGCGTTACTTTACAGTCCGTTTTTATAGCGGTTTTGTCAATTCGTCACAAACTTCCTGGCCTAATTTTTTCGCAATTACCTGTACCGCCTCTGCATACCGGGGCGCACGGATGGTCAGATTGTGGGCATCTGTTCCTAAAAAATGGATATATCCCTTTTTGATCATAGACAGCCCCCAGCGCCGGGTTTTACCTGTCAAGAAGGTCTCCGCATTGCACTGCATCGCAACGCCCTGTCGCTCCAGCTCCGGCAAAAACTTTCTGAGCTGTTTTCTTCCCCGGTATCTCTCTATATGGGCAAGCATAGGGGTCAGGCCCAGCTCCAGAGGAATGTGCTCCAGTTCCTCTATCATTCGTTTCGTCCATTCCACAAAGGGCATTTCCACCAGCAAAAGACCGGTGTCTCCCAATTCCATTTCCTTTAGCTCCTGACAGCGACTCATTCCGTCAAAATATGCCACCTCTGCACCTACCAGGATACGAGGGCTTTTTTTATCATCCCAGGAAAGGCTTTTCAAGCTCTCCTGCCGGCGACGCAAGAATGACTCCGGGTCATCCTTGGTTGCATAGAAATGGGGCGTGGCCGCCACCTGCGTGACTCCTTGGCTGTGCAACATTTCCAGCATCTTCAAAGAAGTCTCCACGCTGTCACTGCCATCATCCATTTCCGGCAGTATATGGCTGTGTATATCAATCATTGTTACCGCTTCCTATTGTAAGGCTTTTAGACTTTCTAAGGTTCTTCTCATTTTTGCAAAGCAAATCCTACAGTCTATATTTTTTCAGTATACTACATAATCTCAAATAAAGCAAGAATGGTTTTCCTCCTTTATTCCAACGCCTGTTTTAGCTTGCTCAGCGCCCGTTTTTCTATCCGGGAAACATAGCTTCTGCTAATGCCGGTAAGCTTTGCCACCTCCCGTTGCCGCATAGGTGCACCGGTGCCCAAGCCATACCGGGCAATAATCACCTGTCGCTCCTGCTTGGTAAGCACCTCATCCACCGCCTGACACAGCTTCTGCTGCATTTGGCGATTGCTTACCTGCTCCAAAAGGTCCGTATCATCGCTGACCACATCCATAATTTCCAGGGCTGCCCCGTCACTGCCGGTTTCAATATAATCGCTTAAGGACACATCCTGACTGGACTTTTTTTGACTGCGAAAATGCATAAGAATCTCATTTGCTATGGAGACCTCAATGACACATCTTTCGTAGTCTTTGATAATAACGGAAAACCAATGCTCCACTTTGTTTAGCCCTTGCGAACTATCAGCGACGATGCCACTATCGGTGAGAAGATTGCTTTTTACCGAAAGAAAAGGAACTTGTTTGGCAACGACCTTGCAAACCTTATCGGCATTGACAGGGTAACAATGATACGATATGAGAACGACCAACTTGATTGCCCCTATGATGTGATTATCCGCATATCTGAGGCACTCAATGTGGACAGGCATTTGTTAATGGACGAATACCTGCAGTTCATTGACTATCCCTACTCTGTATTCATTAAGCAACGACGAAAGGAGTTGCATTTGCGACAATGCGACCTCGGTGAGCAGGTCGGAGTTACAAGGCGACAGGTGGAAAAGTGGGAGCACGGCGTCTGTATGTTGCCGAAAGATAGGTATCATAAACTCAAAGAGATTCACTTTATCCCATAAGAAAAATCGGTGGTGCAACAAAGCACCACCGATTTTCATTGTTTTTCCTTAAGTAATTCATCAACAATCTTGATTTTGTTACCCGAACTGGTTTCGAGTTTAGAGAGGTATTCGCGCATAATCATTATCCTGTAAATAGCCATGTCTTCTATCAACTTTGACCTATCTTCTTCGCTGTTCGGGTAATGTATGACCGCTTTAAAAGCCATAAATTAGCCCCCTGTGAAAAGATATTCAGTTGTAGAAAGTCTTATGCGTATATCTTTAATCTAGTGAGGGTAAGTCGTTCTCCGTTTGAAGATTTCATACAAAAGTGTCCAAAGTATACGAGATTTTTTTCATTTTGTCAATAGCAGACGGGGGTTATTCCGAACTTTTTTCAAAATTCATTGCTTGTTTGCTTCAATTATGGTATAATGCAAACAGACCGATAAACTTGAATTTGTTGCACACATCTTTATTGCAGAAAAAGGGTGATAATAATGAAATTATTATTTATGATAGGTAATGCCGCTGTCGGTAAAATGACTGTTGGGCAGGAACTTATGAAGCTCACGGGATTGAGATTATTTCACAATCATATGACCATTGAACCTGTGATAGAAATCTTTGGTCAATATAATGGAAAAGCAATTAACAGACTTCGTCAGGTGGTTTTTGAGGAATTTGCGAAGTCAGATTGCTATGGAATGATTTTTACATATATGTGGGCCTTCGACCAAAAAGAAGATTGGGATTATGTTGAATATGTGAAAAGCATTTTTGAACCCTATAATACAGAGTTTTACTATGTGGAACTTGTTGCTCCTCGTGAAATTAGATTAGAACGAAATATTACCGAAAACCGATTACAGAACAAAGCATCGAAAAGGGACATTGAAGTGTCGAACCAAAGACTTATCAACGATGATACCAAATATCGACTTGAAAGTTTTGATGGTGAGATTCCGTTTGATAACTATATAAAAATTGACAATTCACAGCTTCCGCCTGATGTGGTTGCCAAAATGATTCAAGAAAAATTCAAATTATAAAGGAGAAAACAATTTTCCTTTTTGTTTGACAAATTCCAATATGTCGAACTGATAGCACGGATTATAAAATACTTGATTTTCGTCTAAAACTCTGTCATGCTATAAATACTCCTATTTATATTGCACTGGTGGAATTAGAAAATGGCGGATATTACATTTCCAATGAGGAATATCGAACTGCACACATAAGAAAGCAAAACCCCTGTTTTGTTTACGACGGGCGGGCTCCTAGATCTAGGAGCCCGCTTTGTCTTTTACCTTTTCTTGATTTTCTGTGAAAAGTACGTCATGCTGTATTTAGGTTAATTATATTTATGCAGGAGCAATCTTATAAAAACGAAGGAGGAATATACAGCAATCTTTGGAAAGTACACCACAGAAAATCACACTCAGCACAGCGATATGTTACACCACGACCAACTGTAAACGAGATTTAGGTGCAGCATATCGTGCTCAATCTTAACCGCATTTATCGTGTGCGGTTGGTTGAGCACGACCGACGGCAGTCGGTTTATCGGCGGCACGATACCGCTGTTTTGGGGTAGAGGGTGCCTCGGCACCGTCGCCTTTTGACTGAACGATAACGATATTTTTTAGGGTGCTCGCATTGGCGACCACCCTAAAACTCCGCTAAATCATGTCCGCTTTAACGGGCGGACACAGGGCGGATGTAAGACAGACGCCCAAAGTTCGCCCGACAAAGCGGACAATTCTTTCAGAAAGGAGACAAAAACGAATGTCAAAGAGTTTATTTTACCAATTATATTCAGCAACAGTGTTCGTCCCTCACTTTGACAAGCACAGCGACAAGGCCGACAAGCAGTCGGACAATTCCCATGTCGTGAAGTCGCTGGCTGCCAAAAAGGCACTCAACGAATTCTCCCACGACTTTGCAGGCTTCATTCGTTCTGAGTACCACATCAAACGGGTTGCCGACATCACACCTGCCATGTGTCAGCATTTTATAGACACAAAGCTTGAGTCTGGAATCAGTTCCGAGACGGCTCACACTTATCGCAGTTATCTTGCAAAACTGGAAAAGTGTATTTTAAGAGCATACGGAGCAAGGGTCGATTACTCCGCAACCATTGACGAGAGCAAGGTGCAGAACACCGATACCATTAAGCAGTATTCATTTACCAAAGAAGAAATGGAACGGATACTGGATGCACCGCGCCCCTCTGCGAGCCTGAATGCCCTCAAATTCGCTTATGCGACAGGGGTAAGGGTAAACACCTTGGAACGGCTGGAAGTTCGCCATTTGGACTTTCAACGGGGCGAGATATTGGTGTTCAAAGACAAGGGGTCCAGGTCGAGAATTCTCCCTATGGACGAGCAGACCGCCAAACTGCTCCGAGAGTGTATCAAGGGCAAGAATCCGCAGGACAAGGTTTTCGGCATCAAAAAGGACTCGGTCAACAAGTATCTCCGTCGCCGCTGTGAGAAACTGCACATAACCACCCCCGACGGGCGAACCAAGAGCGGCACTCACTCAATTCGCAAATTATGGGCCGAGGAGCACTGCAAGGCGCACGGCAAGGGAGCGACCCTCAAAGCACTCGGCCACGGCGAGCAAAGGAGCGATTTGTGTGCCGTATACCTATCGAGCAAAAAGTGATTGTGTCAAGTTTTATATCTATTATACCTATATATAAGTTCTATAGATACAATAACTTATCTTAAGTTAAATAGTTATACTATAGATTAAGTTGTATAGATACATAACTTACCTAAAGGTATAAAGGTAGAAAATCTTAAACACAAGATAAAATAGTTCGATTGCTTAAAAATAGTTTTAAAGTTTCCTTGACAAATAAAAAATAATAGTAAATACTTTCTGCTACAGTTGGAAACAACACATTATTTACTATTTTTATTTCGAAAGGAGATACATTTATGGTATTTCAAAAATTAGGTACAAAGTACCCAAACGGGTTTTACGGTGGTTACATCGCCAGTCTCTTAAAGTACGACGAGCCAGAGGACACACGGAGTTATATGTCCATAGGTGTCAATGCAACCTACAAGGGCAAGCCCAAGAACATCAAAATTATGGTCTATAAGGAAAAGGGATATGAGGATAAGAAATATCCAAATCCTGCAATCAAGGTTATTTGCGATTGCTATGAGCAAGGCAGACCGATTGCAATATGCTACTACGACAAGGGCAGTAGCAAAATCGAGAGTGTTACATACACCAACTTCTCGGTTGACAAGCACTCTGAATTGGACGAGGTCGGCACAGACGATTTCACCGAAATCGACGATACCGACGATTTGCCATTTTAACGGGGGGTGTCCGTATGAAGATAAGAATAACAGGTGAGCCCGAACAGGTAGAAATGCTTTTGGCCCGTCTTGATATTTATGTCGGCTCCAAAAGCAAATACATCAGCAACCCATACCCTCTAACCCGAAAATGTAAAACAAGTAAATATGTGTCGGTCTATGTTGACTATGAGGACTACGACCTCGACGATTGACACATAAGTCTTGCAAAATATCCGTTTCCATGAGAAAATATAAATAATATAGGAGGTTAAACACATGGAGAAAAAGTTTGCTATATATGTACGTAAATCAAAAATGACCGACAAGGGCGATAGTATCAAAACCCAAATAGACAAGTGCCGAGCACACATCTATTCCGATTTTGATGTGCAGTCCACCGACGAGAACACCGATATTTTTATGGACGAGGGTCTGTCGGGTTTCTATGCCGACCGAAAAGAGTTCACACGGCTTATGAGAAACATTGACAACTATCAATGTCTGCTCTGCTATCGTGTGGACCGTATATGTCGTAATACGGGCGATATGATGTCCGTAATTGATTACCTTGCCAAGCACAATGTGGTGTTCATTTCCTGTCAAGACCAAATCACCAATCTGACTGCCCAGTCAACTATGATTTTGCAACTGCTCTCGGTCATCAGCGAGTTCGAGCGAAACATCATTGCCGAACGTATTTCGGACAATCTGCACGAACTGGCAAAAGAGGGTCGCTGGCTCGGCGGCACAACTCCCTTGGGCTTCGTGTCCAAAAAGGAGAATATCACCATTCGGGGCAGAAAAAGCACAAAAAACCACTTGGAGCCCGTGCAGAGTGAGCTGCAGACTGTCAAGCAGATTTTCCAAATGTATCTTGACTGCAAGTCTATGAATGCAGTTCGGGACTATCTCAACGACAACGGCATACTCACCCGAAACGGCAAAAAGCACACAAGAACGAGCGTCAAAACCATTCTCCGCAACCCCGTGTACTGCATTGCCGACAAAGACGCCCTCGACTACTTCTCCGAGTTCTGCGAGACAATTTATGCCGAGGACAGCGAGTTTGACGGCGAACACGGCCTGATGGTCTATAACAAGACGGACCAGAAAAAGGAGAAGAAAGACGACTCGACCCTGCTTGAGCCCAAGTTCACCCAAATAACCGACATCAAGCCCATCAGCGAGTGGATTGTTGCCGTAGGCGAGCACAAGGGCATTATTAGCGGTTTTGACTGGATAAGGGTGCAGAAACTGCTCAAGCAGAATGTAGATAAGTACGACCGCCCCAAGCAGGCCTCCAAGTCTGTGTTGAGTGGTCTTATCAAGTGCCCCGTATGCGGTGAGCGAATGAATGTCAAAACCTTGTCCAACCGCTACACCAAGTCGGGCGACTTGCGATTTAACTACCGCTGTCGCAAACGAATGGAAGATAGATTCGGCTGCACAAGTAAGGACATCAACGGCAACGAGTTGGACCAGTACATTATTGACACTATCTGTCATATGAACTGCCCCGACGATGCCTACTATGCAAAACTGCAGAATTATCGTGAAGAACTGCTGAAAGCACAGCGCGAGGAAGAAAAGGAAATCAAGGGACTTGAAAAGGAACTTGATAAAATTAAATCGGGCATTGCCGTGCAAATGGCAAACTTGCGAGAAAGCGGCCTGACTGCCGACGACAAGCAACTGATTTGGGATGATATTCACGCCTTACAGGAGAAGAGAAACGACCTCACAGGCAGAATAGCGACACTTAACGAGCAATTAAACGATGGTGCATATACTATCGAAGAAATTGAGCGAACCAAGACCGCTATTGAGACATTCCCTCGCCTAATGCAGATTGCAACCTATGAACAGACAATCGAACTGGTAAAGAAGATTGTTAGTTTCATTTATGTAAAATACAACGATGCCACAGGGGACGATGATGTTCACATCGTCCTCCGTGGCGCGGAGGATACCGTAAATTTTAATTTGGCACACGAAAGGAGTGTGATGTGTCATTCAGGTATAGATAGCATTTTCTACACATCTTGCAGCGTAAGTAGCCAACCTTGCTCCCTTGGTCATATCAAAGGTGGTGACACCCTTGATAAGTCCTATGGTGCCAATAGAAATCAAATCCTCCTGGTCGGCAGTTTGGGCATAGTATTTTTTCATAATATGGGCAACCAAACGCAGGTTGCGCTCAATGAGAATGTTCCGGGCCTGCATATCCCCCTGGGCGCTAAGCTTTAGATAGTGTGCCTCCTCCCGGGCGGTTAAGGGCTTGGGGAACGAGCCGGTGGAAAGCTGCAGTGAGTACATTAGTCCGCTAAGCATCAGCCAAACGGCGGCGAGCATCGCCATCACCTCCATAAAAGACTTTATGAAGGCCTGCAAGTCCACTTTCCCAAAGAAAAAACACCTTCCAAAACGGAAGGTGTTTTTTATATTTCTTACACCACGCCCTGCTGAAGCATTGCATCAGCAACCTTCAGGAAGCCTGCAATGTTGGCGCCGGCAACATAGTTGCCCTCCATACCATACTCCTTGGCAGCGTCGTCCAGGTTGTGGAAAATGTTGACCATAATCTTCTGCAGCATTTCGTCCACTTCCTCCTCGCTCCAGCTGCGGCGCTCGGAGTTCTGGCACATTTCCAGACCGGACACAGCAACACCGCCGGCATTGGAAGCCTTGCCGGGGCAGAACAGCACGCCGTTGGCCTGCAGGTACTTGGTAGCCTCCAAAGAGGTGGGCATATTGGCGCCTTCACAGACGCAGAAGCAGCCGTTGGCCACCAGAGCCTTAGCATCGTCGATGAGCAACTCGTTCTGCGTTGCACAGGGCAGCGCCACATCGCATTTCACAGTCCAAACGCCTTTGCCCTCGTGGTACTGGGCATTGGGACGGGCCTTGGCATACTCGGTCAGTCTTGCACGCTTGACTTCCTTCACATCCTTCAAAATTGCCACATCAATGCCGTCGGGATCATAAATCCAGCCGGCGGAGTCGGAACAGGTCACAGGCTTTGCACCCAGCGCCCAAGCCTTCTCAATGGCATAGATAGCCACATTACCAGCGCCGGAAACTGCCACAGTCTGACCCTTCAGGGTCTTGCCATTACACTTAAGAAGTTCGTCAGTTAGGTACAGCAGGCCATAGCCGGTTGCCTGGGTACGCCCCAGAGAGCCACCGTAGCTCAGGCCCTTGCCGGTGAGCACGCCACCCACATAGGCGCCACGCATACGGCGGTACTGGCCAAAGAGATAGCCGATTTCCCGGGCGCCTACACCGATGTCGCCGGCAGGCACATCGGTATCCGGGCCGATGTAGCGGGACAGTTCCGTCATAAAGCTCTGGCAGAAGCGCATAACCTCCTGGTCGGACTTACCCTTGGGGTCAAAATCACTGCCGCCCTTGGCACCACCCATAGGCAGGCCGGTGAGGGAGTTCTTAAAATTCTGCTCAAAGCTCAAAAACTTCATAACGCTCAGGTTTACCGTGGGGTGGAACCGCAGACCGCCCTTGTAAGGGCCAATGGCACCGTTGAACTGAATACGGTAGCCGTTATTCACATGGGCCTGACCCTGGTCATCCACCCAGGGAACACGGAACATAATCACTCGTTCAGGAGTGGTCAAACGCTCCAAAAGAGCATTCTTCCGGTAGGTTTCCTCATTGCGCTCAATAACCGGGCGCAATGACTCCAAAACCTCTTCTACAGCCTGGTGGAATTCCGGCATGCACGGATTTTGCTCAGCCACCCGAGCCTTGATTTCATCAATATAATTCATAAGGATGCGCCTCCAAGAAATAATTATGTTCTATTATAGCAAGCGAGCATCCTTTCTGCAACAATTTTTTGCTAAAAAATGTCACAAAATGCAAGTTAGAAAGAGTGCACTTTCATATGCAACTTGCTAAATAGGGGCTTTTCCGCCATTTTTTGTCATTCTTGCAGGATTTCCTTCGTTTTCCTTCATAGTTAATCTTGGCTGACGCCGGAAGCCTTGGAAGGGTATTTTTTCTTAAAATTTACCCTCCAAAAGCTGGTCCATCGCATACAGACCGGGTTTCTTGCCCACCATAAACCGGGCGGCATCCACCGCACCCTGGGCAAGCATTTCCCGGCTGCCGGCTTCGTGGCGCAGGGTCAGGGACTGGTTCGCAGTGGTGATGTGCACCTCGTGAACGCCCACCACATTACCCATCCGCAGGGAGGAAATACCCACCTCGCCGGGCTGGCGCTTTCCCTCTCCGGCTCTGCCGCAATGCTCGTAAAGCTCCGGACGGGCTTCCTTCACCGCCTGAAACAACATTTTTGCCGTTCCGGAGGGGGCGTCCACCTTCCGGTTATGATGAATTTCCACAATCTCAATATCCGCTTCCGGGAAGCAGGCAGCCGCTTGCTTTGCAAGTTTACATAACACAGCGATGCCCAAGCTCATATTGCCGCTAAAAAACACAGGGATATGTTCCGCCGCTTCATAAATCAGTTGTTTTTCCTCCCGGGTATGGCCGGTAGTGCCAATCACGGCAGCGCAACCCAAGCCACGGGCACAGGCCAGCACATCGGCAACCGCACTGTGGTGAGAAAAGTCAATCACCACATCTGCCTCCACCGGACCTAACTCCTGAAAAGTGCGGGCAACTCCGTTCTCTCCGTCCACGCTGACCCGGGCGGCAGTTTCCTCGCCCAAAAGTCCGTCAATCAATTTTCCCATTGCGCCATTGGCGCCCCAAATCAATGCTTTCATATCAAGGTATCTCCTTTACTCTTTATCTTTGGTATTGTACCACAAATCCCCAAAAAAGGGAACATTTTTTATTCTGCGCCTTTCCCCGGGACCGGGTGTTCTGTTCTGAAAATATACTTTCCTATAAAATTTCCTTGCTGTTTTTAATCTTACCACAAAAAAGCCTTGTTTCAAGCATAATCCGCAGTTTTTTGCCAAAAATATTTTGGGAGGGACAAGCGTATGGAAAAAGAGAAGAAGGAAGAGCCTACACCAAAGCCTTTCGATATTACAGACCCCAAGCCCCCTATCATCCGGGCATAAAAGTGGTAGAAAAAGCACACAGCCTTTGGCTGTGTGCTTTTTATTAGACTTCTTTATACATAGCCCCGGCATCGTCCTTGCGGACATTATCTGCCACCTGGACTACTTCCACCGCCACAGTTCTTGTGCCCATAGCGATTTCTATTCGGTCGCCCGTCTTGACCTCGTAGCTGGCCTTGACCACTCTGCCGTTGACACTGATACGGCCATTGTCACAGGCTTCGTTTGCCACCGTCCGACGCTTAATCAAACGGGACACCTTCAGATACTTATCAAGACGCATAGGAAATGCTCCTTACTTGGCGACAGCGTCCTTCAGAGCCTTGCTGGCCTTGAAAGCGGGCAGACGGGTAGCGGGAATCTGAATGGTCTCCTTGGTGCGGGGGTTGCGGCCTACGCGAGCCTCGCGAGCCTTCACCTCGAAAATGCCGAAGCCGGAAATCTGAACCTTGTCACCAGCGACCAGGCTGGCAGTCAGGGTTTCCAGAGTAGCATTGATGACGCGCTCTGCGTCCTTCTTGGTCATACCGGTCTTCTCGGCAACTGCTGCGATGAGTTCAGTCTTGTTCATAATAATTATCCTCATTTCTTAGTAATTTATATATTGGGATTTTATCGTATCACATTTGTTTAAAAATTGCAAGTATTTTTGACAATTTTTGTTAAAAATTACAATATAATCATAAAGAATTTCAGCCAAAACACGAAAAACCCTTACAATTTCAACATTTTTGCAATCTTGTCGCCTTTGGGAAGCAACTGGCAATCTTCACGGGTAATGGCCTTAAACAGCACCACTGCCACCAGGTACACTGCAACACCTACTGCAATCGGCACTCCGCAAAGGATAATGCGGCTTCCGTCCGTCCCCAGAAGATAAACTGCCAGGCGATGTACGCCATAGACGGACAAACCCATAATTACCGCAGGCAGAACCGGCCGCAGCAGGTTCTTGAGCAGCGCCGGTTTTTGGGGAACCACCCGGGATATGGACAGCAAATTCATAGCCGCAATGGCTGTGTAGCCCAGCACCGAGCCTATAGGCGCTCCTAAAATGCCCAGTTGGGGATTTCCGGTGAGCAAGTACACCACACCCAGCTTGACCACACCGGCCAAGAGCATATTCACCACGGGAACATACGCATAGCCGTGGGCCTGCATTAAGGCATTGGTGTACTGGATGATGGCGTACAAAAATACGCACAGGGACAAAATGCGCATTAAATTCGCTGCCAGCACCAGTTTTTCGCCGGTATAGCCACCCAAAAGCGCCACAATGGGCTCTGCCAGCAACCCCAAGCCCACTGCACAGGGCATACTGATCAGTCCTGCAATTCGGGCAGCAGACTCCTCTGTTTCCCGGACACCTTTATCATTATTCAGCGTCAGATGATTGGTAATCGCCGGGATAACGCTGATGGCGATGGGCACAATGAAGGCGCAGGGCATATTGTAGATGGTCATTGTCATAGAGTAGATGCCCTTCATGGTATCTGCCGTATCCTGAGAAAATCCGCAGGAGGTCAAAAGCTGACCCATATAAAGCTTCTGCTCCAACACCGTCAAAAGCTGCAGTCCTGCCGAACCGATGGTGATCGGTATTGCAATCGTCAACAAGCTTTTGGCGGTGGCTCTGTAGGACAAAGCCTCTCCGCCTCCTGCCGGCATCTCCCGGTAGGCCGGGCGGAATTTTCCGTAAAGGAACACAGCACTGACCAAGCAGCTAAAGGTAACACCAAAAATTGCACCGGCAGCAGCCACGGGAACGCTTTGAAACTGACCCATTAAAATCCAGGCCAAACCCAAGCCCACCGCCAGCTTGACGGCCGCCTCCAGCACCTGACTGTTGGAGGTAGGTCGCATATTTCCGTGACCCTGGAAAAAGCCCCGGAAAGTAGAAATCAAGCCCATAAACAAAGCGCAGGGACCTAATGCCGCAATAGCATAGGCCGCATTGGGCTGCATCAGCACCTCATTTGCCAGCCAATTGCTGCCCAACACCATAAATAAGCTGCTGAAAATGCCCAATCCCAGGAAAATACCCCGGGCGGTTTTATACACCCGCCGCACCTGGTTGTAGTTACCCAAGGCATTGGCCTGGCTAATCATCCGGCTCATTGCCACCGGCAGACCGGCTGTGGAAATCAGAAGCAACACCGAGTACACATCGTAGGCGGTGATAAAATAGCCGTAGCCCTGGTCTCCGATAATCCCCTTTAAGGGGATTTTATAGAAAGCGCCAATCACCTTTACCACGGCAGTGGCCATTGCCAGCAAAGCTGCTCCGTGGAGAAAGGTTTGTTTTTTTGTATTATCGGACATTGCTTACTCCTTATTCTCCATCAGGCGAGGGATGACATACTCCATCATTTCCTGCACCACTGTGCCTAAATCCAAGGTGGGGAAAGTGCCGTTTTGGTACAGTACCTTTCCCTGAACCATTGTCAGCGCCACATCGCCGCCCTTGGCGGAAAACACCAGCGCATTCATCACATCGTGGCAGGGCATCAGGTGGGGTGCGGTAAAATCCACCAGAATCAGGTCTGCATCCATTCCCACCTTCAGCATACCGGCACTGTCTTCCCGGCCCTGGGCACGGGCGCCGCAGGTGGTTGCCATCATCAGCACCGCAGACGACGGCATCGTATTGGCATCGCCGCCGGAGACCCTTGCCTCCATAGCCGCCCAGCGCATAACCTCAAACATATCTAAATTGCCGCACTCATTGGCACCGCCGGTGCCCAGCGCCACATTCATTCCTGCCTTCACGCTGGCCAATATGGGAGTCGTAGGCTGTCCTGCCTTGGCATAGGCCACCGGGGTTGCCACAGCAGACACCTTCCGCTTGCCCAAAAGGCGGCGCTCCTCTTCGCTCAACGCCACACAGCCGGCAGCCATTGTACCGGGGACAAACAGGTTATGGCTGTCCAGCAGCTCTGCTGTGCCTAAACCGGTTCTGTCCAGACAGTCCTCTGTCTCCTGGGCGGTCTCTGCCAAATGCAGCTGCAAGCCGATATTTTTCTCCCGTGCCCAGGCAGAAAGGCCCTCCCACAGCTTATAGTTACTGGTGTACTGGGCATACAAGCCGGCATCGATACGAATGCGTCCATCATCAAAGCCGTTCCATTTGTCATACACCCGGCACTGCTCCTGGCACTGCTCGTCTTCTTCAAAGTCAAAGTCCTCGTTTTGGTCAATAAACCGATAGGACGACAGTGCCAGATTGGCCTTGATGCCGCTTTGTGCCACCGCCTGCGCCGTCGCCTCCGGATAATAATACAGGTCAGATACGGAAGTAATGCCAAAACGCAAGCATTCGGCAATGCCCAATAGCGCACTGGCTCTGGCACTGCGCTCATCCAGCTTATCCTGCAAATTTAATTGTTGTTCCAAAGCTTCTGCCCGGGAAGCATCGTCGCTCAGACTGCGAAGCGCCGTCGTTCCCAAATGGGTATGGCAATTGACAAAGCCGGGCATCGCCACCATACCGGTGCCGTCAATGATGGTTTGGGGCTGTTCCTGGGGGGGCTCCTTGCCAATATAGGCTATTTTGCCTTGCTTTACCCCTAAGTATGCACCAAACAGCACATCCAGTTTTTCATTCATCGTCACCAAAGTGACATTGGAAATCAATGTATCCACGTTCTATATCCCCCGTTATGGTATCCTTACAAAAGAGCAAACAGATCTTCCTTTTGCTCTAATACACTGTCGATTTGTTCCATATACTGCTCCGGAAATTTGGGATTATGGAACCGTTCCAATCTGCCCGACCGCAGATTGACCTTGTTCATACCGCCACCGCCTAGGGAGATGATGCTATGCAGTTCCTCCATCATATAGATATTATAAAGACAATCCCGGTCATCCCGGCTCCAGCCTACATTTTCAAAGCTTCCGGACATATACTTCTGCCGGTACAGATAATAGGGCTTGTAGCCCAAACGCCGCAGCGTTTCATTGGCATAGTCCACCATTTGCGCCACTGCGACCGCGTCGGGCAAACTGACCTGTTTTTCAAATAGGTCTGCGCCCTTTTTCAGCGCCAGGGTATGTACAGTTATGTTGGAAGGATTTAAGCTTGCCACCGTATCCAGCGACCGGCAAAAGCCCTCCACAGTATCCGTAGGAAGCCCGGCAATCAAATCCATATTGATATCCCGGAAACCAGCTTCCACCGCCTGCCGGTAGCTTTGCAGCACATCCTGGGCTGTATGGGGTCTTCCACTGGCACGAAGCACACTGTCCACCATAGATTGAGGATTGATGCTCATTCGGTCTGCTCCGTGGTCAAAAATCGTTTTGAGCTTTTCTGCATCCAGCGTATCCGGACGGCCACCCTCGACGGTAAACTCCAGGCACCGGGACATATCAAAAGTCTTATGGATTTTGTCCAAAAGCTGCGCCATTTGGTTTGAAGACAGGGTAGTGGGCGTACCGCCGCCGATATACAGACTTCTGACATGCTTTCCGGAAGCCTTCATCAGCTCTCCGGTTTTTTCAATCTCCCGATAGAGCGCCTTCAAATAGGGCTCTAACAGCTCTGTCCGTTTTCCCACACTACGGCTGACAAAGCTACAATAGGCACATCTTGTGGGGCAGAAAGGTATGCCCACATACAAGGAAATGTCGCCCTTTTCCAGCTTCTGCTGTGCTCGCACCGTAGACCGGGAGCAATCCACCGCCAGTTCCCGCCGGGGCGGCGTTACAAAGTACACCTCTTTGAGCAGTGTATGCGCAGATTTCTCCGAATTTCCCTGCAAGAGGTGTTTGGTTGTAATTTTCGTAGGACGCACACCTGCCAAAGCACCCCAAGCCGGGACGCTTTCCAATAATGGCAAAGCCGCCAAATACAGGCTCTGCTGTAAAATCCGACGGCGCAGAGGCACATCCTCTTTTGCGGTCTGCAGACGACGGCTTGCCCGACTGTTTTTACCGCCGATTGTAACCACTGTCACCGCCGTGAGCCAGGTTTTGCCCCGGAACAGCGTAGACACCACCTCTGCCCGATTATCTACACCGAACAAAGACATTGCCAACTGTTCCACCGCATAACGGTCCTCATGACCTTGTAAAATCACCTGCATAGCTTCTTACAAAAACGGATTTGTCCGTCGTTCCTCGTCTAATGTACTGCTTTCGCCGTGACCGGGAAAAATCCGGTAATTTTTGGAAATTCCTTTCAATCGCTCCAAGGATTTTTCCATATCCCGGGGGCTGCTGCCGGGAAAATCTGTCCGTCCGATGGACCCGGCAAACAAAGTGTCTCCCGTAAACAATTCCCCTTCACACTGCAAGCACACACTGCCGGGAGTGTGACCGGGGGTGTGCAGCACCTGAATGGTCAACCCTGCCAAAGAAAGGCTGTCCCCCTCACCGTAGGTGTGGGTGTAATAGATTTCTCCGGCAGTCATCATCGGCGGCAAAACCAAATCCTCCGGGCATAGATACACCGGGCAACTATACTCCGCAGCCAAATCCTTTACGCCGCCGATGTGGTCAAAATGCCCGTGGGTAAGCAAAATGGCTGCCGGAGTCTTTCCCATTTGCGACAGCGCCTGCTGTACCCGGTAAGCCTCGTCACCGGGGTCAATGACCACACAAGTCTTTTCCTCGCCCCAGGCCAAATAACAATTGGTCTGCAACATCCCTAATTGTAAAACTTTGATTTCCATGGTTATCTCCTGGGTGTTTCCATTAGCTGCTTTGTGTCCAAAATCAAAGTGACCGGGCCGTCATTAACGGAGGACACCTGCATATCCGCGCCAAATCTTCCGTGCTGAGGTGGATATCCCAGCGCCTCACACTCTGATAAAAACTGCTCATACAGCCGGTTACCCAGCTCCGGATTGGCCGCCTCGGCAAAGCTGGGACGGCGACCCTTCCGGCAATTGCCGTACAGCGTAAACTGGCTGACCACCAGCACCTGCCCTCCCACATCTGCAAGGCTTAAATTCATCTTCTGGTTTTCGTCTTCAAAAATCCGCAGTCCCAGGGCCTTTTCTGCCAGGTAGCGGCAGGTTTCTTCCGTATCCTCCGGACCTACGCCCAGCAGGATTAAAAAGCCCTGACCGATTTTCCCCACAATCTCCCCGTCAATTTCCACGGAGGCGGATTTTACCCTTGTCAAAACAGCTCTCATATGTGCTTCTCCACTTAATTCTGTCCACGGCGGGAGCCTAACACATCCCGGATATTCAAAAGCCGGTTGCGGATGGTCTCCAGTTCCGCCACATTTTTCACTTCAAACCGCACAGTAAACACACTGTGTCCACCGGGCACATCCTTGCCGTAAAGCTCCTTAACCCGGACCCGTGCGGCAGTCATTACCATAGCCACATCCAAAAGCAAGCCCTCTCGGGTCAGGCAGTCCAGCTCCAGGGTGGTTTCAAAGGGCTGTTCCTCCACATTATCCCAGCGTACACGCACCCAACGGGCAGCCTGCTCCGGGTCGTGCATACCGATGGTATTGGGACAGTCCACCCGGTGGATAGATACGCCAAAGCCTTTGGTGATAAAGCCCACAATGGCATCTCCCGGCACCGGAGCACAGCATTTACTGAATTTAATCATACAGGAGTCAATATCCTCTACAATCACGCCGTTTACTGCGTGGCGGTTGCGTTTTCCTATTTCAGCATCTGGGCTGGTGCGCAGAGGATTAACATTTTGGGCCTGCTGTACCACCTTGGTGGCACGGTTAATATCATCACGGATTCTGCCCACTGCCTTCACAGCAGTCAGTCCGCCATAGCCGATGGCGGCATACATATCGTCCCAGCTATCAAAGGCCAGCTTCTTAAGTAAGCTCTTTTGCAGATCCTCTTCCATTTTTTCCGGAAGCGGAAGCATCAGACGCTTCATTTCACCTTCAAAGCTTGCTCTGCCGTGGACAATATTTTCTTCCCGTTTTTCCTTCTTAAACCACTGCTTGATTTTTGTCCGGGCTTGGTTGGACTGACAAATATTCAGCCAGTCCCGGCTGGGGCCCTTTGCGGCTTTGGAGGTAATGACCTCCACAATATCGCCGTTTTTCAAGGTGGTATCAATGTTTACCATCCGGTTGTTTACCTTAGCGCCGGTCATAGAGTTGCCCACGCCGGAGTGGATGGCATAGGCAAAGTCAATGGGGGTAGAGCCGGCAGGCAGGGACACAATTTTACCCTTGGGAGTAAAGACGAACACCTCGTCATCGAACATATCGATTTTCAAAGAGTTCACATAGTCCTCTGCGTCGGTATCCTGCTGGCTTTCCAGCAGGCGGCGCACCCACTCAAAATCCTTTTCCTCTCCGGCACCGGCGCCCTGCTTGTATTTCCAGTGGGCCGCAATACCGTACTCAGCAGTCTGATGCATCTCCCAGGTACGGATTTGCACCTCAAAAGGAATGCCCTGCCTACCAATCACCGTGGTGTGCAGTCTTTGGTACATATTAGGCTTCGTGTTGGAGATATAGTCCTTAAAACGCCCTGGCACCAGATTAAACAGATCGTGGATATGACCCAGCACATTATAACAGTCGGGGATCGTGTCCACCACCACCCGGAAGGCATAAATATCGTACATTTCTTCCAGGCTTTTGCCCTGCTGCTGCATCTTCCGGTAAATGGAGTACACGTGCTTAATCCGGCCGTAGGTCGTGCCGTGGATGCCCATATCCGTCAAACGGCCCGTAATCTTCTCCTGAATAGCGTGCATAAACGCCTCATCCTGCTCCTTATGGGCCTGCAAGAAGGACATCAGGTTTTCATAGCCGGCAGGGTCTAAGTACCGCAGTGCAATATCCTCCAGCTCCCACTTCATCTTCTGCATACCAAGACGGTGGGCCAAAGGCGCATAAATATCCATGGTTTCCCGGCACTTCTGGATTTGCTTTGCCGGGGTCTGATACTGCATGGTGCGCATATTATGCAGCCGGTCTGCAATCTTAATGAGCACTACACGGATATCCTTGGACATCGCCATAAACATTTTTCGCAGATTTTCCATCTGCTGCTCTTCCGAGGAAGAGAAATTTGCCCGGGTCAGCTTGGTGACTCCCTCCACCAGCTCTGCCGTTACCGTGCCAAAGCGTTTGGCAATGTCCTCAAAGGAAGCATCGGTATCTTCAATGCAATCGTGAAGAAGGGCGCCCAGCACCGCATCGGTGTCCAACCCCATCTCCGCCACAATTTGGGCAACTGCCAACGGGTGGATAATGTAGGGGGAGCCGTCCTTCCGCTTTTGCTCCTTGTGCTTATTCTGGGCATAGGCAATGGCCTGCTCCACAAGGGTCAGGTCTTTGCCGGGCATATGCTTTTGTAAGGCCTTTTCCAGTGCCTCGTAATGTTCTTCAAAGCTTTCCATTTTTAACTCTCTTTCACAGCCGACAACCGACGCATGGTACGACTCTGGGTTAAATCTGCCTTTTCCTGGGTGGGAACCAGGCGGATGGTAATGTGTTTATGTAGCCGTTCGGTTTGCAAAAGTCCCACATCTGTGAAAATATCCACACAGGTCAGAAGCTTTTCCAAGCTCAAAGGCTGTCCGGTCTGCCGGACAATTTTCCGGCAAAGACAGGCAGGATTTTCTTCCAAATAACCACCGGGTACCTGCGCAAAATAACGCCATACCGTACCCAATGTATTTCTGTCCGGGAGCAGTCCTTCGGCAGTTTCCGGCGTCAGTCCGCCAAAGCGCAGTGCATGGTACGCCCCGGTTTCCATAGAGCATTCTGCCTCACAGTGGGGACGGATATCCAGCACATTCATCTGCACAGAGCGCTCGCCCCGGTACTCATTGATTTGGGGCGCAAAGGCCACATCCACAACATCCCCAACCTGCACATCTGCAGTCTGCATATCGGCGCAGAACCATATCGCCTGGAAGCTGTAGCGCGGGGTGCTTAGCCGCATGCGCAAATGCCGTCCGCCACCCACCGGGCTAACACGCTCCACAGTCAAATTCTCCATAACCAGCACCGGCTTGGGACAGCCACTGCCACAGGGCTCCAGCCGGGAAAGGGTCTCCACATTATGTAGCGTCAGCATCTCCGGCGGGATGATGCAGTCTGCATCCAAAACGGTACGGGGTGTATCATCTCGATAAAACTCTCTTGCCAATTCGCCGATTTTTTCCCGGAAGGCACTGATTTGGTTTCTGCCAATGGTAAAGCCAGCCGCCAGCTCATGGCCGCCGTAGCTTTCCAGCAAATAAGAAAGGGTGGTAAGGGACGCAAACAGGTTAAAACCGCCATAGCTACGGGAGCTGGCTTTTCCGTGGTCCCCGTCCAGACAAATCAGGAAGGTGGGACAGCAGTATTCCTCCGCAATCCGGCTGGCAACAATGCCCACAACGCCCTGATGCCAGGTCTCGTCTGCCAGCACAATGGCGTCCGGCATCTCTCCCTGGGGCAGCATATCCACTACCTGCTGGTAAATCTCCGCTTCCACGCCCTGGCGCTGCTTATTCAGGTCACACAAGGCCTTAGCCAGCTCAAGACCCTCCTGAGGGTCTTTGGTTAAAAACAGGTTCACTGCCAAATCAATTTGCCCCATTCGGCCGGCGGCATTGATCCGAGGTGCCAAGGTATAGCCCACTGTGGAGGCTGTCAAGGTCTCCTTGTCACAGCCTGCCTGCTCCATGAGCGCCAAAACGCCGGGTCGGTGAGAATGGCGCAACGCCTCCAGGCCCCGGGACACAAAGACCCGGTTTTCTCCCTGCAAAAGCATCACATCTGCCACCGTGCCCAAGCAGACCATATCCGAATAGCGCTCCAGCACCTCTTTCTGACTGCCACACAGGGCACTTGCCAGCTTAAAGGCCACGCCTACACCGGACAGCTCATTATGCGGGTATGCACAGTCCGGGCGGTGGGGATCTACCACCGCAACTGCCTCCGGCAAAACATCCTTACACTCGTGGTGATCGGTAATCACCAAATCAATCCCCAGTTGCTTGCAAAGCTGCGCCTCGCTGATTGCGGTAATTCCACAGTCCACGGTAACAATCAGCTTGACGCCTTCTTTATGGAGCTGTTCGATGGCAATAGGATTCAGGCCATAGCCCTCCTCCAGCCGTCCGGGGATATACGGCACACAGTCGCCCCCTAAGGAACGGATAAACTCTGTCAGAAGGCAGGTGGCAGTAATGCCGTCCACATCATAGTCGCCAAAAACTGCTATTTTTTCTCCCTGGGTAAGCGCCAGCGCCAACCGGCCTGCCGCCTTGTCCATATCCCGCATCCGGAAGGGGTCAATCAACTGGGCGTTGCAGTCTAAATAAGCATCTGCCTGCTTAGGCTCCTGCATGCCCCGGGCCGCCAAAATCATAGCTGTCAGGGGCGGATATCCTCCGGATACCAAGCGATTTACTCCATCCATCTGCGGCTGCGCAACATTCCAAATTCCGTACTTCAAAGTATAACACATCCATTTATATCATTTTCCCTATATTATAGCAAAAATGCCCGGATTGCACAATAGGAAGTTGCAAATTTCCCCAGAAATTTATAAGGTTTCTCCTTTATCGAAGGCACTGACCAGCGCCGATGCTAAAATCGGTGCCAGCAGCATTCCCCAAATCCCCCAAAAGCAGTAACCCATATACATAGCACCCAGGGTAAGCAATGGGTCCAACCCCAGGTGCTTGCCCACAAGCCGTGGCTCCAACACGGCTCTTGTCAAAAAAGTGCCGCCATAAATACACAAAAGCCCTACGCCCTGCAGGACATTTTTCCGAAAAAAGCAGATAATTGCCCAGGGGATTAACACCGTTCCGGTGCCCAATACCGGCACTGCATCCACCAGCGCTATCAAAGCCCCCCACGCCGGGGCATAGGGGATGCGCAGCACCGCAAATCCCACCGTCAAAATACAAAAGGTAACGCCGGTCAGCTTTAGCTGTGCCTTCAGCCAGCCGCCCAGGCCCCTTTTTACCCGGTCCAGTGTGGGTTTTACTTTGGTGTGCCAGCTTTGGGGCAGGTAGGCCCTCACGGTTTTTTTCAACTGGGGCAATCGGGAGGAAATAAGAAAAGCCGACAAAATACCGGTGCCTGCGGCAATTGCCCCATCTCCTACCCGGGTAATCGTAGTACCGATAAAACCGGGGACCTGCTGGGTCAGTTGCCGAAAAAGCATAGTGCCGTCGTCAAAAAAATCCAGCACCGTCCGTTGCAGAGCCGGCTGAAGCGACTCCGGCATCCGTTGGGAAAGATTTATAAAAAAATCCTCTGCCACCTGGGTGGCTTGCATTGCAGTATTTTCCAAGTCCGGCAGCACTGTCGTCAGCTTTTTCAGTTGTCTCACCGCCACGGCCCCCACAAAATACACCACCGCCGCCACAAGCACCATAGTGACGCTGACGCCTATCCCTGCAGACACCCCCCGTGGCAATTTCCCGGAAATCCGGCAGACAAAAGGCTCTGCCGCAAATGCCAGGGCCAGTCCTGCCAAAAAAGGAAGCGCCACCGGCAAAAGATACTTTACACCCAGCCAAAGGCCTACAAGCCCCACAATCGGGGGCAAAGCTTTTTTCAAAAGTGACAAATTTTCAAAATCTCCTTTCCGGGGCTTGCTTTTTTTGGAATCTATGATACAATTGTCCCTGACGCATAGACATTTGCAGGAACACACAGGAGGTAAGACCCATGGCAAACACACCCAAATACTACATCATCGAAGCATCTGCACTTCCGGAAATATTCCTGAAGGTTGCGGAGGCCAAGCGTCTGCTGCAGACCGGCGAGGCTACCACTGTCAACGATGCCACCCGTCTTACCAACATCAGCCGCAGTGCTTTTTACAGATACCGGGATGCAGTGCTCCCCTTTCAAAATATGATGACCGGACGGATTATAACCTTCCAGTTTATGTTGCAGGACCAGCAGGGTCTGCTTTCCACGCTTTTAAGCGTATTTGCAGAGTATAAGGCCAACATTCACACCATCAACTCCATTATGCCCACCAACGGCTGTGCTTTGGTCACCATTTCCGCAGAGACTATGGATTTGACCATTTCCCTGGAGGAGTTTTTGGTTCAGCTGCGGCAACATCCCGGCGTTGTCAAGGCTGAGGTCCTAGCAGGCTAACTAATATTTTTCCCAAATTTTACCCAAATATACAAAAGCACCAGGTTCTAATGAACCTGGTGCTTTTTTAGATAGTTTTCCGGTAGAGCTTCTCCAGTAGATTTCTCAAGGGTGCAAACAAGGACAACACAATCACGAAATTTCCGATGGCGTGGGTCACATCAAAGGGAAGTCCGGCAATCCACCAACGAATTCCGTAGGAAGCGCTTTTCATCACCACCATATACACCGGACTGCACAAAAGGCCAAAGGAAAGTCCGAATAATCCGGAAAGGGTCGCCCACCACAAAGGGCGTCGCAGTTTCCGCATCAAAATTGATAAAACCGCCAACACCGTCCAGATATACAGGTAGTTAATATTCCAAAAGTTGATGCCGTATAACAGTATCTCCATGAACACATACAGATAAATGGGATATAAGGCTTTCCAGCCGAATACTACGGCAAACAGCATTACCATCAGAGAAACCGGTTCAATGTTAGGCAGTGCGCTCATGGCAACCTTAGCGCCGAAGGTCAGTGCCCCCAAAACGCCAAACAGAGCAATTTGCCGCAAGGTCAGCTTAGCCAATGGTGTACACCAGCTTATACACGCCACCGTCGACGATCTCTGTGGCGTAAATGCCGGTCATAGCATATTCTTCGCCAATGTAAAACGCCCAGTAGCTCTGGTTTTCATTCCAGTCAGCCTTTTCGCCGTCCACCGTGTGGAACATACCGGCATCAGCACCCTCAGCGCTGATCAGGCCATTTTTTTCCAAACATACGCCCAGCATTTTCTCTCCGGTCTCATAGGTAAAGGTCTTTTCGGAACTGTCCCCATGGATCACCGTCACTGTAAAGTTCTTGCCGGGGGTAGTCGTTTCCCCAAAAGAAGCATCGGCGGTAGTCTCCGCAGGTGCGGCAGTGCAGGCGCACAAGCTCAGCAGCATCATAGCTGCCAAAATGATTGCAAATAGTTTTTTCATAAAATATTCCTCCTGAAAAATAAATAGGCTGAGGCACCAAGCTTGGTGTCCCAGCCGTTGTTCTGTGTCAAAGGCATCCTCTGTATTCCGCAGAGGACGGAAGAAAACGTTTCCGTAGGTCTTCTGACTTATGCCGTGAAAAAGGGGTTGCAGCCTTTTTCTGCAGGTCAGCCTTCCCGGAGAAGCTCCAGTGACCGGTTTTCACCAAAAACCTGCTTTCAGCACATACAGCGGCGGTACCGTCCGGGATTCACACCCGGTTATCTTGTTCAGCAGAAAGAGCCACACGCCCTATCTGCCACGGAAAACGCTATTCATTTGTCTTAGGTATTGTAGCACACTGCCAATCATCTGTCAACAACAGAAGATGTGACCACGGCAACAAAACAGCTGCGCTGCCCAACACAGACAAAGCTGCCAGATGCCGCCCCGGGCGTTGAAGCCCCGGAACGCTCCGGCCTGACGGCGGTAGGCAGTGCCACCCTGCTCGATTTGGCGCAGAGCCATTAAATATTCTCCGTTATCCGGCTCCATACTCACCGCCCGGCGGATATGCTCCAAAGCCGTCACCTGATTGCCCAAGCCGTCATTGGCCAAGGCGGAAAGATAATACCATCGGGCATTCTTTTGGGGTATGCTGTTTAGAAGGTTGACTGCCTCCCGATACATCCCAAAGCGGATATACTGCTCTGCCGCCTGGGCGTACTGGTCTGAACTTTGTCCCTGACGCTGCCATGCGCCACCAAAGGGGCTATATCCGTAGCCCCCATAAGAAGCACCGCCCTGGTTTTGCCTCTCATATGCCTCCGGATTTTTGATCTGCTCGTAGGCGGCATTAACCTGCTGCATTTTCCTGGCCGCCTCGGCATCTCCGGGGTTTCTATCCGGGTGGTATTTTTTCGCCAGCCTTCTGTATGCCTGCTTGATTTCCTCATCCGAGGCATTGGGGCTGACACCCAACACCTGATAGGGGTCATTTATCATACGAAACCTCCCGGGAAGAAGCGTTTCTTCCCTGTCTTCTCCGGTATTCCAGCCAAATACCACTGTAAAGAATATTGTCCAGCAGCTTCTTGTCCTGCACCAAAGGCAAACGCTCATAGCTTTTCGTGCATCTGCCCATACTCAGCACCAAATACTGCTCCCACTGCTGCCAATCCGCCTCCATTCCCATAGCCAAATAGGGATTGTAAGCGTTTTTCTTTTTGTCTTTTTTATAATCCACCGCCGCATCAGCCAAATAGATATACCGGCCCAAGGCCGCACCCATTTCCCGTAGGGTAGCTGCCCACATATCCTCCTTGTACACAAGAAGCTCCGCCATCAGTTGGCCAAAACTGGCAGCCGGTTCATCCGGATTGGGGCAATTTTCTTTTTCCAGCCGGGTCAACTGGGCAATGCTTTCTCGAATCGCCCGGCACTGTCTGGGCCAGGCCCTTTCAATTTCCGGCAAAACCTTTTCCAATCTCCTTGCCATGATCCCGGCAGAAGCGTTCCCCTCATCGGACACATCGTCCAGACATTTATAGTACATCAGCGCTACATTCATCTGTGCGCTGTAACGAACAAATTCATTATCCACAAAGCTGCGCATAGGGTGCAGCACGCAGGCAGGCTTTCCGGATTCCTCCTCCGGCTCATAAAGACTCATCAGTAGTAGTGCTAAAAAAGCCATATCATAGCTCAGTCCCAAACGGGCAAATTGTCCGCAGCAATCCCGGATGCTGCGGCAAATGCCGCAGTAGACACTGCTATAGCGTTTTTTCTGCTGCTTATCCAGCTCCGACATATTCGCCATCACATATCCGAACATCCCAAAGCCCCCTTTTATGACAAAGCTTACCAGCATCTTATGAACTGCAGATAAACAAATCCTGAATTTTTATGGCCCTTGTGTATCTTTTTGGTCCATCAAATAGTGATTGAGTGCGCCGCCGTAAAAAACGATGCTCATACAGAAGTACAGCCACAGCATACTCAGCGCCACGGCATACACCGAGCCATACACAACAGACAGGTTGGAAAAATGCTCCACATATCTGGAAAACAAGTCCGAAAAGACCAGCCAGCCAATGGAGGCCAGCACTGCCCCGGGGAAGGAGTCTGCCAGACGGTTCCGCTTGTTGGGAAGCACCATAAACATAACGCAAAATACTGCCGTTTGCAGAAAAAGAAGCAAGAAAAACCGCAGGTCTACAATTCCCTCTAAAAACCGGATCAGTGGGCTTTCTGAAACCGGAAGCCAGCTTACAATGGTGGTACCAAACACATGAAGCACCAGTGTCAGCACCAGCAGAAGCAAAAACACAAAGGTGTATAGCACACTTAAAAGCCGGGTCATAACATAACCCCGGTTCTCCCGGACATCGTAGATAGAGTTAAGTCCGGTCACAAGACCGTGAATCCCCCGGCTGGCAGACCAAAGCGCCATCAAAGCCGACAGAGAAACCACAGTGCCGGTGGTGCTTTGGTAGGTGTTGAAAATGAGTTTTTGCGCCGCCGGCATCAAGGCTGTAGGCAAGATTCCGTGGAGCATTTCCGTTAAGTTTTCCGCACCCAGTCCGGTATAACGCAGAAGGCTCATCAAAAGCACCAAAGCAGGAAATACCGACAAGGCAATAAAAAAGCTGGCCTGAGAAGCATATACCGGCACATTCAGAGAAAATAAATAATTTAAAAAATTCAAAAACCGGCCCAAAAGCTTTTTCATACCATTCCTCCCAAATTTCAAAAGGGCGTACCTCTACGAGTGTACGCCCTTATTTTTATTCTGCAGAAATCAGGTAGTAATACACGGGCTGTCCGCCACGAAGCAAATTCACTTCCGCATCCGGACAAATTTCCTGGAACATATCTGCTGCCTTCTGGGCGTGCTTTTCCTGAATATCCTCACCGTAATAAATGGTGATATAATCCCGGTTGTCCTCACGAACCTTCTCAGCCAGCGCCTTCAAAAGCACCTTAATATCCTTGTTGGTTCCGAACAGACTGCTGCCAAATATCGCCAGATAGTCACCCTCGTGAATGTCATAGCCGTCAAAATCGGAGTTCCGGGCGGCATAGGTAATCTGCATAGTGTCCACTGTGGACAATGCCTCTGTCAATGCCTGCGTGTTTTCCTCCTCGGTGCCATCGGGGTTGAAGCTGAGCATCGCAGTGATGCCCTGGGGCACAGTCTTACTGGGAATTACCACCACATGCTTGGGCGTGAGCGCATCCACCTGCTCGGCGGCCATAATGATATTCTTATTATTGGGCAGAACATACACAGTCTCCGCAGGTACAGCGTTCACCACTTCCAAAATGTCCTGGGTAGAGGGGTTCATCGTCTGACCGCCGGAGATAATTCCGTCCACGCCCAAATTCTGCAGTACATCGGCAAGGCCGTCACCGGCACAAACCGCCACAACACCAAAGGTCTTTTCCGGTTCGGCAATCTTAGGTGCCAGCTCCTGCTCGCTCATCACCTTTTCGGTGTGCTGCAGACGCATATTTTCAATCTTCACCGTCACAAAAGAGCCGTATTCGATGGCTTCGTGAAGCGCCTTGCCGGGGTCATTGGTATGGACATGCACCTTGATGATTTCGTCGTCGTCCACCAGCACCAAGCTGTCGCCCAAACCGTCCAAAAATGCCCGTAGCTTCTCCGGGTCATTGTCGTTTTCCCGGTTAATGATAAATTCTGTACAGTAGGTAAAGGTGATTTCCTCGTCGGAAATGTCCCCAAACACCGCCTGCTCCTTGGCTTCCTGGGCAACGTAGCCCGCAGGAATGACCACATCCTCTCCCTGCAGGGAGCTGAGCATAGCCTCCATAACAAACAGCCAGCCCTTGCCACCGGCATCCACCACACCGGCCTTCTTCAGTACCGGGTTCTGGTTAATGGTATCTGCCAGCGCCACCTTGGCTTCCTCCACAGCCGCAACCTGCACAAACTCAATATGGTTATTCTCCTGAGCTGCCTTCGTTGCGGCGGCGGCAGCCAAACGGGCCACAGTCAAAATTGTGCCCTCTGCAGGCTTCATAACTGCCTTATAAGCAGCATCCACGCCCTCTTGCAAAGCAGCAGCCCACAAAACGCCGTCACAAATTTCACAGCCCTTCAGCCGCCGGGAAATGCCCCGGAACAGCAGGGACAAAATCACACCGGAGTTGCCTCTTGCGCCTCGCAGCATAGCCGACGCGGTAATGGCAGCGGCTTTCTCCAAGGTGGGGTCTTCTGCCTTGCGCAAATCTGCAGCAGCAGCGTTGATGGTCATAGACATATTGGTGCCGGTATCGCCGTCAGGCACCGGGAACACATTCAGGTCATTCAGCTCCTGCTTATGAATCTCAACTGAGGCGGCCGCACTAATCGCCAAGCGGCGAAAATCTTCGCCTTTCATTGTCTGTCTCAAAGGCTTATCCTCCTAAAATCACATCATAGAATCGATATACACATTCACGGCTTTTACTTCCGTACCGGTGCACTTGTTCACCACATAGCGCACCTCGGAAATGATGGATGCGCCAACCGCATTCAGGTTCACACCGGCATCCACAATGATATGCAGATCGATAGAAATGGAGCTGTCCTCGTGGAATTCCACACGGACACCCTTTGCCATAGATTCTTTACGAAGCAGGTGGTAAACGCCGTCAGAAACAGACCGGGCAGCCATACCCTTCACACCGAAGCAATTGCTGGCTGCAGTTCCGGCAATATCCGTATATACGCTTGCGCTTACGCAAACATTGCCCTTTTCATTATCGTGACAGACCATAATTTATACCTCCTGTATTTTACTTTTCAATCATACTGTCTTCCCAGCAGGAAGGTGCAGTCAAGCCCATCATATCCACAACGGTGGGCGCTACATTGGCAAGACCATACTCGCCATCTGCCAAAACCCAGTCGTTGTCCTTATCGTAGATGATGAAGGGAACGGGGTTTAACGAGTGTGCCGTCCGGACGGACACCTTGCCCTTCTTTTCCTCGGTCATCTGGTCGGCATTGCCGTGGTCGGCGGTGAACAGCACGGTGTAGCCCAGCCGATCAGCAGCATCCAGTACCTTCTGCAGACACTGATCCATTGCCTCCATGGACTCCACCACCGCTGCCATAACACCGGTGTGGCCAACCATATCGCCATTGGGATAGTTGCAGCGCAGGAAGCTGAACTTCTTGCTTTCCATAGCCTCGACCAGCGCAGACGTAACCTCCACGCACTTCATAGCAGGGGCCTGCTCAAAGGGAATGACATCCGAGGGGATTTCCAGATACTCCTCCAGCTTTTCGTCCACCTTGCCGGAACGGTTACCGTTCCAGAAATATGTGACATGTCCGTACTTTTGGGTCTCGGACACGGCAAACTCACAGATACCTGCCTGACACAGAACCTCAGTCAGGGTATTTTCAATCACAGGCGGCTGAACCAGATAATTTTCCGGAATGTACAAATCGCCGTCGTACTGAAGCATACCGGCAAATTTCACACCGGTATAGTCTCCACGGTCAAACTTATCAAAATCCTTCCGGTCAAAGGCCAGGGAAATTTCCTGGGCACGGTCGCCACGGAAGTTAAACAGCACCACGCTGTCGCCATTGGCAATCTTTGCCACAGGTGCACCGTCTCTTGCTACCACGAAGGCAGGCAAATCCTGGTCGATACAGCCGGTCTCTGCACGGTAGGTCTCAACGGCCTCCTTGGCAGAGGCAAACTGACGGCCAATTCCCTGCACATGGGTGCGCCAACCGGCTTCCACCATGCCCCAGTTGGCCTCATAACGGTCCATTGTCACCTGCATACGGCCGCCGCCGGAAGCAATAGCGTAGTCATAGCCTTCACCACAAAGCTGCGCCAGCACATCCTCCAACTGGCCCACATACTCCAGCGCAGAGGTGGCCGGCACATCACGGCCATCCAGCAGGATGTGGCAGTATGCCTTCTTTACACCGGCAGCCTTAGCTGCCTTCAACAGCGCAATCAAATGGCTGATATTGGAGTGCACATTGCCGTCGGATAAAAGGCCCAAAAAGTGCATTGCCTTTCCGGAAAGGGCGTTATCCACCAAATCCTTCCAAGTCTGAGAAGCAAACAAAGTGCCGTTTTCAATAGACTCTCCCACCAGCTTTGCACCCTGAGAGTACACCTGGCCGCAACCCAAGGCGTTGTGTCCCACCTCGGAGTTGCCCATATCTTCGTCTGAGGGCAGACCCACGGCAGTGCCGTGTGCTTTCAGGAAAGTATGGGGGCAGGTTGCCAGCAATTTATCCAAAGTGGGGGTCTTTGCTACAGCAACTGCATCGCCGCTGCCGCCGTCGCCTTTACCCACACCGTCCATAACCACTAAAACAATGGGCTTTCTCATATATCTTCCTCCAAAAAATCCCGAGTATCCAAAAATCAAGTTTTCTCAGTCTATTATTTTACATCATTTTCGGCAAAGTTGCAACCCATAATTGAAATTTCTTGTAACTTTCTTAATTCATTGTGCCCTGGGCTCGATCAAATAAGCCCTTTATCCGACTGCGCAAAGCCAGGTTTTCCGGAGTTTGCGCTGTGCCCTGCTGCTCAATCCAGTCCTTGGATGCCTGCTGTGCCTGCTTCAAGGTTTGCAAATCACAGCTTAAATTCGCCACCCGGAACACCGGCAAACCGGACTGCCGGGAGCCGAAAAAGTCTCCGGGGCCACGCAGGCGCAAGTCCTCCTCCGCAATTTTGAAGCCGTCTGTGGTGTTGCACAGCGCCTTCAATCTTGCCAGGGTGTCCGGGTTTTTATTGTGGGTAAACAGCACACAGTAGCTTTGGGTATCGCCTCTTCCCACTCTTCCCCGAAGCTGGTGCAGTTGGGAAAGGCCAAATCTGTCTGCATCCTCAATCACCATTAAGGAGGCATTGGGCACATCCACACCCACCTCAATCACCGTGGTGGCCACCAGCACATCCGCCTGACCCTTGGAAAAGGCGGTCATAACCTCCTCTTTTTCACTGCCCTTCATCTGTCCGTGGAGCAGTGCCACACGCAAATCCGGGAGGACAGTTTTTTGCAGGGTTTCCGCCCAAACTGTGGCAGCCTTCAAATCCAGCTCCCCATTTTCCTCCACCGCAGGACATACCACATAGCACTGGTTGCCCTGTGCCACCTGCTTGCGGATAAAGGCATTAATCCGAGCCCGATAGCTCTCATCCAGCAAAAAGCTTTGAATTTCCTTCCGTCCGGGAGGCGCTTCGTCTAAAATAGAAACCTCCAAATCCCCGTACATCAAAAGCGCCAGCGTCCGGGGAATGGGCGTGGCAGACATCACCAAAAGGTGGGGGTCCGCCCCTTTCTCCGAAAGCTTGGAGCGCTGGGCAACGCCGAAGCGGTGCTGCTCGTCAGCCACCACCAGCCCTAAGTCACAAAACGCTGTGCTGTCGGTAACCAATGCGTGGGTGCCAATCACCAAATCCCACTGTCCGGCGGCGATTTCCTCCCGAATTTTCATTTTTTGCTTTGGGGTAAATGAGCCTGTCAATAGACACACCCGCAGCCCCAACGGCGTCAGCAATCCGGACAGAGATTTATAGTGTTGCTCTGCCAAAATTTCTGTGGGAGCCATAATGGCCGCCTGCTTGCCGTTTTTCACTGCCAGGTATGCTGCCGCAGCCGCTACCATCGTCTTGCCGCTACCCACATCGCCCTGCACCAGCCGGTTCATAGGCGTGCCCTTTCCCAAATCCGAAATAATCTCTTCAATGGCTCTTGTTTGGGCGCCGGTGAGGGTAAAGGGAAGGGCTTTATAAAAAGGCGTTATATCCAAATTCTGATAGGCAGGGACTCGCTTGCCTGCCCGGGAAGCGCGCATCAGGGACAGCCCTGCGGAAAACACAAAAAATTCTTCAAAAATCAGCCGTTTTTTGGCAAGCTCCGCCTCCTCCATAGAGCTAGGCTCATGGATGGCATAATATGCCCGTTCTGCCGGCAATATGCCATATTCCTGACGGACGCTTTGGGGCAAAATCTCCTCCGGCACAGGGCATATAGCCAGCGCCTGACGAATGGCCTTGAGCAAAGCGCTGTTGCTCAAGCCTGCTGTCAAAGGATACACCGGCAACACCCGGCGGGTGGTCACAGGAGTAGATGACACCGCCTCAAAGACGGGATTTGTCATATTATAACCGATAAAATCCCCGGAAACCGCCCCATAAAAGATATATTCCTGGCCGTATTGCAACTGCTCTGTGGAATACTTTTGATTAAAAAATGTCAAATTCAGCCGGGCAGTATGGTCCGCCACTGTAATCTTGGTCACATCCAAGCCCTTGCGGATATGGGCTGTTCTGGGCGTTCCCATCACCATAGCCTTAAAGCAGGCCGGCACATCCGGCTGCAATCTGTCAATGGTCACAAGCCGGGTGCGATCTTCATAGCCTCTGGGAAAATGACAGATCAAATCACCCAAGGTAAAAATATTTAAGGCGGCAAACTGCTTTGCCTTGGTAGGGCCAACGCCCTTTAATATGGTCACAGGATCTGTAAGCTTTGCCATAATCGCACCCCCTTTCGTTTTATACCTATATTATAACATATAAATTGAGAATTGAGAATGGAGAATTGAGAATTATTGTATTTGCTCCGCAAATCATTTTCATAAGTCGGCAAAGCCGACACCACCATTGTCAATTGTCAACTGTCAATTGTCCATTAAAATGAAAAACTCCCTTTTACCTAAGACAATCCGCCGATGATTTTTGCCCTGAGAGAAAGAAGGTCGCCGAAGGCATACTTAGCGTATTCCGAGGCGACGGTTCTGCACTATCAGGGCAAAAGGCACGGCGGCAGAATATGAAAAAACGCCCAACTGCTTTCATAGCAGTGGGCGATATTTTCAGAGAACCTCATTAGGCCATTTTATTCAGCTGCAGGGTCATGCTGCTCTTTTTGCGGGCAGCAGTATTCTTGTGCAGAATACCCTTAGTGACAGCCTTGTCAACAGTCTGGATAGCAGCCTTATAAGCAACCTCAGCAGCAGCGCGGTCGCCACCGGCCAGAGCAGCCTCATACTTCTTGATGACGGTCTTCATCTCAGACTTGTCAGCCTTGTTCTTCTCGTAAGCAATCTTGGAACGGATGACATCCTTCTTAGAGGACTTAATGTTGGGCATAGTTACACCTCCTGTTCTGCATTCTTTTAGCAATTACTGATTATAACCTGACTTTTCAATAAAATCAATACCTTTTTTTATTTTTTTATTTTCCCCGGCATTTTGAGAGAAAAAGTCTGTAAAATTCCTTTGTCAAGTCTTTTTTTCTACAGCAATTTTTTACTATCGGCATTGTGTCACAGAAGGAAAAAGTGGGAAATGTGTCGAAGGGTGGTGAAATTAGTTATGTTAACTAAAATGTATATCTCATTCTGCATGCCCGCCTTGTGGATAAGTCTGTGGATAATGTGGAAAACTTGCATAGAATCACTGCTATTTTCCCTTTTTGAACCCGTTTTTACCCGGTTGTTCCCTTGCATACACGAGTGAATAACTCGGAAAAATAACCCTTTTATTCGTGTTATGTCGATAGCATTTTCCCCTCCGAATTTGAAGCAAATTCCCCGAAAAAGTTGGAAGTTTTTTGAATGTCGTCTTATTCAAGGGGGTTCTGCCACCAGGGTTGCACCAAAAATTTGTGCGTTATTCACAAATTTTCATTTTTTCTTCTTTTTATGCCCTTTCTTGAACACCCGCACCAAAATAAAAAAGAAGCTGCCAGACCTTTGCGCTTTCTGTATGTTTTTTCCTGAACCGGAAATACTGAAACTATTATCGCCTTACAGGAGGAGCACCATGCAGGGAAAGGTAGAGCTGGCCGGTATGAACACCGCCAAATTAAAAGTACTGCCCCAAGTGGAAATGGATGCGCTGCTGCGCAGAGCAAAGGAAGGAGACGAGGCAGCACGGCAAAAGCTGATTGAGGGAAATTTGCGTCTTGTGCTGTCGGTGATTCAGCGCTTCGACAAGCGTGGAGAAAATCCTGATGACTTGTTTCAGGTAGGCTGTATCGGTCTTATCAAGGCCATCAATAATTTCGACCCTACAAAAATGGTAAAATTTTCCACTTACGGCGTGCCAATGATTGCCGGGGAGGTGCGCAGATACCTACGGGACAATTCGGCAATCCGGGTCTCCAGGTCCATTCGGGATGTGGCTTACCGGGTTTTACAGTGTAAAGAAGCTATGCTGGTTCGGTTGGGCCGGGAGCCCACGCTGGAAGAAATTTCCAAAGAATTGGACCTGCCTCTTAATCAGGTCAGTCAGGCTTTGGATGCGGTTTGCGCCCCGGTGAGCCTTTATGACCCGGTGTATGCCGACGGCGGTGACCCGTTAACGGTGATGGACCAGGTAAAGGATAACAAAAACACAGAGACCAACTGGATGGAGCACATTGCTCTGCGCAGTGCTTTTCGCGCCTTAGGCAAACGGGAGCAGGAAATCTTATCCCTGCGATTTGTTGGCGGAAAAACCCAAATGGAGGTTGCCGCTATGGTTGGCATCTCCCAGGCGCAGGTCTCCCGGCTGGAAAAAAGCGCCTTGGGCACCTTGCGAAAAAATATCAGCTAGCATATTTTTATATTCCGGTCATACCTTTATTGTAAAAGGGGGACTGGGTATGTCTGCAAGATTTACAAACCTGCATTGTAAAGAAGTTATCTGTGTGTGTGACGGTCGGCGGCTGGGTTATGTCAGCGACGCCAACATTGACCTATGTGACGGCACGATACAAGCCATAATCGTCCCGGGAAAATGCCGGCATTTGGGACTGCTGGGCACCCGGGACGATTATGTGATACCCTGGCGGTGTATCAAGCGAATCGGTCCGGACATCATTTTGGTGGACATAAAACCGGAAGAATTCCGGGTTCCCCGGACAAAAGCCCTGTTTCCCTTCTAAAAAGTGGAAATTTTTTGCTTTTTTTAGAAAAAACACTTGCATTCTTCTTTGCTATCCTATATAATTGTTCAGCACGGAAATTTTTCCGTAGTATTTTAACGCCACACACCCGGGGATTACGCCCCCCCAGTGCCCATAAGGGCGGGCTGCGTAAAATGAACGGGGTGGAGGAAAAAACAAAAGGAGAAACCAAAATGAGTGTTGTATCTATGAAACAACTGCTGGAGGCCGGTGTTCACTTCGGTCACCAGACCCGCCGCTGGAACCCCAAGATGGCTCCCTACATCTACACGGAGCGTAACGGTATCTACATCATCGACCTGCAGAAGACCGTTAAGAAGCTGGAAGAGGCTTACAGCTTCGTCCGTGAGATTTCCGCCAACGGCGGCAACGTTCTGTTTGTCGGCACCAAGAAGCAGGCTCAGGACGCTATCAAGGAAGAGGCTGCCCGTTGCGGTGGCTACTATGTCAACGCCCGTTGGCTGGGCGGTATGCTGACCAACTTCCGCACCATGCGCACCCGTATTGACCGTTTGGCTCAGCTGCGCAAGATGGAAGCTGACGGCACCTTCGCTATGCTTCCCAAGAAGGAAGTTATCAAGCACCAGGCTGAAATCGAGAAGCTGGAGAAGTACCTGGGCGGCGTGAAGGAAATGAAGAAGATTCCTGCCTGCCTGTTCATTGTTGACCCCCGCAAGGAGCGCAACGCTATTGCTGAGGCTCGCAAGCTGAATATTCCCATCGTAGCTATCGTGGATACCAACTGCGATCCCGACGAAATCGATTACGTGATCCCCGGCAACGATGACGCTATCCGCGCCATCCGCCTGATTGCTGCTGCTATGGCTAGCGCTGCTATCGAAGGCCGCCAGGGTGAGGATGCTACTGCAGAAGCTGCCGAGGCTGTTGAGGCTGAGGTTGCACCTACTGAGGCTGAGTAATTTATAAACCGTATGGCACCCGTAACCCGGGTGCCATCTACAAAAGATTAGGAGGATATTATAATGGCTTTTACTGGTTTGGATGTTAAGAAGCTGCGTGAAATGACCAACGTTGGTATGATGGACTGCAAGGCAGCCCTGACTGCTACCGACGGCGACATGGACAAGGCTGTTGACTGGCTCCGTGAGAAGGGCCTGGCAAAGGCTGCCAAGAAGGCTGGCCGTATTGCTGCTGAGGGTCTGGCTTATGCTACCGTCATTGACGGCGTGGGCGTTGTGATTGAGGTTAACTCCGAGACCGACTTCGCTGCTAAGACTGACAAGTTTATGGACTTGGTTAAGTCCCTGTCCGAAATCGTTGCCAAGGAAGCTCCTGCTGATGTGGAAGCTCTGAAGGCTTGCACCTACCCCGGCACCAACCTGACTGTTACTGAAAAGATGCAGGAGCTGGTTATGTCCATTGGCGAGAATATGCAGATTCGCCGTTTCGACCGTTTCGCTGCCAACCAGTCCGTTGCTTATGTGCACATGGGCGGCACTCACGGTGTTCTGGTTAACCTGGAAGCTGACGTGGACGCTACCGAAATCGGCAAGAATGTGGCTATGCAGATCGCTGCTATGAACCCCAAGTACTGGGACAAGGCTCAGGTTCCTCAGGAAGATGTGGACAAGGAGCTGGCTGTTCAGGTAGCTCTGATGGACAACGATCCCAAGATGGCTGGCAAGCCTGCTCAGGTTAAGGAAAAGATCGCTGCCGGTAAGATCGCTGCTTTCTTCAAGGAAAGCTGCCTGCTGCAGCAGGACTTCGTTCGTTCCGATCTCTATAAGGGCGACGTAGCTGGCTACATTGCTGACGCTGCTAAGAAGCTGGGCGGCAATGTGAAGTTCGTGGATGCTCTGCACTATGTTAAGGGCGAGGGCATTGAGAAGAAGGAAGAAGACTTCGCTGCTGAAGTTGCCGCACAGATCGCTGGCGCTGGCAAGTAATTCTTACAATTCTATTAAGAACTCCAATCGAAAGATTGGAGTTCTTTTTTATTCCCAAGGGCGGCCGTTTACATTTTCTTGTGGATAAAAAACATATTTTTGTCCCATATTAAGCTTATATTGGGAGGTGTAACTATGAAAAAAAGAACCTTAAAAATTCTATCTGCCCTTTTGGCAGTGTTTCTACTTTCCGGCTGCGGCAGCAAAAAGCCACAGCTCTCTCAAGGTCCTACCCGGGACACTTTGGTGGTAGGCACTCAAAATTTTGACGGAAAATTCTCTCCCTTCTTTTATACCAACGCTTACGAGGGAGATGTGATGGATTTGGTGCATTTGCCCCTTTTAGGCACAGACCGGGAGGGCGCTGTTATCTTGCAGGGTATTGAGGGGGAAACCCGTCCCTATAACGGCACCGACTACACCTACCGGGGCATTGCCAACTGCTCTGTTACAGAAAATCAGGACGGCTCTGTGTTTTACGATATCACCTTAAAAGAGGGTGTACAATTCTCTGACGGGCATGCCGTAGACATTGACGATGTGATTTTCTCCTTATATGTGCCTTTGGACCCTAGCTACGACGGAACCATGACCTTGTATTCTCTGCCCATTGCCGGGCTTGCGGAATACCGGGAGGGCAGTGCAAGAAATATCTCCGGTATCCAAAAAACCGGGGAGAATGCGTTACGAATTGTGCTGACAGAGGTATCCGCCACTGCCATTTATTCTTTGTCCACCGCTGTCGTGCCTTTGCACTATTATGGTAGTGAAGCGCTATACGATTACCAAAACAACCTGTTCGGCTTCCCCAAAGGGGATTTATCTTCGGTTCGAGCTGTCACTACCCGGCCTATGGGGGCAGGTCCTTATAAATTCATCAGCTATACCGGCGGCGTTGTTACTTTGCAGGCCAATGAAAACTACTGGAAAGGACAGCCTAAAATCAAGTATATCCAATTCCAGGAGGGACAGGATGGAGATAAGGTTTCCGGAATGGTTGCCGGCACACTGGATATTACCGACCCCTCCTATTCCCCGGAAACTGCCAAAGCCATTGAAAACGCCAACCGCAACAGTAAGGTTTTGGAAACCCGGATGGTATCCAATTTAGGCTACGGCTATGTGGGTATTAATGCAAAAAATGTATGCGTAGACGGTGCGCCCCAGTCGGAGGCTTCTAAAAATCTGCGCAAGGCGTTGGCAACAATCCTTTCTGTATATCGGGATGTAGCAGTGGATTCCTATTACGGCCAGTATGCCAATGTGATCCACTACCCCATCTCCGACACCTCCTGGGCCGCCCCCCGGTCCACCGACGAAGGCTACCGGGAAGCTTTTTCTCTGGATGTGAACGGACTTCCTATTTACACCAAAGATATGACCCCTACAGAGCGTTATGAAGCTGCCAAAAAAGCCGCTTTCGGATATTTTGAAGCGGCTGGATATCAAGTAGGCGATGGTAAGCTCCTTGCTCCACCGAAAGGCGCTTCTATGGAATACGAGGTGCTGATCGGCGCCGGAGGTACCGGCGACCACCCCACCTTTATGGCTTTGAGCATGGCCTCTGAAGCGCTGCAGGAGCTGGGCTTCCGATTGATTATCACGGACATTTCCAACTTCTCTCAATTGAGCAATGCCGTAAACTCCGGCACAGCCGAGCTGTTTGCGATGGCCTGGGGCGCATCCAGCGACCCGGATATGTATCAGGTTTACCACTCTCAGGGCAGCTCCAATGAAAAAGCCTATTTTATTAAGGACACGGCTTTGGATGAGCTGATTCTTCTGGCCCGGAAATCCACAGACCGCACCTACCGGAAGCTGCTGTACCGGGAGTGCTTGGATATTATCGGGGATTGGGCGGTGGAAATTCCTATGTATCAGCGACAAAATGTTTTCCTTTTTTCCGCCCAGCGTATTCAACTGGATACGCTGACGCCGGATATTACCACCTTCTGGGGTTGGCAAAACGATATTGAAAAGCTGGAAATGAGGTAAACGCAGTGGCAAAATATATCGGTAAGCGTTTGGGGATATCTGCAGGAATTTTGTTGGTGGTGATGTTTCTTATCTATGTGCTGATGCGCTTTCTGCCTGCCTCCTATGTGGAAAACATGGCACTGCAGCTATCTCAAGCCCCGGGCGCAAAGCCTTACGAGGAATGGGTGAGCCAGCTTAACGCACAATACGGCTTGGACAAGGGTGTTTTGGAGGGCTTTTTCGTCCAACTTATGAATATGCTCCGGGGAAACTTTGGGGATAGCTGGAAGTACGCTCTGCCGGTAACGGAAAAATTTAGTCAGGTAATCGGCGTATCCTTTGTTATGGGGACAATTGCGCTTGCACTGGAATTGGTCATCGCCATTTTTTTGGGTATTTACGCCGCTACCCACCAATATCGTCCTTCTGATTATCTCATCACCACCGGGGCTCTTCTGGGAATCTCTCTGCCCACTTTCTTCTTTGCCACGCTGCTGAAGCTGGTGTTCAGCGTAAAACTAGGATGGTTTGACCTATCCGGACTCATTGGCCGAAATTTTCAAAGCTTGTCCCCCTGGGGGCAATTTTGGGATATGGCAAAGCATTTGGTTTTGCCTATTCTCACCTTGGTGGTGGTGTCTGTAGGGTCTCTGATGCGCTATGTGCGGACGAATATGCTGGAAGTGCTCAGCGCCGACTATATCCGAACCGCCCGGGCAAAGGGCATGGGGCAGGGCAGAGTGGTGTTTTTTCACGGTTTTCGCAACACCCTCATTCCCTTGGTAACCATTGTAGGGGGCAGTCTTCCCGGTCTGTTTGCCGGCTCTCTGATTACAGAAACACTGTTCGCCATTCCCGGCATTGGCTACACTGCATACCAAGCTATGATTGCCGGGGATATTCCCTTTTCTATGTTTTATCTCACCTTTTTGGCGGTACTGACCCTCTTGGGAAATCTGCTGTCCGATATTTCTTATGCCCTGGTAGACCCCCGGGTGCGGTTAGGAGGCAATTATGGATGAAAAAGCCCTCTCTCCGGGACGGCTTACCGCGAAACGATTTTTTCGGAACCGTTTGGCGGTAGTGGGTTTGGGAATTTTAACATTTCTTTTCCTTTTTTCCTTTATAGGGGGCGCATTCAGTCCTTACGGTGAGTCTCAGGTTTTTTATCGGGAGGACTTCCAGGAAAAAGAAGTTGCCGCCCTACAGGAGAACACAGAATACCGGTTTTACTTCCCCAAGGATTTTCCCTTAGATACGGTTTTGCAGGCACAATTTGCCCGGTTTTTGGGAAATGCTGACCATTTTTCCTACCGGGGTAATGACTATACCATTTCCAAAGTGGGAACGGATTTATATTCCCTTTCTCTGTCCGGCAAGCTTTTGGCCCTGGCCAGCCTGGAAATTATCGCCCCCGGGGAGGATTTTGATTTTGTGCAGGCGGCGCTTTCCGCCTACTGTAACCAACTGCAGAGCTTTACCTTTCGTCAAACGCTTTACCATCTTTCCGGCGGCGATGTGCTTTTGGAGGAAAAATCTGTTGCCCATATCAGTAGACTCTTAGTAAGCGGCGGCTTTAACCGTTCCTTCCGGGAAGCCGCCCAAAAAGCCATTGAGGAAGGAAACAGTGAATTTTCTTGGGAAGGGCGAAGCTTTTTGATTAAACAGCAGCCGGGACTGTATTCTGTCCGGGAGGCCACCCGTACCCGGGTTTGGGATTCCTATAACCCACCCTCCCGGCTTCACCCCCTGGGCACAGATAAAAACGGAATGGATATGCTGACACGACTGATGTACGGCGGTCGGGTCAGCTTGGTGATCGGCTTTTTGGTTGTGTTGTTATCCGGGATCATCGGTGTGATATTTGGTGGGATTGCCGGATATTTCGGCGGTTTTTGGGATAATCTGATTATGCGCCTGGTGGATATTTTCTACTGCATCCCCACCACGCCACTATTGATTATCTTAGGCGCAACCCTGGATGCTATGCGCATAGACTCCCAAATACGAATGGTGTTTTTAATGCTCACCCTGGGCTTTTTAGGCTGGCCGGGGATTGCCCGGTTGGTACGGGGACAAATTCTCAGCCTGCGGGAACAGGAATTTATCACCGCCACAGAGGCCTGCGGCATACGGGTATCCCGGCGCATTTTTTATCATTTACTTCCCAATGTGGTCCCTCAACTGATTGTCACCTGCACAATGAGCTTAGGCTCCACCATTTTGACGGAAGCCACATTATCCTTTTTAGGACTGGGCGTAAAATTCCCCTTTGCCTCCTGGGGCAATATTATGAACGATGTTGCCAATGTCCATGTATTGACCTCCTACTGGTTTGTATGGATTCCGGCAGGACTTTGCCTGGTGCTGGCGGTGCTGGGCTTTAACTTTGTAGGGGACGGCTTACGGGATGCCTTTGACCCCAAAATGAAACGATAGGAGGGTTTTTCCGTGGACTATTTTACCCAAATGAATGACGCCGAAAATGTGCTGGAAATTGAAGATTTGCAGGTGCAGTTTTTTACAGATAGCGGTGTTGTCAAATCTGTAGACGGTGTCAGCTTTTCTGTTCCCAAAGGAAAAGTGGTTGGTCTTGTGGGGGAATCCGGTTGCGGAAAAAGCGTCACATCCCTTTCCGTAATGGGGCTTTTACAAAAACCTCAAGGGCGGATTACCGGGGGACAAATCCGCCTGAATTTGGGAGACGCTGCCTATGAGTTGACCAAAACCCCGGAAAAGATACTGCAAACCCTCCGGGGTAATGCGTTGTCTATGATTTTTCAGGAGCCCATGACCGCCCTAAATCCGGTTATCTGTGTGGGCAAGCAAATTGATGAGGCGGTTCTGCTCCACGACAGCAGGTTTCGCACCAAAGAGGAAATCCGAAACCGCACCTTGGAAATTATGCAGCAAGTGGGCATTGCCAACTGCCCCGGGGTTTACAAACAGTACCCCCACCAGCTTTCCGGAGGAATGCGGCAACGGATTATGATTGGTATGGCCATTGCCTGCAAGCCCAGACTACTGATTGCCGATGAGCCCACCACCGCCTTGGATGTGACCATTCAGGCACAGATTTTGGAGCTGTTGCGGAACTTGAAAAGCGAGCTGGATAGCGGTGTTTTGCTGATTACCCACGATTTAGGGGTGGTTGCCGGAATGTCCGACTTTGTTGTGGTAATGTACGCCGGACGGGTGGTGGAGCAGGGCACAGTGGAGGAGATCTTTTTCCAGCCTGCTCACCCCTATACCATATCCCTGATGAAGGCCAAGCCTGTGGTTGGGAAAAAGCAGGAACGGCTGTTTTCCCTGGAGGGCAAAGTACCGAACCCTATTTCCCTGCCTTACCATTGCTATTTCCGGGACCGGTGTCAGGAGGCCTTTGCCCCCTGCGACGGAGACTATCCCTGCCAAATTCAGTTAAGTCCTACCCATAGCGTTAGCTGCTACAAGGAGGCCGGATATGCGTGAGCTTGTGAAGGTGCAGAACCTAAAAAAATACTACTCCACAAAAAGCGGAGTAGTTAAAGCTGTGGATGGAGTCAGTTTTTCTGTGGAAAAGGGCACCACGCTGGGCCTTGTGGGAGAATCCGGTTGCGGAAAATCCACCACCGGGCGTATGCTGCTAAGGCTAGGCGGAGATCTAACGGCCGGGCAGGTACTTTTTCGGGGGCAGGATATTTATAAGCTGCCCCACCGGCAGCTTCGTGCTTTGCGGCCAAAAATGCAAATTATTTTCCAGGACCCCTTTTCCAGTCTGTCCCCCCGGATGCCGGTGGGCGAGATTATTGCTGAGGCGGTCCGGGAGCATAAGCTGGTGCCTAAAAAAGAGCTTGCAGAATACGTCAGCCATATTATGAACCTGTGCGGACTGGACAGCTATCACAAAAACCGCTATCCCCACGAATTTTCCGGAGGACAGCGGCAAAGAATTTGTATTGCCCGGGCACTGGCGCTGAACCCGGAATTTGTTGTATGCGATGAACCGGTTTCCGCACTGGATGTATCGGTGCAGGCACAGATTGTAAATTTACTGCAGGATTTGCAGAAGGAATTTGGCCTGACCTACCTGTTTATCTCCCACGATTTGTCTGTGGTGGAGCATATTTGCCACCAAGTGGCGGTGATGTATCTGGGCAAAATCGTGGAGCAGGGACAGACGCAGCAGATTTACCAAAATCCGCTGCACCCCTATACTCAGGCATTGCTTTCCGCAATTTTGGTGCCTGACCCAAGCAAAAAGGGCAGCCGGATTGTACTGCAGGGGGCGCTTCCTTCTCCGGCCAACCCACCTTCCGGATGTGCTTTTCATACACGATGCCCCCACAAAATGGAGATGTGCGAAAAAATCGGCCCCACCTTACGGGAAGTGGAGCCGGGGCATTTCTGTGCCTGCCATTTGTACCCAAACACCTTGTAGGGAATGCATTTATGCATTCCCTTTTTCGGTGCAAATGGTTTTGTTAATCTAAGGGAAGGGCGAAATAGTCCGGTTTTTCGACATCGGTAAAGGGGCAAAAAAGGGCAAAAGGTGTGTTTTCCTCTGGAAAACGGACAATTGCTTTTTTCGCCTGCAAGGATGCTGTAATTCCCGGAAGCTCCCTGCTTTCTCCCAAAAACTCCTGAAAATACAGGGTGTCGCCTTGTTTGCTCAAAGCAAAAATACTGTTTTCCGTCTGATAGAATTCTCCAAATCCGGACAGGTATGCATACAGCGCTTTTCCGGGTTGGAGCTGTCCCGGAATCCGGCATTTCCGGGCAGCAGCATATGCTTCCCAAGAAACCTTCTCTGCCGGAATGTAGCCTTCCGCCGCAATTTCCCGGACTTTAGCGCTGTAAAAACACTGATAACCCAAGCGCTCATACAGCCTAACCAACCCCGGCTCTGCCGGCACGACTATCGATCCGGCATAGCCCTGTTTTTTCAAAATCTCGTGGGTCCGGGTCATCAGCTTGTGAAAATATCCCCGACCACGAAAGGCTTTCTCCGTGGCAACGGCATAAATATAGGCAAAACGCTCCTTCCCCCGGAAATAGTCCAGCCAATACAGAGCGCTGACAGGTACATTATTTTCCAAAATTTGGTGGCTATGAGCAGGGTCATAGGCTGTTCGGAAAAACAGGTCAACCATTTCCTCCGTGTCCCCAAAAGCCTGCAGCCACAGCGCTTTGCACTTAGTAATCATAGCCGTCCTCCAAAAGACAGGCCCAGCATTTATCCTGCATATGGTGGGGCTCATAGCTGAACTTTGCCTTCCGCAGACCCTCCAAGCCCATATCGTCCTCCCGGTTCAAATACATCAAATCAGGATATTTTTCCCGCAGGAACCCTGCAAAGCTGGCATTGATTGCCGCATATGCCCCATTATAGGGGTCCAGCGCCTTTTCAAAATGGACATCGAAGGTTTTTTCTGTGAGCCGAGAGCCAATTGCCATCGCCACAGGCACATCCTGGATATAAAGCAGCAAGCCCTCCATACCCAGCGCTTTCCAATTCTCCAGCACTCTTTTTAACGCAATTCGCTCCATAAAAAAATCGCTGTGAGGGGATTGAGCCAGGCGGCTATCATACCACTGCTCTGCCAATGCTAGCACCTGGGGCAAATTTTCTTCGTTGATTTCCCGGGTGCACCAATCCGGGTATTCCTGGCGGAACCTGTTCAGATGGTTCCGCTTTTTTTGGTATTTCTTTCCTTTCAGGTCCGCCAAGTCGGAGATATCGTACACATAGTCGTAGGAATCCCGGTCGTCGTGGTAGTGGAATTTTCCGGGATAATTGGTTTCCAAAAACTCCCGGTCCTTATGAGTAAGCCCTACAAAGCGGCAGGGAATCCCCCTACTGCGGGCATCTTCCATCACAGCCTCCACCGACAGCCTTTTATCTCCCTGTCCTACAGGAAACAGGTACACAGATTTTTGCCGAAACTGGCTGAAAAATACCATCTGTTCCCCTAATATGGCACATTTTTGCCGCCCCCAGGCAAATAAATTCACAAAGCTATACTCACAGCCCCGTTCCTCCCGGGTCAGGAAGCGGTCATATTCTCTTTTTTTACGAATGTCTAAATACTGAAAATCTATCATTTCTATCACCAGGGTTATTTTACCACAGGAAAACTCTATTATCAACGAAAAAACCGATGCAGCTTCCGGGCTCGGACTACAAAATACAACAAGCTTCCCAAGGTTAACAGCACTGCCAACTCACCCACGGCCACATAAAACGCATTGATTAGAAAGCCACCACCAATGTAGACACTAAGCTCCCAGCCCACGAAAAGCCCGTTAAACAGGGCGGGCAGCAGTATCGCCAGCAGGGGGTATCGGCAAATTTTCAGATTTCGGGTAAGATACATTCCGCCAACTGCCAAAAAGGTGGCTAGTGTTCCCACTGCCATATCCAAGGGCAGTGCCCCGGCGTAGCTGAAATTGTAAAGGAAACATCCCAATGTTAAGCCGGGTATGGCAGCCGGAGTGAATAGCGCCAGGACGCACAGCGCTTCTGAAGCCCGGAACTGAATGGCAAAGGATGTGGAATCCGGGATTAGCGCATTCTGCATATAGGTCAGCGCCACATATAGTGTAGCAATAATGGCAGATTGGGTCAAAAAACGGGTTTTTTTGTTCATAGAAACTCCTTTGGGATAAAAAAATGGACGCAACTGCGTCCATCTGTTCCATAGTTTTGTTTATCGACAGGATGGTTGCGAACTGTCTTATCAAATTTGGGATTATTATAGCCAAAACATCCCCGATTGTCAAGGCTTAGCGTTCGTATGGAGCAGAGGAAAACCCCCGGGGCAAAAGCCCCGGGGGTCATTGCTATAAGTTCTTCAGACTACAAGTGAATTACACAGGCGCATCTGCGTCGGTGTCTTCACTATCTGCAGCGTTGTTATTGCTGGAACCGTTGTCAACCTCAATAAGAATGTTGAAGAAATCGGATTGATAGTCGTCCATGCCGTAGTCTGCCCAGTAGCCGTAGAAGTTTCTAGCAGCTTCCTGATCAGCAACGCTGTAGTCTGCCCAGTTGTCATCAATTTCATTGAGGGCATCATACAGGCTCCAGCCGTTTTCCGTAGCACCAACATGGTCAGTGTCAGCCACCAGGACATCATTAACACCGTCGTCATCCAGATCCAGCTTCAGCTCAATATATGCGTTTGCATAAATCTTCATCTTGCCGAACTGTGCGTTCATAGCATCGGTGCGGGTCTCCTTGAAGATACCGGTGATGTAGCCGGACTGTGCAGTTGCACCAGGAGCAAAGCCCTGAAGCTCAGTGCGCTTGTCGGAGGAATCCATCACTGCACCAGGCATATCCTTCACAGAAGCAATAATACCGTAGTTGCCAACCAGAGCTGCCAGGTATGCATCGCAATTGAAGGTGGAGGAGTAAGCCAAACCAGCCTTCTCAGTGCTCAGGTTTACACTGTCAACAGCCATATCCAAAACGTGGGCAGAAGTCACGCCGTCAACAGTCACAACGATATAGCGAACTTCGTTCACAACATTGTCACGGTTCAGAACAATATCAGTACCCACAGTACCCACAGCTACCTTACGGAAGCTCTCCAGATCTGCATTTGCAGTATCGATGAGGGTAACAGTACCGGTACCGGAAATTGCACCAGCCTCTACGCCGTAGCCGGCTGCATCAATGATGTACTCGCCGCCATCGAGAACCAGCTCTTCGACACCCAAGCGCAGGATGTTGCCTGCCTTGTAGGCTTCCAAAGCTTCTTCTGCAGTTGCAAAGAAGGTTACATTCTCGCCATCGATAACTGCCAAGCCGTCCACAACCAGCTGGTTGTCAATCACCTTAACATTTTCGCCATTGGCGAAGGTGATGTAGCCCTTAACATCTTCGATGTTGTCGCAAGCTGTAGTAATGGGGGTGTTCACAGGAACACTGACAAATTGAACATTTGCGCTTTCTGTCAGGCCGGAGATATCAGCCTGAACGCCAGCCGTCATAGTGATGCCCTGAACATTAGAATTGCCGGAGATTACCAGATTAGCGCCGTCGCAGTAGAGACCGTCAGTAATGGCCGCATTCGCAACTGTAACAGTAGAGCAGTTTGCATTCGCCTTTACGATACTGGCGATTGTACCACCGGTCATGGTGAAGGATGCTGTATCCAAATATCTCGTTGCGGTGCCGATATTACCGATGTAGACATCGCCGAAGTCAGGAGAACTGCCACCATAGATCGTGCCACCCTCCATAACGAATGCAGCCTTGCCCTCGCCGCCACTGACAAACACGCAAACAGGGTATTTGGTGTTGGTCAGATTTCTACCATCAATGGTGCCGCCCTTCATATGGAAGGTGCCGCCATTGTAGGAGATGCTGACGATAGCTTGCATTTGAATGCTTGCCAGCTTGGTCAGCTTGACGTTATCGTACAGATATGCTGCGCTTGTAGACTTATGCACAGTCACTGCAGAGCCCAAGGAGTTACCGCCATCCACACCGCCACCGGTAACAAGAGACTCCTCTTCAGCAGTGTTGAACAGTGCCAAAACCTGAGTGCCATAGAAGGCGCTGGCTGCACCGCTTTCAGCAGTTACATCGAAGCCATTCAGGTTGAAGCAGACATCTGCGCTAGCCTTCAGGAAGTTACCTGTGCTATAGGTCATATCTGCAGTCAGGTAGAGGTGAGATTTTGCAGACACAGTGTTTGTGCCCAAGGTGTTGTAGTCCTGCCACAGGTTAGTTGTACCGCAGTGCAAGCAGTAAGCATAATTACTGTTGTTTTCCGGATCGAAGGGATCATCCTTACCGAAATTAGTCACACCCAGTTTCAGACCACTGCCAACCTGCGTATAAGTCTTGCTATCTGCAGTCTCGACAGTACCTGCCAAGATGCCATTCACCGTAACATTTGCTGCTTCTTCCTCTGTCAGAGTCAGCGTGCCGGTCCAGCCTTCAGCCAAGACTATCTTGCCGCTGACGCTGGCTACGGTAAATTTGAAGGAGCCGTCTACAGTGCCGGTGCCATAAAGCGTCACATAAGAAGCGTAATTAACGTGAACATTGCCATTCACGGTTGCGTCATACAGGTTGATCGCTTTGGAGGTAACCTCAATAGCGTACTTGCCTTCTTTTGTGTTGGAGAAGGTGTAGGTGCCGCCCCACAGGTTTGCTTTAACACCCTCTACATTAGGCACTTTGATAGCAACAGACAGGTCGGTATTGAAAACAATCTCGCCGCCTTCGCCGGCATAAATATCCAATGTGCCGTTAGAAATGTTGATTTGCTTTGCGTTGTTATAGGTGTTACCGTTCAGGTGCAGACACACCTTGGTTCCACCGAAGATTGCGATAGCATTTCCAGCTGTGGTAGCGCATTCCAGATCGCCATCCAGGTAATAGTGGGCAGAGCCACCACCCTCAACCTCAATCTGATTGTAGTAAGCACCCAGAGCTGTCCAGGTTGCGGTTTGCTTGCAGCCGGGGCAGTATGCAACCTTGGTGCCGCCAATAAATGCCAGGTTCTGGTCATAAGTAGTCACAGCAGAAGCCAGAATCAAACCGGTTCCGTTTTGGGCATAAGCTGCGCCTTCTGTATTCTCGACAGAGCCTGCCAGAGTACCGGCGACATAAACATACTCAGTGCTAGCTGCATCCAAAACCGCGCGGCCGGTCCAGTCTTCAGCCAGGACAATCTCGCCCTTTGTGTCACCGACCCAAGTACAGGTGCCGTTCAAACCAGATGTGCCATTCAGGCAAATCCGGGAGGCTTGGTACTCCATCGCGATGTTACCTATTGCCACTGCATCATATAGATTCATATTCTCGGTTTTGGAATACAAAATGGTGCCGGTGGATACTGCATCCGCAAAGGAGTAGGTGCCACCGTACAGGTTAATCACAGCAGAAGCATCGTCGGCTTTGACACCTGTGGTTACGCCTTCAAGGAACTGAATCTTGCCACTGTCGCCGCCGCTATAGATATTCATTGTGCCTGTGGTACTAATGTGCTTTGCATTATAGGTATGACCATTCAGGTGCAAGCACACCGTTGTGCCTTTGTAAGCAGCGATAGATGTTGAACCCGTAGCCGCCGAATGGGTCAAATTACCAGTCAAATAGAAGTGCTTGACAGTTCCACTTCCTGTCACACCATTATAACTAGCTTTCAACGGCTCCCAGGTCTGCAGTGTGCCACAGCCGGGGCAGTATGCCTTCTTAGTGTCGCCCACAAAGGCCAGTTTCTGATTATAAGTGGTCTCATCAGGCAGCACCAGAGCGGTGCCGTTCTGGACATAAGCCTTGCCGGCAGGTGCCTTATCCACACCATCTGCAGCAGTGTCCATTACTGTGGTGTGCTCCACTGTCTGAGCATCCAAAACCAGGCCTTCGCCGGCCCAGCCTTTTTTGAGAGTCAATGTGGGATATTTGCTGGTTTCGGTAGCTCTTGTGTATGTATAGGTGCCTTGCACCAAGCTGGTGTCATTCAAATATACGCAAGAAGTTGCGTAAACGAGGTTTGCATTACCAACCAGCTTTGCATCACCATACAGATTTGTACCTGCAGATGTAGCGTTCAGCACATAGCCTGTAGCAGTTTCGGGATAAGTGTAGGTACCGCCGTACAGGCTGAGTCCTGCAGCACCATTTTTCAGGGTGAAGCCATTCACTATGGCAACCTCAGTGCCGTCTTTTATGAAAGAGGTCTGGAAGTCGATCTTGCCGCCCTCGCCGCCGTAAATCTTCACCGCTGCGCCCTCATTCAGAAAGATGTTTCTTGCGGTGTAGGTCTTGCCATTCAGGTGCAGACAGAGCTTGGAAGGTTTCTCCCCGTTGCCATACATCGCAATAGAGTATGCCAAGGATCCATCATAGGTATAGTCCTTATCCAGGTAATAGTGGTCGTGATTGCCAGCCTGGACATTGAAGCCCTTCATTGCTGTCCAAGTTACATAATCTTCACAGCCGGGGCAGTATGCAAGCTTGGTGCCATCTGCAAATGCCAGTTTCTGATTATAAGTAGTCTTAGCAGGAGCCAAAATCAGACCGGTTCCGTTTTGGATATATGCTTTTTCTTCTGCATTCGTGACAGTACCTGCCAGGGTGCCTTCTACAGTAACCTTTGCGGCTTCTGCTTCTGTCAGAGTCAGAGTGCCGCTCCAGCCTTCAGCCAGGATCACCTTGGCTGCGACGTTATCTTTGAACACATGAGAGCCAGTAACCGTGCTGGTACCA
>JAZOME010000037.1:0-2324 GCA_045653685.1 Faecousia sp.
GAACCGCCAACGCGGCGAGCCTTCAGCTCAACGGCAGGCATAATGTTTTCCATAGCCTGCTGGAAAACCTCCAGGCCGTTCTTTTCGGTCTTAGCCTCAACAATCTCAAATGCACCGTAAACGACTTTCTGGGCCACACCCTTCTTGCCGTCGAGCATTACGCTGTTGACCAGCTTTGTAACCAGAACGGAATTATACTGAGGATCCGGAAGAACCTCTCTTTTGGGAACATTACCTCTTCTGGGCACTTTGCTTCCCTCCTTCATATTAATAATGATTTCATCGGTACTCGAAAGCGAACCTTTCGTTGTGCCTGGCCAGAGGTTTTATCATAAAAAACCTTGGCAAGGCAAAGCCTTGCGAACGGGCTTGGAATAAGTCAAGTTTTTTCACGCGCTCAGGGGAAGAATTACTTCTTGCCGGCCTTGGGACGCTTTGCACCGTACTTGGAACGGGACTGCATACGATTCTGAACACCCTGGGTATCCAAAGTGCCACGGACGATGTGGTAACGCACACCGGGAAGGTCCTTTACACGACCACCGCGAATCAGAACGACGGAGTGCTCCTGCAGGTTGTGGCCAACACCGGGAATGTAAGCGGAAACTTCCATACCATTGGTCAGACGCACACGGGCGATCTTACGAAGGGCGGAGTTAGGCTTCTTGGGGCTGGTGGTACGAACGGCAGTGCACACGCCACGCTTCTGGGGAGAAGGAACAGCAGTTGCTTTGTTCTCAATGGTGTTCAAACCTCTCTGCAGAGCAGGTGCTGTGGACTTGTAGGTAACCTGCTGACGGCCATGTCTCACGAGCTGATTAAAAGTAGGCATCAATTTTCTCCTTTCTTTTGTACTCACCCCATATTATATAAGGTGGCATTTATTCCACAGCCGAAGCTGTCGGAAGCTTTTTTACGCTACGATAGCCGCCGCCGCTGCGCCGACCTCAATACCGCAAGCGTGGCCCAGGTCTGTCATAGACTTGACCCAGGCAAAATCAACACTATGGTGTTGGCACAGAGCAACAATCGGCTCTGTGATGGCAGGGTCTGCATTCTTGGCCAGGAATACCCGGCTGGCGACTCCGCTACACAATGCTTTGCGGATTTGCTTGGCACCAACCACATGCTTGTGGCTTCCCAGCAACGCCAAAGATGCAGTTTCTGCACTTCGTTTGACTGTTTTTGCATCCATACGGAATATTATTATAATCATTTTTTTGGAAAAGTCAACAAAAATTCTATAATTTTTCCTGCAAAAACGCTGAATTTTCAGGCATTGTCCCCTTCCCTGTCCCTTGACAAGTCCTTGCACGAAGTCGGGGTTGGGACAAGGAAATCCCCCAGCCTGCAATTAGGCTGGGGGATGGGTTATAGGGATTATTCTGCCTCAGCTTCCAGAGTCTCCTGGGAAGCTTCCTCTACAGGAGCTTCTACCGGCTGGAAATCACGGTAGGCCATCAGACCAGAGCCTGCAGGAATGAGCTTACCGATGATAACATTTTCCTTCAGACCGATCAAGTGGTCAACCTTGCCCTTGATTGCAGCATCCGTCAAAACCTTAGTGGTTTCCTGGAAGGATGCAGCAGACAGGAAGGAGTCGGTAGCCAAGGATGCCTTGGTAATACCCAGCAGCACAGGAGTTGCCACAGCCAACTGCAGGTCGGTCTCACCGGCATCAATCCGTGCCTGCACTGCAGCATTGGCATCCTCAAATTCAAAGGTGTCAATGACAGTGCCGGTAAGCAGATTGCTGTCGCCGGGCTCTTCCACACGAACCTTGCGCATCATCTGGCGAATGATAACTTCAATGTGCTTGTCGTTGATTTCAACGCCTTGCTGACGGTACACAGCCTGAACAGACTGCACCAAATAGTCCTGAACTGCTTCCACACCGGAGATACGGAGCACATCCTGAGGATACAATGCACCGTCGGTAATGGGCTCGCCCTTAAGAACCTGCTTGCCGTGGGTAACCTTCAGGCCAACAGAGTACGGCACCTGATAATTCTTCACTTCACCGTCATTTGCTGTCACTGTGATGTTACGCAAAGCGGTTCTGTGGGTGTCATCAATGGAGACAACACCGGTAATTTCAGAAATCTGTGCCATCTTCTTGGGACGGCGGGACTCGCACAGTCCTTCAACTCTGGGAAGACCCTGAGTAATATCGTCACCTGCACCACCACCGGAGTGGAAGGTACGCATGGTCAGCTGAGTACCGGGTTCACCGATAGACTGGGCTGCGATAATACCAACTGCTTCGCCCAAATCAACTTCCTTGGAGGTTGCCAGGTTCATACCGTAGCAACGGGCACAAACAC
>JAZOME010000038.1:0-27076 GCA_045653685.1 Faecousia sp.
GTGGGGGATGCCCTCCTGGACCTTGAACTGACCGACGCACAGAAAGACATTATTTTGGAGGCTGTAAACAACGCTCTGGCAAATCCGCTTAAGATGACCCAGTCTCAGTACACCCAGGCTCCTGCCCAATAATACATCAGAACCTACAATAATAAGAATGCCTACCGCTTGCGGTAGGCATTCAAAGTTTTATCCGGGCAGTAGCATTCTATTAAAATTATAAAATGAATGCTTGCCAATGGGATTTCTTTTTGCTATACTGAAAAAATAAATAAGATAGGGAGTGTGAAATTATGAAAAACACTTTTAAGAGAATTCTGACCCTGAGCTTGGCGGTTCTGTTGGTATTGGGCACATTTGCCGGCTGTGGCAATATGGATGACACCCCTGTTACTACAACGGAGCCGGTAGTGACTCAGCCCCCTGAAGAGGCCAAGGTTCTGAAAGTTCTGACCTTGGGTCACTCCTTGGCGGTTGATTCCAACCATCTGTTGTCCCTGGTTGCGGGAACAGAAGGCTTTACCGATTTGGAAGTGGGCTATTTGTACTATTCCGGCTGCCGTCTGAGCCAGCATGTGAAGTTCATTAACGAAGAGAGCAACGTATATAAGTTGTATCGCAGCAGCGCCAAAAACCCCGATGCGCTCCCTCGGGAGACCAAAGACGTCACTATGAAGGATGCCCTTCGTGCGGATTATTGGGATATTATCATTATGCAAGACGGCGCTTTTGAAATTGCTGATGAAAATTGCTATAAAAACGGCAATCGTCAGAAGGTTCAGGAATTTGTCAATGAGTACAAGCTGAATCCCACGGCTTACTTTGCCTGGCATATGACTTGGGCAAAGCCTACAGACGAGGACCTTCGTAATACCGCCAGTGAGCAGAACAGAGCTAATTACAAGAAGTGGTATGCGCCTTATGGCCACGACCGGACAACCATGTATAATGCTGTCTGCAAGGCTGTGGAAAACAACATCCTCACAGATGATACCATCCAATTTGTGATTCCCTCCGGAACGGTTATGGAAAATGCCCTGTCAAGCTATCTGGAGGAAAAGGATATTCACCGTGACTATTCCCATGCTTCCAATTTTGCCCGTGTGATGGTTTCCTACCTGTGGTACTGCAAGCTGGCAGGTATTGACAAGCTGGAGGAAATCAAGCTGGACGTGGTTCCCAGGCACCTCCTCGTGGGAGATGCCCTTCTGGACCTTGAGCTGACCCAGGCACAGAAAGATATTATTTTGGAAGCTGTAAACAATGCTCTGGCAAATCCGCTTAAGATGACCCAGTCTCAGTACACCCAGGCTCCTGCCCAATAACCTACAAATAACAAGAACGCCTACCGCTTGCGGTAGGCGTTCAAAATTTTAATCATCTAGCGTGCGCAACTTCGGCGATGTGCTCCGGCGTGGTGCCGCAGCAGCCGCCCACCACCGTAGCGCCCATTTGGATGCATTGTCCCACGATTTGGGCAAATTCTGCCGGTGCCATAGGATAATGGGGCATATTGTCACTTTCGATTACAGGAATACCTGCGTTGGGCTTGCAAATCAACGGTCCCTTTATATTTCTGCGCAGCTTGGAAACCAAATAGGGGGTCATCATATCCGCAGCCACACAGTTAAAGCCCACGGCGGAAGCACCGGCATCTTCTAAATCCTTCAAGACAACCCCGGCGTCCATTCCGGAGAATAAGGAGCCGTCAGGCTGCATGGTAAAGCTGAACATCACCGCCTCCGCCCCTTCCAGCTCCGCCGCCGTCAAAATGGCTTCCGCCTCCTGGGGATAAAGCAATGTCTCTGCCGCCAGTAAATCCGCACCGCCGTCAATAAGACCCCGGATTTGCCGCCGGTAATTTTCCACCAACAGGTCAAAGTTATTTTCGTCCCAGCTATCGGTAAAGGTGGCAAGGGTGGTTAAATCTCCGGCAATCAAGCAATCCGGAGCAGCGCTTTTGGAAAGGGCCACCAAATGGGCGTTAATCTCCTCGGTGTGGTTTTGTAAGTTTACCCGTTCCAATGCAATGGGCTGTGCCTGAAAGGTAGGAGCGTAGAGAATTTGGCTGCCGGCCTGGGCATAGGCGCGCTGCAGAGCAACCAGCTTGTCCGGGTTTGCTAACACCCATTCTTCCGTGCATCCGCCCCGGGGCATACCAACCTTCATTAAATTAGAGCCTGTTGCGCCGTCCAAAAGGCAGACACCCCGACGGAAAAAGCTTTGTAATTCTTCTCTTGTCAGCATACAAACACCTCTTTTTGGGCATTATACCCCAAAAAACCCTCAAATGCAATTGACGGAGAAGATTTTCTTTGTTAAAATGAAAAAAATACCCAAAGGAGCTGGAATTTTATGAAAAAAACTGTTCTGCGCCGGTATGCAAGGCTGATTGTCCGCACCGGTGTGAATGTGCAAAAGGGTCAGGAAGTGGTGATCTACGCAGAATTGGATCAGCCGGAATTTGTGCAAATGGTGGTAGAAGAGGCGTATAAAGCCAAAGCCAAAAAAGTTTCCGTGGAGTGGTCCTATCAGCCTTTGGAAAAGGTGAATGTGAAATACCAAAGCTTGAAAACCCTGGGTAAAGTAGAAGCCTGGCAGGAAGCTAAGATGCAGCACCGGGTAGACACCCTACCGTGCCGCATCTATTTGATCTCTGAAGATCCCGATGGATTAAAGGGTATCAATATGGCCAAGTATGCCAAGGCACGCCAGCTTCGCTATCCCATTATGAAGCCTTATTTGGATAAGGTGGATGGCGCAGAGCAGTGGTGCATTGCTGCAGTGCCCGGTGTGGCCTGGGCAAAAAAGATGTTCCCGAATGTAAGCAAGCGTCAAGCGGTAGAGAAGCTATGGGAGGCGATTTTGTCTACTTCCAGAGTGGATGAAGACCCCATCAAGGCATGGGAAGACCATAATGCCAATTTGAAGGCCCGTTGTGCCTATTTGAACAGTCTGCAAATTGAGAGCCTGCATTACACGGCGGATAACGGCACGGATTTCACCGTGGGTATGATTGCCGAAGGCCGGTTCTGCGGTGGCGGCGAAACCAGCCGGCAGGGCATTTACTTTAATCCCAATATTCCCTCTGAGGAATGTTTTATCTCTCCCAAGCGGGGTGTTGCGGAGGGTATTGTCTATTCCACAAAGCCCTTGTGCTATCAGGGTCAGATTATCGACGAATTTTATTTGCGGTTTGAAAAGGGCAAGGTCGTGGAGGCAAAAGCAAAGCAGGGAAATGAACTGCTGAACACCTTGGTGAATATGGATGAAGGCGCAGCCTACTTGGGCGAATGTGCCTTGGTACCGGAAAAGAGCCCCATTGCAGAAAGCGGACTGCTGTTCTACAACACACTCTTTGATGAAAATGCAGCTTGCCATTTGGCAATTGGTAGCGGTTACCCCGACACATTGCAAAATTATCACGAAAGAACCTTAGAGGAGAGCCGCCAGCTTGGTATTAACGAATCTATGATTCATGAGGACTTTATGATTGGCTGCGATAGTATGAATATTGACGCAATTACCCGTGACGGGCGGACTGTTCCTGTTTTCCGGGCAGGAAATTGGGCTTTTTAAGAGTTTTTTTGAAAATTAAGAAAAAAACACTTGCATTCTTCCTGCGCTTATGTTATGATATCCGGGCGATTGAAGATTGCTAGGGTCACTGTGCCCTTTGAGCGCAAGCCGAGGGGAGCCGAACCCCGATAGGTTTTCAAAGGCTGCTTTCCGCCAATACTGCGGAAAATCCCTTGAAAATACCAACGGGTATTCCCTTCGTGATTTTTCTTGTCTTGGCAGAAAGCTGCTCTTTGAAAACTGCGTAGCACCCCACAGCATAGATTTTTGCTTTGGATTTTTGCGCAGAGGACGCAGCCTTGCTGACGCAAGGCAAGGAGGATAAGGAAAAATACAAATAAAAGGACTGCTGTGAGGCTGTCGGTGTTCGACTCCTCTCGGCTTAAAGAAGAGGTGAACAACATGAGAGAAGGCATCCATCCCGAGTACGAACAGACTACCATCCGCTGCGCCTGTGGTAATACCTTTACTACCGGTTCTACCAAGAAGGACATCCGTGTCGAAATCTGCTCCAAGTGCCACCCTTTCTATACCGGCAAGCAGAAGCTGGTTGACACCGGTGGACGTGTTGACCGTTTCAACAAGCGTTTCGGTATCAAGTAAGAATACAAACCCACGCCTTTGGGCGTGGGTTTATTCTTTTTTTAGGAAAACAGTTGTTTTATTGTTGTAAGATGTGCTATAATAAAATGAAATGTTTTCGCCATATGAAAATTATTTTATGGCATAAGGGGAAACGAGAAATGTGTCTGCTGAAGAATAAAATAAAAGAGCATTACCATTGGGTCATCCTGGCAATTTTGTTGATACAAAGTATTGTTTATGGCAGTGTTGGTAATGCGGCATCGGTATATGTAATTCCGATTACGGAAACGCTGCAAATTAGCCGTGGCTTGTTTTCCTCCTTGGGAAGTATCACCAATGTTGTGGTCACCATTACCACGTTAGTGATTACCCGTTTTCTTCATAAATTTGGCTTCAAAAAAACAGCCATTGTGTCTATGAGTTTATTTGCCCTTTCCTGCGTGATCAGTGGCCTTTCCAGCAATACCTATATTTATGCGATCAGCCGTGTGGTATATGGTGTTAGCTGCAGCGCACTGAGCGTAACCGGTATTGTCTGGCTTATGCGGGCTTGGATACATAAGCATTATGGAATGTGCCTGGGCGTTGTGACTATGGGTACCGGCATTGGCGGAATGATTTCTTCCGTGGTTTCTGCCGGAATGATTGAATCCCTGGGCTGGCAATGGTCTTATGTTATTACAGGTCTTTTTGCGGCAGCTACAATCCCTCTGTATTTGCTTGTCCGGAATACACCGAAGGAAATGGGACTAAAACCCTATGGTGAAGGACAGCTTATCCACGAGAAACATAAAAACAGCAGGCGTATGAAGCAGTGGAAGGGCGTATCTGTGGAACAGACACAGCGTCATCCGGCATTTAAGATTATGTGCATACTGGCATTTTTGTTGAGCTTCTGCTTATATTGTCCCTGGTATGTGGTAGCGCCCCATTTCCGGGATAATGGATACACTGCTATCGATGCAGCCGCATATCAGAGCTTTATGATGCTGGCACTGGCAATTGTCAAGTTCATCTGCGGCTTTATCAGCGAGAAGATTGGCGGCAAGGCATTGGCTGTAGTTTGTATTGTTTGCACCATTTTAGGACATATTGGCTTTGCAGATGTATCCAATCCCTATCTATCCTATCTTTGGATGGTTCTTTTAGCTGTTTCTATGACACTCACCAGCGTTTCTATTCCTTTAATTATCGAGGCAATTTTTGGCATAGAGGCAGGATCAAGGCTTGTGGGTACATTTATGGGAATCTCCACGGGAGCTGCTATTCTTGCGGCACCTGTCTGCAATATGATTTTTGATATTATCGGCAGCTACAGTCCTATTTTTATGGCGACCGGAGCGCTGAATATTGTTTGGCTGATTATGCTTTTCGTTGTTTTCCGGATGTACGGAAAGGTGGAGAAGCAGTGGCTGTTGGAACATAGAACCTAACAAATCAATTTGGAGGAATTTTATGCAAAACAATCCGTCACCGCTTCAGGAGCGTGCTGTGCTGGTTGGCTTGAATGCCGACTGTTTTACCAAGGAGCAGACAGCCACCGATGAGACTCTGGAAGAACTGGAGGCCTTGTTGGAAACTGCTGGTGGATTCTGCACCGGAAAGATCCTGCAGAATCGCCATACCCCGGATGCCCATAGCTTTATCGGCGAGGGAAAAGCCCAGGAGGTGCGGATGCTGGCGGAGGCTACAGAGGCCACAATGGTGGTCTTTGACAATGAACTGTCCCCGGGGCATATCCGGGCACTGGAGGAGATTTTGGGCGTGACAGTGCTGGATAGAAGCGCTTTGATTTTGGATATTTTTGCCCAGCGTGCCAAAACAAGAGAAGGCCGGCTTCAGGTGGAACTGGCGCAGTATAAATATCTGCTGCCCCGGCTGTCCGGTATGGGCTTGAGCCTGTCCCGGCAGGGTGGCGGTATAGGCACACGAGGCCCTGGCGAGACCAAGCTGGAGTCCGACCGCCGACACATCCGGGAACGGATTTCCCGGCTGCAGTCGGAATTAGAGCAGGTGCGTCAGGTCCGGGCGGTACAAAGAGAACGGAGAATGAAAAACTCTGTGCCGGTGGTGGCAATTGTGGGCTACACCAATGCAGGAAAATCCACACTGCTCAACTGCTTGACCGACGCCGGTATTCCTGCCAATAACCGCCTGTTTGATACTTTGGATACCACTTCCCGACAGCTAAAGGTGTCGGATAACCTGGAGGTAATCCTGTCGGACACCGTAGGCTTTATTGCAAAATTACCCCACCATTTGGTCAATGCCTTCCGGGCAACCCTGGAGGAGCTGGAATACGCAGATTTATTGTTGCATGTCATTGACGCATCTGACCCCAACCGGGAGGAGCACATCCAGGTGGTGGACAGCCTGATTTCCAAGCTGGCAAAGCCCGGCACCCGGGTTTTGCGCCTATACAATAAGGCGGATTTGGTGCCCAATGAGGATATTCCCATTGGGGAAGATGTGGTAAAAATCTCTGCCAAACAAGGGCAGGGAATGGAAGCGCTTTTGCAGGCCATTGAAAATGCCTTAGGACACAGCCGTCACCATGTAACGGTGTGCCTGCCCTATGCTATGGGCGGTATGGTGGATACCCTGCACAAAAGTGCCCAGGTGCTGAATGTGGAATACACCGGAGAGGGCATAGCGGTGGAGACCGTTTTAGACCCCATTTTGTACGGTAAGCTGAAAGAATATATTTTGAAGGAGCACTAAAGGTGGAAGAATACCTGGTACCAACCGGCTACGGTGAGGACGAATTTGTGGAAAAAAAGTCCCGGTTCATCGGCAGAGTTTGGTATGTGGAAAGTGAAGAAGAGGCTCTGAGTAAAATTCAGGAGATGAAAAAACAGCATTATGACGCCAGTCATAACTGCTGGGCGTATATTATCCGGGATGGGGCAATGCGATTTTCCGATGACGGAGAGCCGGGGGGCACGGCAGGCAATCCTATGATGCAGGTTTTGCAGAAAGAAAACCTTTATAACATTGTCTGCGTTGTGACCCGGTACTTTGGGGGCACGCTCTTAGGTGCCGGAGGATTGGTCCGGGCCTATACAAAGGGTGCAAAAATTGCAATTGATGCGGCAGGACGCTCTATGAAGCGTGTTTGGACTGTGCTGTATGTCCCTTGCCCGTATAACTTTTATGAGCGTGTGAAGCTGGAAGCGGAGACTTTTGGCTGTGTCATCCGGGATACCAATTTTGGCGCCGAGGTGGAGTTGGAAATTTTGGTTGCCCGGGAGCAGACCCAGGGCTTTTTGGAAAAGCTGACAGATATGACCGCCGGTACCGTAGAGGCTATGGAGTTGGGTAATGAATACCGGGCCTTCCCGGTGGAATAAGCGAGGTGAAGGGGTATGAATGTACGAGAAGTATTGGAGCAGGAGGAACACAGCCGCCTGTCACGGTTTGCGGCATTTTCGGACGAGACCCGGGGGCGTCTACGCCCGGAGGATGCGGATGCGCAGGATGTGCGCACTAATTTTCAGCGTGATATTGACCGGATTGTCCACTGCAAATCCTTCCGTCGTCTGATGCACAAAACCCAGGTGTTTTTACAGCCGGAGGGCGACCATTACCGCACCCGTATGACCCACACCCTGGAGGTGGCCCGGATTGCCCAGACCATTGCCCGGGCGCTGAAACTCAACGAGGATTTGACGGAAGCGGCGGCAATGGGACACGATTTGGGACATACCCCCTTTGGACACGCCGGCGAAAAAGCGCTGTCAGAATGTATGGGAAAACCCTTCTGCCATAACGAGCAAAGTTTGCGTGTGGTGGATTTGTTGGAAAATGACGGAGCAGGACTGAACCTGACCTTTGAGGTGCGGATGGGCATTTTGGGCCACACCGGAGACCGTATTCCGGAAACCCAGGAGGGACAGATTGTTCGTCTTTCCGACCGGATTGCCTATGTGAACCATGATATTGACGATGCAATCCGTGCCGGAATTTTGACGGACAGCGACCTGCCGAAATCCGTAATAAAGGTTTTGGGCAAGACCCACAGCCATAGGATTGATACCTTAGTTTGCGATATGATAGAAGTGTCCCGGGAGGCAGGAAGCATCATGCTCTCGCCCCATGTGGATAAGGCACTGCAGGATTTGCGAAGCTTTATGTTTGAAAAGGTCTACCGCAATCCCATTGCCAAGAGTGAGGAAAGTAAGGCCCGGGATATGCTGCAGCATCTTTACCGGTATTACTATGAGAATCCGGAGACGCTTCCCAAGGATTTTCAGCCGCAGATGTCTTTGGGCGGTATGGAGCGCACGGTGTGTGATTACATTGCCGGTATGACCGACAAGTATGCGGTGGACAAGTATTCAGAATTATTTATTCCCTCGGGCTGGAACGTCCGGGGATGAGAAAGGAGGGGTAAGCCGTGGCATTTCCCCCGTCATTTATTGATGAATTGGTGGCGCGCAATCCCATTGAGGATGTGGTTGGCCAGTATGTGAACTTAAAACGCTCCGGGTCTAATATGTTTGGCTTATGTCCCTTCCACGGAGAGAAGACAGCGTCCTTTTCCGTAGCCCCGGATAAGGGTATTTACTACTGCTTCGGCTGTCATAAAGGCGGCGGCGCTATCAATTTTATGATGGAAATTGAGGGCCTGAGCTATCCGGATGCTGTGCGAAAGCTGGCAGAGCGTGCAGGTCTGGAGGTTCCGGAGGACGAGCAGTATCAAAGCCGGTATCGCCAGCAGGAACGGCTGTGGGCGCTGATGAAGGAGGCTGGGCGGTTTTATAATTCCCAGCTTTACAGCCCTGCCGGTGCGCAGTGCCTGGAATATACCCAAAAGCGTGGCCTCAGTAAGGGAATTTTGACCCGGTTTGGCGTAGGCTTCGCCCCGGATAGCTGGAATGCTCTGGTGGATGCCATGCGTAAAAAGGGCTATACCGACCAGGAGCTGATTGATGCGGATTTGGTGGGACAGAAAAACGGCAGAATTTATGACCGCTTCCGCAACCGGCTGATGTTCCCCATTATTGATGTCCGGGGAAATGTGATTGGCTTTGGCGGCCGTGTGCTGGACGATAGCAAGCCGAAATACTTAAATACATCGGAAACGCTGATTTTTAATAAACGGAAAAACCTGTTCGGCTTGAATTTTGCGAAAAAGACCAAGCTTGGCTACCTGATTTTGGTAGAGGGCAATGTGGATGTCATTACTTTGCACCAGTACGGCTTTGACAATGCCGTGGCCTCTTTGGGCACCAGCTTAACAGAGGAGCACGCCAATCTTCTCAGCCGATACACCGAGCAGATTGTGCTTACCTATGACAGTGACGAGGCTGGGCAGAAGGCAGCGCAGCGTGCCATTCCTATGCTGGAAAAGGTGGGAATTGCGGTAAAAGTTCTGCAAATGCAGGACGCCAAGGACCCGGACGAATTTCTGCATAAGTTTGGCGCGGATCGGTTTCGACTTTTGCTGGAGGGCTCTTCCAACCGGGTAGAGTACCAGCTCAAGGCCATTGCAGGAAAATACAACATCAAAATTGATGAAGAAAAAATTAAATTTATTCAGGAAGCGGCGGAGCTGATTTCTACTTTGGGCAGTGCGGTTCAAAGAGAAATCTACGGCCACCGGATTGCCGAGGCCGGGGGCATCAGCTTTGAGAGTATGCAACTGGAAATCGGCAAGGCCTATAAGCGGCGTGTGGCCAGGGAGAAAAAACGTCAGGAGAAAATTGACCTGGCCCCGGCAAAGGCCCGCCAGCCCCAAACCCGGAGTATCCGCTACGACAATGTAAAATCCGCAATGGCGGAGGAGGGCATCATTGCCCTGATCCTGAAAGACCCCAGCTTGCTGGATATGGCAGGCGCATTGCAGGCAGAGCAGTTTTCTGTGCCGCTATTTGGAAAGGTTTTCCAGCAGCTACACAGCCGCTATGCCCAAAACCTAGAGGTCAGCCTGGGTGTTTTAGAAGACCTTACCCCAGAGGAAATGTCCCACATTACCGGCATTTGCCAAAGCCGGCAGACCGGGGACGGCGAAGCTGCCTTTAAGGACTGCCTGGCAGTCATTCGAGGGATAACCCAGGCAAAGACCGTGACCAGCGATGACGATTTGCTGGCCTTCCGGGATAAGCTTAAGGAAAGAAAAGGTACGAAGCAATGACCGATGTACTTCCGGTAAAACTGAATACAGAGCAGATGCCGGAGGACAGTGTGGCGCAGTTTTTGCAGGAAATCCGGGCATATCCCTTGCTGACCCCTGAGCAGGAGCGAAAGCTGGCAATGGCTTGCGCAGAAGGGGATGAGGAGGCTATCCGCACGATGGTCAATTCCAATCTGCGTTTGGTGGTATCCATTGCCCGGGAATACGCCAACCGAGGCGTACCTCTGCTGGATTTGATTCAGGAGGGCAGCATCGGACTTTTGACTGCGGCAAGAAAATTTGACCATACTCTGGAAAACCGGTTCTCCACCTATGCGTCCCAGTGGATACGCCAGGGAATGAGTCGTTGTCTTCTAAATCATACCAGCCTTATCCGGGTGCCCCGGCATACAATGGAGCAAATTCGCAAGCTTTTGGCGATCCGTGGAGCATTGGAGCAGGAGGGTATTGAGCCCACTGTGGCGGAGCTTTCTCAGCGCAGTGAGTTTTCTGAAGATAAGGTGCAAAGCCTTTTGCAGTTGTTTCCCCAGGTGTGCTCGCTGGATGCTCCGGCAGGCAGTGCGGAAAATGATGCGCTGCAGGCGCTTTTGGAGGATATGCACGCTGCCCAACCCCAGGAGGAACTGGTGCGCCGGGAGCTGGAGCATACGCTGGCTGGGTTGCTGGCTATGCTGGAGCCACGGCAGAGCCAGGTGCTGCGTTTGCACTTTGGAATGGATGACGGCGTCAGCCACTCTCTGACGGAAATCGGCAAAATTATGGATATATCCAAGGAGCGTGCCCGGCAGTTGGAGCAAAGCGCATTTAAGAAACTGCGTTCATTGGGCGCTGACTTTGGGTTGGAGGATTTTTTACAGTGATGGATTTGGAATTTTACTTTGGCGATCAGAATATAGAGGACCTGCTTTCTAACGAAAATCTCACTGCCGGAGAGCTGCTCGCAGCTCTGGGTGACGAGGATGAAAGCACCTTAGAAGAAGCGCTGGACAACCTGGCAGAACGGGGGATTGTACCGGATATCCGGGATTTGCCCCGTTACAGCGCAGATACCCAGCTTGCCCTGCGTTTGCGCCGGGAGCAGCAGTTAGCGCAAAAGGGAAACCTCTTGGAAAATTTGGAAGAGGAAGACCCACTGCGGATGTATTTGCAGGAGTTGGCAGGGCTTCCTGCTTGTGGGGATGTGCAGGTGCTGGCGCAATCGCTTCCGAAAAATGGGGAGCAGGTTTTTAACGCAAGCCTGGGCCGAGTAGTAGAGCTTGCCCGGGAATATGCAGGTCAGGGCGTTTTGCTGCTGGACTTGATTCAGGAAGGCAGTATGGGTCTATGGCAAGGCTTGGAGTCGTATTCCGGCGGAGATTTTGAAGCTTTCCGGGATAAAATCATTCGCCAGGCACTTACCAAGACCGTGATTTTGCAGGCGCAGGCAGCCGGCGTAGGCCAAAAGCTGCGCCAAGCTGTGGAGGATTACCGCAGTGTGGATGAAAAGCTTTTGACAGAACTGGGAAGAAATCCCACCGTAGAGGAAATAGCAGAAGCCTTGCATATTACTCCTGAGGAAGCAGAAACCGCAGGAAAAATGCTGGAAAATGCCAGAACAATGCACCGGGTGAAGCAGCCTGAGCCGGAGGAGAACCTTCAGGAAGAGGAGCAGGCTGTGGAGGATACCGCATATTTTCAAATGCGGCAGAGGATAGCGGAACTGCTTTCCGGCCTGACGGAAACCGACGCAAAGCTTTTAAGCTTGCGTTACGGCTTAGAGGGCGGACGGCCCTTAGATGCTGTGCAGACCGGCCAAAAGCTGGGGCTCACACCGGAGGAGGTTAACCTCCGGGAAGCACAGGCGCTTTCCAAATTACGGCAACAATAAGAAAGAAGGTATATTTATGAAAACCTATTCCATCGCCATTGACGGCCCTGCCGGCGCAGGAAAAAGCACCATCGCCAAGGCACTGGCCAAGGAGCTGGGCTACCATTATGTAGACACCGGTGCGATTTACCGCACCGTAGCGTATTTTTTGGATTTGTGGGGTGTCAGCCCTAAGGATGTGGACGCAGTGGAGCGCTATATCGACGAGCTGACCATCCAAATCGAATATGACGAAACCGGCAAACAGCATATGATTATGAACGGTATGGATGTTACCGATGATATCCGCACCCAGGATATCTCCCAAAAAGCATCTTTGGTATCTGCCCATAAGGTAGTCCGGGATATGCTTTTGGATATGCAGCGAGATGTGGCAAAGGCCCACAATGTAATTATGGACGGTCGGGATATCGGCACAGTGGTGCTGCCCAATGCCAGTGTAAAAATATTCCTCACCGCATCCGACCGGGTACGGGCTCAGCGCCGCACCGATGAGCTGTTGGCCAAGGGTCAGCAGGCAGATTTTGAACAAACCCTGAAAGATATTCAGCAGAGAGACTATCAGGATACCCACCGCCCCATTGCGCCGTTAAAGCAGGCCAGTGATGCAGTGCTGCTGGACACTTCCGAGCTGGATATCGCCGGGGTGTTGGCGGCTATGAAAAAAATCATTGAGGAGAAAATACCCCAATGCCAGTAATTGTAGCGAAAAGTGCCGGATTTTGCTTTGGTGTAAACCGTGCGGTGGAGCTTGTGGAGCAGGCGGTGCAAGAGGGAAGGCAAGTGCAGACGCTGGGCCCAATTATCCACAATCGCCACGCAGTGAAGCACCTGGAGGAAATTGGTGTTACAGTAATAGACACGCCGGAACAGGCGGCAGAGGGCTCTACGGTGGTCATCCGTTCCCACGGCGTACCCAAAGGCGTATATGAGGCATTGGAAAACCGGGGCGTAGAAATTGTAGATGCCACCTGCCCCTTTGTGAAGCGCATTCACGGCATTGTATCCAAGGCGGAAGAAGAGGGGAGATTCCCTGTGATTATCGGCACACGGGACCATCCGGAGGTGGCAGGAATTGCCGGCTGGTGCACTCGCTGTGAGATATTACAAAGCCCGGAGGAACTGGAAAACTGGGCAAAAAACGACCACATTCCCGCGGATTTGCCAATTTGTATGGTTTGCCAGACTACATCCACTGAATCTTTGTGGAATTTATGCGTAAAAAAAGCAAAAAAATTGTTTACTAACCTGAAAATTTTTGATACAATATGTAAAGCGACTGAAGACCGGCAGACAGAAGCGGCGAAATTAAGCGCCCAATGTCAGGCGATGGTGGTGGTAGGAGATACCCATAGCTCCAACACCGGACGCCTGGCTATGATTTGCCGGGAGCACTGCGAAAGAGTTTGCCTGGTGGATAACGCATCGGAGCTTCAAAAGGACTTTTTCGAAGGCGCTACTTATGTTGGAGTCACGGCTGGTGCATCGACACCGGCGTGGATTATAAAGGAGGTCAACAAGACTATGAGCGAAATTACTAATGTTGAGGCTGTGCAGGAGGAAAGCTTTGAGGCACTTCTGGAGCAGTCCATCAAAACTTTAAATACAGGAGACAAGGTTACCGGAATCGTTACCAGCATCGGCACTACCGAGGTTCAGATTGACCTGGGTACCAAGCACGCTGGCTATATCCCTTACGATGAAGTCAGCGCTGATCCCAGCGTGAAGCCTGAGGATATCCTCAAGGTCGGCGATGAGATTGAAGTGTTCGTGGTTCGTGTGAACGATCAGGAAGGCACCTGCCAGTTGTCCAAGAAGAAGCTGGACAGCATGAAGGTGTGGGATGATGTGGCTGCATGGTGCGACGTGAAGACCACCGTGGACGCTGTCATCACCGAGGAAAACAAGGGCGGCCTGGTTGCCAATGTGAAGGGCATCCGTGTCTTTGTTCCTGCTTCCCAGTCCGGTGTTGCCAAGGGCGGCGATATGGCTGCTGAGGTGGGCAAGGCCGTTCAGTTGAAGATTACTGAGGTTAACCGTGCACGCCGCCGTGTAATCGGCTCTATCCGTGCTGTAACCTCTGAGGTTCGCAAGGCTGCTCAGGAGCAGTTGTGGGGCAGCATCGAAGTGGGTGCTAAGTATCACGGCACTGTTAAGTCCCTGACTTCCTACGGCGCATTCGTGGATATCGGCGGTGTAGACGGTATGGTTCACGTTTCCGAGCTGAGCTGGAACCGTATCAAGAACCCCGCTGAGGTGGTTTCCGTAGGCGACGAGATTGATGTTTATGTCATCTCCTTCGACGCTGAGAAGCGCAAGATTTCCTTGGGTTATAAGACTGCTGAGATGAACCCCTGGAATCAGTTTATGACCAACTACAGCATCGGCGATGTTGTGGATGCTAAGATTGTGAAGCTGATGACCTTCGGCGCATTTGCTGAAATTATGCCCGGCGTTGACGGTCTGATTCACATTTCTCAGATTGCCAACAAGCGCATTGAGAAGCCTGAGGATGTTCTGTCTGAGGGTCAGCAGGTTCAGGTAAAGATTACCGATGTGGACGCTGAGAACAAGCGTATCTCCCTGTCCATCCGTGCTTTGCTTGCCGAGGAAGAGGAAGAAGCTGCTGAGGAAGAAGTCGCAGAGGTTGAAGCTGAAGCAGTAGCAGAGGCTGAGTAATTTCTACATTACATACCGGGGTCGGCTTACCGATCCCGGTATTTGCCTTATCTACATAAAGGAGAAAAGCTATGGTCAAGCATATTGTTGTTTACAAGTTCAAAGAAGATGTTAATCACCAGGAGGCAATTGAAATCATTCGCAATAGTTTGGTACCCCTGGTGGGTCAAATTCCGGGTCTTACGCATATGGAGGTAAATCTCTGCTTCCAGGGGATGGACTACGCCTTGTACTCTGAGTTTGACTGCCGTGAGTCTTTGGAAAAGTATGCAGTGCATCCTCTGCATTTAGCAGCAAAAGAGAATTTTTCCCATTTTATTGCCAGCCGAGTAGCTGCGGATTACGAAATGTGAGGTAGAAGGAATGAAAGCGATTGTAACAGTGGTGGGTAAAGACAAAGTGGGCATTATTGCAGCAGTTTGCACCTTACTTGCCTCTTATAATGTCAATGTGCTGGATATCAGCCAGACAGTTATGCAGGGATATTTCACGATGATGATGGCTGTGGATGTATCCGGCAGTGAGGTTTCCTTTGCACAGATGGCTCAGGCATTGGAGCAGAAAGGCAAGGAAATGAGCCTTTCCATCCGCCTGCAGCGTGAGGATATTTTTGACGCAATGCACCGTGTGTGAGGTCCGCTATGTTAAATTTGAATGATATTTTATATACTCAGGATATGATTGACAAGCGCCACCTGGATATCCGCACTATTACTATGGGCATTTCCTTGCTGGATTGTGCAGACCCGGATATCAAGGTATGCGCCCGGAAAATCTATGATAAGATTACCAGCCGGGCAGAAAAACTGGTAAAAACCGGCGAAGAAATCGAGTGGGAGTTTGGCATTCCCATTGTGAACAAGCGAATCTCTGTAACGCCTATGGCGCTGCTTGGCAATTCCTGCACCGCAGATAATTATGTGCCCTTGGCCATTGCGATGGACGAGGCGGCGAAAACCTGTGGTGTGAACTTTATCGGCGGCTTTTCTGCTTTGGTGCAGAAGGGCTGTACCAAGGGCGACTGGAATTTAATGAATTCTATTCCGGAAGCCTTGGCGGTGACAGAGCGTGTCTGCGCCAGCGTGAATGTGGGCTCTACCAAGGCCGGTATCAATATGGATGCTGTGGCCAAAATGGGCCAGATTATCAAAGCCACTGCCCAGCGCACAGCAGATAATGACGGCTTGGGCTGTGCCAAGCTGGTGGTGTTTGCCAATGCAGTGGAGGACAACCCTTTTATGGCTGGTGCTTTCCACGGTGTCGGTGAGCCGGAGACTGTGCTGAATGTAGGCGTTTCCGGTCCGGGTGTGGTGTACCACGCTCTGCAAAGCGTTAAGGGTAAGCCCTTTGACGAGGTGGCGGAGACCATTAAGAAAACCGCCTTCCGGATTACCCGTATGGGTCAATTGGTGGGTGTGGAAGCGTCCAAGCGCCTGGGTGTCCCCTTCGGCATTGTGGACTTGAGTCTGGCACCAACCCCGGCTGTGGGGGACAGTGTTGCCCGGATTTTAGAGGAAATGGGCCTGGAGGTCTGTGGCACCCACGGAACCACTGCAGCCTTGGCAATGCTCAACGATGCTGTGAAGAAAGGCGGCGTAATGGCTTCCAACCACGTTGGTGGCTTGTCCGGTGCGTTCATCCCCGTGACTGGGGACGAGGGAATGATTGCGGCAGCAGAGGCAGGTGTTTTGAAGCTGGATAAGCTGGAGGCTATGACCTGTGTCTGTTCTGTAGGACTGGATATGATTGCAGTTCCCGGAGATACCTCCGCATCTACCATTTCTGCCATTATTGCCGACGAAGCGGCTATCGGTATGGTCAATTCCAAGACTACTGCCGTCCGGATTATTCCTGCCCCGAATAAGGTGGTAGGCGACCGTGTGGAAATGGGGGGTCTGTTGGGTAGCGCTCCGGTAATGCCGGTGCACCCTGAAAGTGCAGAAGATTTTATTGCCCGTGGCGGCCGAATTCCTGCTCCCTTGCAAAGCCTCAAAAACTAACAAAAAATCCCGTTTGACCAAGGTCAAACGGGATTTTATTATTTTGCAGATAAATCTACGCTTCTGCGCAGAATACTAAAGGCAGGCACCTGAGAGGGAAGCTGCAGCTTAAATTGCATTTGGGGCGTTCTGGGCTCTTCCAAAGGATTGCCCTCCATATCTTCCATAGCACCAACTGTAAAGGCGTTGGGACGGAAGTCCGGACCAACCACCTCCAACTGGTCGCCCTTGGCAAATTTGTTTCGCAGACTGCAAATTGCCAAACCGTTTTCATCACAGCTTTCCACAATGGCACAAACCTGCCATTGACGAATGTACCGGGAATGTTCGGTATATTGACCGGGGAAGCCAAAATAAAATCCGGTGGAGTACACACGGTGGGAAATATGCTCTACCTCATCCCGCCAAACCGGGTCTATCGGTTTACCTGCGGCCACATCGTCAATCACATGGCGATAAGCACCGGTGACTATAGCGGCATAGTAGGCGGATTTGGCTCTGCCTTCAATCTTCAGGCAATCCACACCGGCCTGCTGTAATTGCTGGATATGGTCAATGGTACACATATCCCGGGAATTTAGAATGTAAGTGCCCTTTTCATCCTCAAATACGGGGAAATACTCCCCGGGACGCTTTTCTTCCATCAGGGCATATTGATATCGGCAGGGCTGGGCGCAAGCGCCCCGGTTGGAGTCCCGGCCTGTCATATAGTTGCTCAGCAGACATCTTCCGGAATAGCTGACACACATAGCGCCGTGGCCGAAGGTCTCAATTTCCAGTTCCCTGGGTGTCTTGGCACGAATGGTAGCAATCTCCTCTAAGCTCAATTCCCTTGCCAGCACCACTCGTTGTGCGCCCAGCTCATACCAGGCCTTGGCGCATTCGTAATTGGCAATGGACTGCTGGGTGGAGATATGCCTTGCGCAGTGTGGGGCGTATTTCCCAGCCAGGGTGAACGCACCCATATCCGCAATAATCAAGGCATCCACCTTGGCATCGTCCAGCTGCTCCAAATACTGGGGCAGACGGGCGATTTCTTCGTTGCGGGGCATGGTGTTGACGGTGACATTGACCTTAACACCGTGGCTGTGGGCAAATTCCACAGCCTGGGGAAGCGCTTCCGGGGTAAAATTTCCCGCAAAGGAGCGCATACCAAAATCCGTTCCGGCCAGATACACAGAGTCAGCGCCGTACAAAACGGACATTCTGAGCTGCTCCATATCTCCGGCAGGGCAGAGAAGTTCTATTTTTTTCATTATCCCAAACCTAATTTCTTTGACCAAGCTGTGTGTTCATCCAACGTCTTAGAGAAACGGGAGAAACCTGCCTCTTTATCAAATACGAAGAAGTAATAATTGGTGTCCTCCGGGTCCAGCGCTGCATCCAGACTGGAAAGACCGGGGTTTGCAATAGGTCCTACAGGCAGTCCCCTTACCACATAGGTGTTGTAGGGGCTGGCTTTCTTTTGCTCGCTTGTCAGTAGCTGCCCGGCGCTATAATAGGTGACATCGTACAAAAGCGTTGCGTCACTATTCAGGAAAGGATAGCTGGCAGGGTGAGTCAAACGGTTATAGAATACAGAGGCGATGGTGTAGCCTTCTGTATCATTGGCCTTTTCCTTTTCCACAATGGAAGCCATGGTGACAAGCTGACGAATGGTCAATTTTAAGCCAGTTTTGTTGTTCAGTGCCACAAGCTTGTCCACCATACGGTCGTTAAACCGATACTCAAAGTCGCGGAGGAATTTGTCGATAACACGCTCCGGCTTGTCCCCAACATAGAATTCGTAGGTATCCGGGAACAGGAAACCCTCCAGGCAGTACTTATGCCCACGCTGTACTCCGTCCAGGAACCAATACTTCTCCAGCTCGCCGTTAGCGGCATAATCCTCCAATTCTTTAACCGTACAGACCTTCTTCTCCTCCAAAAGCTTGAAAATCTGAGCACAGCTATAGCCTTCAGGGATCATAACCTCCACAGTTACCTTGGAAGAACCACGGTAGGACAGAGCGTTAATAATGGCGTTGTAGTCATAGACCATCGTATCGTCAAAGTCGATGGTACCTACCAGCAAATTTTCACCCTTTTTGGTGAGCTTTGCAAAGGCTTCAAATAAGCTGGGGTATTCAATCATACCGGCATCTTCCAATTTCTTGGCAACTTGGGGCAAGGTGTCATTTTCTGTTAAGGTAACCGAGACCTTTTGCGGCTCCTTGCCCAAAGCCAACAAGTCTGCGGCACAAACCCAAACTGTCCGACCCAGAGAAACACCGATGGCCAAAATCAGGCAAAGCCAAATAACAGTGGAAATCAGATGGGGAATACCGAAAAGTCCGGCGCCGGGTTTGGCCTTGGGTCGGATTTTGCGAATCACTGCATCGTTAAAATCCATTTCTTCCCGGGAATTCGTATCCGAAGTCTCCTCGTAGGTCTCCGGTTCTTCCTCATAGACCTCCGGTTCTTCCTCATAGACCTCCGGTTCTTCCTCCGGCTCCTCTTGGGGAGGGGCAAAGAAACGTGTGCTGTTTTCAATACTTTCCGCCACCGGCTCCGCTTTTTCCAAATCCTCACCCCAGTTTTCGGCCAGGGTTTCCTGCACAATCTGTTCCAGCTCCATATCGTCCGGATGGGTAAGACCGGCAGACGCTACAGCCTGCTCATCCGCACCGAAATCGGAGTGCTCCGGAATATCCAGCTTTTTGAGAATTTCATCCATCCAACCCTGAACCAGCTCGTTGGGGTCTTTTTTGTTGTTATCCATTTTCTTTCCTCCTGTCAACGGATGACAATTTGCTCCGCCACGGTCTTTGCAGCAGCATCACCTTTCAGTGCTGCGATCAGCTTCAGACCAAAGGGCAGGGCGCAGCCGGCAGAAGCGCCGGTAATTACTTTGTCATCCTGCACGCAGGGCACGTCGCTCAGCACCTGGGCGCTACCCATATTTGCTTCACAGCCCGGATAGCAGGTGGACTGCTTTCCGTCCGTAATTCCTAAATCAGCCAGCACAGTAGGGCCGGCGCAAATGGCGGCTACATACTTTCCGTTTTCATGAGCAAAGGATAAAGCGTCCATAGCCTCCTTGCTTGCCCGTATAGAGGCAACACCGCCCAAACCGCCGGGGAGAATAATCATTTCCAAATCGGTCAAATCCATTTCTCCCAGACAGATATCTGCTTCTATGCCAATATTGTGGCTGCCGTACACGGTTTTTCCGGTGACCCCCACAGTCAGAACATCCACACCGGCACGGCGCAGTAAATCCAAGGGAGTGATAGCCTCGGTTTCCTCAAAACCGCTTCCCAAAAGCATATAAACCATTTTTAAGCCTCCAAACACTGCTGAACTGCAGCGTAGATCTCGTTGTGGATATCTTCCATAGTGCGCATAGCGCCGTCTTTGACACACTGGATAACCTTCCAGTTATAATACTTGGCGGCCTCTCTGCCGCACTGCCGACAGATGGCAAGATAATCCATATCCTGCTCGTGAATGTCTGCCTGCGTGTTGGTGGCGGCCTCACGGCCCCGGAGCATTTTCTCCGTAAAATCCGTGGGCACATCCAAATAAATGGTCAAATCCGGGCGGGGAAGTCCCAGCTTGTCATATTCAAATTCATACAGCCATTTCAGGTATTCCTCCCGGGCTTTTCCAACCTCTTTGGAGGCCTGATGCACGGCATTGGAGGTGGTGTACCGGTCGGAAAGCACCAAACCGCCCTCTTCGTACCATTTTCCCCAATCCATCTTATAGGAGGCGTACCGGTCCACCGCATAAAATGCGGAGGCGGCATAGGCGCTGACATCGGAAGGCTTACTGCCAAACTGACCGCCTAAATACATCCGGATTAAAGCAGAGCTTTCCTCGCTGTAGCGGGGAAATACCAAATGCTTGAAGACAATATTTTCTTTTTCCAAATGCTCAGAAAGCAGACGGAACTGGGTGGATTTTCCGGAACCGTCAGTGCCTTCAATGACTATTAGCTTACCCATTTTTCGCAAGCCTCCTCGAGACACAAAATATCACAATAAAATATAGCATATTTTTCCCCGTTTGTCCACTGTTTGTGCTGGGTGTTGCAAAAAAATCAGAAAACTGCTACAATAGTTAAAACAAAATCAAAAAGGAAGAAAATCATGGAAGAGAAAAATATCAGCTTCAAGGAATTGGGGCTTTCCGAGGAAATGCTAAAGGCGCTGGAGAAAAAAGGTTACGGCTATCCCACTACTATTCAACAGCAGGCAATTCCGGAATTTTTGCAGTGGAAGGATGTGCTTGCAAAGGCTCCCACCGGCACGGGTAAAACCTTTGCCTTTGGCATTCCGATGATTGAGCATATAGACCCGGAGAACCAAGAGGTGCAGGGGCTTATTTTGGCGCCCACCCGGGAACTGGCGATCCAAATCGGCGATGAACTGCGCTCCTTGCTTACTTATTACCGCAATATCCGTGTGGCGGTGCTGTATGGCGGTGCCGGAATTGTGGGTCAGGCAAAGCAACTGGAAAAGAAACCGCAAATCGTGGTGGCAACCCCCGGTCGATTGATGGACCACTACAACCGGAAGAATATTCGCCTGGATAAAATTCAGACGGTGGTGCTGGACGAGGCAGACCGGATGCTGGATATGGGCTTTTTTAAGGATGTGACCCGGATTATTGAAAAGGTGAAAAATCGGAAAAACCTGGGTCTATTCTCCGCTACCATTTCCCAGGAGGTTATGACGGTGTCCTGGATGTACCAGAGGGATGAGGTGGAAATCACCGTAGAGCCCAAGCAGGAGGATCGGCCGGATATTGACCAGTACAGCTTGACCGTTACCCCTCTTCAAAAGGCAGAAACCTGCCTGCGGCTCATTCGTACCCAGGGCTACGAGCGCGTAATGATCTTTTGTAATACCAAGCATATGTGTCAACGGCTGTGTGACGATTTTCAGCGCGCCGGGGCGGACTGCCAGTGTATTCACGGTGATATCCGTCAGAGTCAGCGAGAAAAGACAATGCAGCAGTACCGGGACGGAAAGCTGGCAATTCTTATTGCCACAGATGTGGCATCCCGAGGTATTGATGTAGACGATGTGGACTGCGTTGTTAACTTTGATGTGCCTGCGGAAAATGAGTACTATGTTCACCGCATCGGCAGAACCGGCAGAGCCAAGCGTAAGGGTGTTGCCTGGACCATTATCGGCAACTTCCCTGAAAAAGCCAAGCTGGATGAAATTGCCAAATACTCCAATTACATTGTAAAGCCTATGGTGTTGGGAGAAGACGGTGCCTTGACAGAAGAACAGGTCAAAGCACCCATTGCTCCCAAGAAGAGGTTTCGTTGAACCCCCGGGAGGAAGGTTTTTTGCTCTTAGCGGGATTTTTGGGAGACCCGGAGCGAAAACCCTTGACAGTTGCCCGGTTTCGTGAGCTTGCCAAAAAAGCAAGGCAAATGGAAAAACCTGCCCAGCAGCGGGAGCTGACCCTGCAGGATTTGCAAAATATTGGCTGCAGCGCCCAGGAAAGCGCCCAAATCCTGCGCCTTTTCTCCCAGCAGGAGCAGCTGCAATGGTATTTGCAGGAGGGTAGGGGGCGAGGATGTACTCCCATCACCCGGATTGGGGAACGCTACCCGGACCGCCTGCGGAAATGCTTAGGCTTGGAAGCGCCGGCAAGCTTGTGGTACAAAGGGGATATCGCCCTTTTGGAAAAGCCCAAGGTTGCCCTGGCAGGTAGCCGGGATTTAATGGAAGAAAACCTGTATTTTGCACAGCAGGTGGGCGCACAGTGCGCAAAGCAAGGCTATGTGCTGGTATCCGGCCACGCCCGGGGTGCTGACCAGGCAGCAGAGGAAGCCTGTCTGCAAAACGGCGGCCAGGTGATTAGTGTGGTGGCGGATGCGCTGATGAGTCACAAAACCGGGGAGAATATGCTCTTTTTGGCAGAGGATGGCTTTGATATTGCCTTTACGCCCTATCGGGCGCTGTCCCGCAACCGGATTATCCACACCTTGGCGGAAAAAACCATTGTGGCCCAGTGTACCCATCAAAAAGGCGGTACTTGGGACGGTACGGTTAAAAATCTGCGCCACGGCTGGAGTCCGGTGTTCTGCTTCCGGGATGGCAGTCCTGCCAGCCAAGAACTGAAGGATATGGGCGCCCAGTTAATCGACACAGATACCTTGCACGACCTATCCAAGTTGCAAGCACCCACTATATCTCTGTTCTAATAAGTAAGCGTGCCTTGCCGAAACGGCGTTTTCGGCGTATAATATATAAGACATCAAAAGGAGGTATGGATATGAGTGAAGAATACAGAGAAGAACTAATGGATGCTGTCAGACATTATCGTGCAAGCTTGGTTTACCAGGATAATGAAGACCCAGTGCTGGAAGAGGCAGAGACATCCCAGGAAAAATTGCACGCCCGGGGAAAGACTATTGTCTTAATCGTTGCCATTGTCCATATCCTTGGTGCCATTCTTTCAGCCATTGTCCAGTTTAATCTGGTCACGCTGGTTGTCCAAATTGCGCTGGCAATTGCGCTGCTTTGCGGTGTCTCCTGGGTGCGATATTTGTTTGCAGTCAATGCAGGACTAAGCTATTTGACATCTTTTTATCTTCTGTTTATAGGCACGGATTTTACTGCAATTCCCTCTGTAATAGGGCGGTTTCTGTTGGGGGCATACCTGGTGATATCTATGCTGTATTCCGTTGCCGCCTGCGTTGTGCTGTTTAAGAGTAAAGCCGTATCGGAATTTTTATATGCCCAAAGGACCGGCTGGTGATTTAGAGCGAGAAAATACAGCAATGTGGTGCTGGCTGTGTCTGTAATTCAGATACCCCCTCATTCATGGAATGAGGGGGCTGTTTTATAATATCACCGGCTGAATTTGCTTGCCGTCCAATGCAAGCTTCAAGGTCTGTGGTATTTTATCAAAATGTGCCACCATACTGGTGGGCTTTTTCTCTGGGTCATCCTGTCCAAAGGGCACAAAATAATAGTTCCGCCGTCCCAGAAGCTTTCCGATATTCTCTGCCGCACCGGCCAAGGCGTCATTGGTGGACACCGCTACAATCACCGGCCCTCCGTTCCGCAAATGGCTTTTTGCCGCCATAGTCACAGATGTATCTGCAATGCTGTGCGCCAGCTTTGCCAGCGTATTTCCGGTGCAGGGGGCAATTACCAGAGCGTCCAACAGCTTTTTAGGACCAATGGGCTCTACCTGGGCGATGGTGGTCAAAGGGTCTCTGCCGCAGATTTCAATAATTCTGCGGATATGGTCTTCTGCTTTCCCAAAGCGGCTGTCTACACTGCAGGCCACCGGGGAAAGAATGGGAATGACCGTGTATTTTTTCGACAATGCTTCCATAGCAGGAAACACTTTGCTGAAGGTGCAAAAAGAGCCACACATGGCAAAACCGATATTCATTTTGCTACTCCTTCCTGAAATCGGCGCAATACGGTTTGAGCAATCAATTTTCCGGAGCTTTCCGGAGCTTCTTTTCCCGGTAACCCCCGGGCGATTATTACATCCGTGCCCTCTATTCCCGGCAGGGAAGCCAGTTCTATCTTCAGGCAATCCTTTTGGCAGTAGCGTAACCCTTCTTGAGAAATCACCGGTGCCGGCACGGTGTTAAATATCACCTGAAACCGCCCTAAGTCATAGCCCAGGCTACGACTGTCCAGCGTGTCATACCCTAAGGTTTCCCAAAGCGCCCGGTCCCGGCGTAGGGCTACACACACCCGTGCGCCCAACGATTTCAAAAGCCGGGCAAGACAGGTGCCTATTCTGCCGTTGCCGATGATAAGCACCGGACAGTCCTTCCAAATCATCGGCATATGCGCCTGCGCTACCTTTAAGGCACAATAGGCGGTGATATCCGCGTTTTCTGCCAAATAGACAGGGTCCTGCAACAAATCAACGGTGGAAAAACCGTCCAGTGCCGGATGGTTCAGTTTGCCGCCAAAAACACACACATCTTTATTTAATACAGCCAGGATATCCTCTAAGCGACCGCCGCCTTTCAGTGCGCCGTCATCACAAAAAGCCGGCGCGCCCAATAATAAATGGGTAACAGATGTATTCGGAGTATCGGTAAATGTTACACCGTGGCAGCAAAGTATGGCTTTGGCAAGCCTCAGCGCCTCGCCACCACCGGCCATAAAGAAAACAGAGGTCTTCATAGAAATCACCCTTTCGTGACAGAATATGTAATTATACGGTGGGTTGTGCTTGATTTTTGTTGCTTGTTTTGTATAATAATAGCAAGAGGTGACGAAAGAAAAATGGAAAGACACGGTTTTATCCATGATATGATGGATGTAAAGGTTTTGATTTTATTTGTGGCGGCCCGGGCAAACTACCCCCTGACCACCCAGGAAATATATGAGCTGTGCTACCAGGATGACTGCCTGAGTTATTTTGATGTATGCACTGCAGTTCCGGAAATGGTGGCCTCCGGCCATTTACAGCAGGACGGTGAGAGTTACACCATTACAGAAAAGGGCAGGCAGGACGGAAAGCTGACCGAGGACTCAGTTGCCTTTTCTGTCCGCCAGCGTGCAGAAAATGCAGTAACCGGCTTTAACCGCCAGCTCCGCCGACAAAGCTATGTGAAGACGGAGAATGTTCAGCGTCAGGGTGGTGACTTCGGCGTGAAAATGCACTTGGATGACGATATGGGAAATCTGATGACTTTGGAGCTGACAGCGCCAGACGCCCGACAAGCAATCCGCTTGCAGCAGGCGCTGGAGAAAAAAGCAGAATTTATTTACAATTTTATAATGACAGAATTACTGGAAGAGGAAGACTGAGCCCTTGTCGCTATGCCACAATCGTGGTATAATATAGATGAACCGGAAGACCGGTCAATACGAAAGGAGCTGGCGTATATGAAATTTCAGTTTAGTGAAAAGAAAGTCAAACTACCGGGAAATGTCCACGCTTATGCCGAGAAGAAGGTTATGAAGCTGGAACGGTTCTTTGAGGAGGATGCGCAAGCGCTTATCGTATTTTCTGTGGAAAAGAACCGGAATATGGTGGAGCTCACCGTTCACGGTGCAGGCACCTGGTTCCGGGCAAGAGAGAGTACCTCTGATATGTTTGCCTCCATTGATGCTGCTGTAGGTACCATTGAGGGCCAAATTCGCAAGAACAAAACCCGTCTGGCTAAGCGTTTGCGCAAGGATGCTTTTGCCCGTACCGTGGAGGCTACCTCCTTTGCGGTGGACGAGCAGGAGGAGAGCCTGGATATCACCCGGCAAAAGAAATTCCGCTTTGAGCCTATGCACCGTGAGGAAGCAGTTCTGCAGATGAATTTGCTGAACCATAATTTCTTTGCGTTCCGTGATTTGGATAATAAGGATAATGAAGGCGGCTTTGCTGTGGTATATCGCAGAGACGACGGCGGCTATGGCCTGATTGATGATATCGGCTAGTAATACAAATATAGAGTTGGGAGCCTCGCAGGAGGCTCCCAAAATTTTTTGTCTTTTTTTGAAAAAAGTGCTTGACAACTGGGATAGTGTTTGGTAATATACTCAAGCGCTTCCGGCAGGGGGCGCAAAATACTGCGCAGGCTTCGGAAAAATGTTGAGAAAAGGCAAAAAAAGTTCTTGACAAGCAGTGGAAGCTGTGATAGACTTAACAAGCTACCCACTTTTCCGGTTGGTAGCGCCTGTACCTTGTAAATTGAATAACGCAAAGACGAACAAACACCTTGGACAATTGATGAATTGTTTAAGTTTCGATGAAGATCGAATTTAAGCCAACGAAAATTCTTGAGTAAATTTGCTAGACAAATTATTCAAAAACATGATTTGAGGTACTTCGGTACTTTAGATACCATTTTTTGAGAGTTTGATCCTGGCTCAGGACGAACGCTGGCGGCGTGCCTAACACATGCAAGTCGAACGGAGTTGTTCCTTCGGGGACAGCTTAGTGGCGAACGGGTGAGTAACGCGTGAGGAACCTGCCTCTCAGTGGGGGACAACAGTTGGAAACGACTGCTAATACCGCATAATGTTTTCGGACCGCATGATCTGAAAACCAAAGCTTTATGTGCTGAGAGATGGCCTCGCGTCTGATTAGCTAGTTGGTGGGGTAACGGCCCACCAAGGCAACGATCAGTAGCCGGTCTGAGAGGATGAACGGCCACATTGGGACTGAGATACGGCCCAGACTCCTACGGGAGGCAGCAGTGGGGAATATTGGGCAATGGGGGAAACCCTGACCCAGCAACGCCGCGTG
>JAZOME010000039.1:0-7501 GCA_045653685.1 Faecousia sp.
AGATGACCGCAGACCTGGTGGAGCGTTCCATGCAGCCTGTCCGTCAGGCTATGTGCGATGCCGGTCTGAAGCCTGCAGATCTGCTTAAGGTTCTGCTGGTTGGCGGTTCTACCCGTATTCCTGCGGTGCAGGCTGCGGTGAAGGGCATCACCGGTGCAGAAGGCTTCAAGGGCATCAACCCCGACGAGTGCGTTGCTCTGGGCGCAGCCATTCAGGGCGGCGTTCTTTCTCAGGATGTAGACGGCATCGTTCTGCTGGACGTTACTCCCCTGTCCCTGGGTATTGAAACTCTGGGCGGCGTCTGCACCAGACTCATTGAGCGCAACACCACCATCCCTGTCCGCAAGAGTCAGATTTTCTCCACCGCCGCTGACGGCCAGACCTCCGTTGAGGTCCATGTGCTCCAGGGCGAGCGTGAGATGGCTGCTTATAATAAGACCCTGGGTCGCTTCCAGCTCACCGGTATTGCTCCGGCTCCCCGTGGCGTGCCCCAGATTGAGGTTGCCTTTGACATTGACGCCAACGGCATTGTAAAGGTTTCTGCCAAGGATTTGGGCACCGGTAAGGAACAGCAGATTTCCATTACCGCTTCCACCAACCTGTCCCAGGAGGACATTGACAAGGCTGTGAAGGAAGCTGAGCAGTACGCTGCGGAGGATAAGGCTCGTAAGGACGAGGTGGACACCCACAACAACGCAGAGCACCTGATTTATCAGACCGAGAAGACCTTGGGCGAACTGGGTGACAAGATTTCCGAGGACGAGAAGGCTTCCATTCAGACCGCAGTTGACAAGCTGAAGGAGCTGAACAAGGGCACAGATATTCAGGCCATTAAGGACGCTTCCGAGGAAGTGCAGAAGGCCTTCTATGCGGTCAGCGAAAAGCTGTATCAGCAGGCAAATCCCCAGGGCGCACAGCCCGGTGCACAGCCCGGCGATGACGGCGTTGTGGACGCAGACTACGAGACAGTAGACTAAAACTTGCTTAGGGGCGGTGAAAGCCGCCCCTATTCGGCGTATAAAACAGGCTCCCCTTGTCAGGGGAGCTGGCAAAAATCTATGATTTTTGACTGAGGGGTAGTTTTTCTCTCCCTCAGTCAGCTTTGCTGACAGCTCCCTCATCAGAGGGAGCCGGAGAGGTGAAATTATGGCAGATAAACGGGATTATTATGAGGTGCTGGGGGTTGAGAAAACTGCCAGCGCTGAGGAAATTAAAAAAGCATACCGCAAAAGCGCTATGAAGTATCACCCGGACAGAAACCCGGGAGTTAAGCAGGCAGAGGAAAAGTTTAAGGAGCTGGGCGAGGCCTACGAGGTGCTTTCCGACAGCGAAAAGCGCAGCAAGTACGACCAGTTCGGCTTTGCCGGAGTTGACCCCAACTATGGTGGGGGCGGCGCCGGATTTGACGGATTCGGTGGCTTTGGTGGTTTCGGTGGCTTCGGGGATATTTTCAGCGAGGTATTTGGCGGCGGCAGTTCCCGTCGCAGTCAGAATGCCCCCCGTCGTGGCGAGGACATCGGCGTTCGGCTGGATATTACCTTTGAGGAAGCGGCCTTCGGTGTGGACAAGGAGATTACTTACTATCGCATTGAGAATTGCGGAAAGTGTAACGGCTCCGGCTCCGACGACGGTGTGATTGAAACCTGCCAGCAGTGCCGGGGCTCCGGTCAGGTGCGGACCACCCAAAATATGATGGGTATGGCTTTCCAGACCACCTCTACCTGTCCCAGCTGTTCCGGACGGGGCAAAATCGTGAAAAATCCCTGCCAGCAGTGCCGGGGCAAGGGCAAGGTGCGCAAGAGCCGTACCGTCCGTGCCAAGGTGCCGGCAGGCATTAACCACGGACAGAGCTTCCGCCTTTCCGGAGAGGGTTGCGTAGGTACAAATGGCGGCCCCAACGGTGATGTGCTGGTGGAGGTGGCGATCCGCCGCCATCCCATTTTTGAGCGTCAGGGAATGGATGTGATTTGCGAGGTGCCCATTACCTTTACCCAAGCGGCTTTGGGTGGAGAGATTCAGGTGCCGACCTTAGATGGCAAGGTGTCCTTTGAAATTCCCGAGGGAACCCAGACCGGTAAGGACTTTGTGCTGCCCGGCAAGGGTATTCCCCAGGTGGGCAACCCCAAGCGCAGAGGCGCACATCGGTTTGTGGTGGTGGTGGAGACCCCCACAAAGCTTTCCAAGGAGCAAAAGGAGCTTCTTAAAAAGCTGGATAAGACTTGGGAACCCAAGTCCAATCCCAAGGGCAAAAAGTTTTTCGATATGCTCAAGGATTTATTTGATTAACAAAGGGCGGTCTGATGACCGCCCTTTTCTCGTTGACAAGTGTTTGGATTTTTGGTACGATAAAGAAAAACTTTCGGAGGTTTTTCTATGAAAAGAACCGATTATATTTCCTGGGATGAGTATTTTATGGGCGTTGCCAAGCTGGCGGCTCACCGCAGCAAAGACCCCAGCACCCAGGTGGGCGCTTGCATTGTGTCTCAGGATAATATTATTATATCCACCGGCTATAACGGAATGCCCCACGGCTGTGACGACAATGATTTCCCCTGGAACCGGGACGGGGAGGAGAATAAGTATGCCTATGTGGTCCACGCAGAGCTGAACGCCATTTTGAATGCCAACGGACGGGATTTGCGGGGCAGCCGGGTATATGTGGCGCTGTTTCCCTGCAATGAGTGCGCCAAGGCCATTATCCAAAGCGGCGTGAAGGAAGTGGTGTATTTGTCGGACAAGTACGCAGGCACGCCGGGCAATGTGGCTTCCAAGCGGATGCTGGATGCCGCCGGGGTGAAGTACACAAGACTTTTGCCTAAGAGAAAAGAGATTACCCTAGACTTGGTGGCCGAGGAAGATAAATAAAAAAGCGGGGGCGTGAAAGAACGCAGAGCGCATAAAACAAAGTAAGCACAGGGCTTCTCTGAAAGAGCAATTCTGTGCGAATGTAGAATAATGTGGCAAAATTAAAATTTTGCAGTATTTGAAATGTTTTATGCGCTCTGCGTTCTTTCACGCCCCCTTAAAAAAGGGGCTGTAAAAACCTTACAGTCTTTTTTTGCGTGGTCAAGATAGAGATAGCGAGGCTTGCAACACAAGCCTCGCTATAAATTTGTTTTATCTGTGGGTGCCCAGGAAGAACAAAGCCAGCGTGCCGGGGCCGGAGTGGGAGCCGATGACACCGCCGGTGTAGTAGGTGTAAACCTCTTTGACACCGTATTTTTCCTTCACCAGGTTCTCCAAATACTGGGCATCTGCAATGCAGTCGCCGTGGCAGATGAACACGGTTTCATTTTCTCCGGGCAGGCCGGTTTCCTCCAGCTTTTTGGCAAGCGCTTCAATGGATGCCTTGCGGCCACGGGCTTTTGATACATTGACAAGATGACCTTCGTTGTCCACATGGAGCACCGGCTTAATCTGCAGCATCGTGCCTACCAAAGCAGTGGCTGCGCTGATCCGGCCGCCACGCTTCAAAAACATCAAATCGTCCACGGTGAACCAGTGGCTGAGCTTGGGGATCAGGTTGGTGCAGTAGTCTGCCAACTGTTCCAGAGAAGCACCCTCGTCACGCTTTTTGCAGGCATACCACAAAAGCAGACCCTGACCTAAGGAGGCGCAGAGGGTGTCAAGTACAAGGATTTTGCGCTCCGGATATTTTTCCTGCAGGTCACTTGCAGCAATGACTGCGGACTGGTAGGTGGTGCTCAGGCCGGAGGAGAAGGCAAGCACCAGCGCATCCTGACCTGCCTGCAGCGCAGGCTCAATGACAGAAGCCCAGCCGTCGGGGTTGACGGCAGAGGTGGTGGCGGTTTCGCCGCCCCGCATACCTTCATAAAGGGACTTTAAGAAGGGTTCGTCCATATATTGATGCTCTGCACCCTTGTATAGCAGCGTAAGATTGATAACGGTGACGCCCAGCTTTTCATACATTGCCGGTTCCATATCACAGCAGTTGTCGGTGATGATTTGGTATGTCATAAAGAAAGCTCCTTTGCTCGATTGTTGATTTTATTATACGGCAGGCCGGGGATTTTTTCTTGGACAGTTTCAGAGAAATGGGCAAAATCGGGCTACGAGTGGTAGAAAACCCAATTCTACAGAAAGTAGAATTGGGTTTTTGACAATTTTACAGCTTCTTTTTGCAGAAAAAAGCGGAAAAAAGCAGGGTAGCCCAAAGAAATAGGCTTAAAAACCAATAGCCACTGCAAATCATAGGAGAGGACAGCCAAATGAGCATAACATACATCACATCGCCCAAGGTTTCTGAGCCGGTGACGGACAAAAGGTTCACAAGGAGCATAATCACCGTCAGCAAAAGGCTGGAAAGGCTGATGTAGAAAATGGTTTGGCAGGCCTTTTTGCTTTTTTGTTTCCAGCCGTCATAAAGAAGATAAAAGCCGGGAACAAAGAATACCACCGCCAGGCAGGTCATAGCGATTTGCTGACCGGAGGTGGGGCTTTGGATATGCCCCAGGGCGGCACACAGCAGGTACAGCCAAAGCCAGATACCGTAGAGAATGCGTGTTTTCATAGAAAGCCTCCCATAGAAATTACCCGTATAAACAGATGGTGCGGGAAATAATGTATTTCTATTGTAACCCATAGGAAGAAATGGCGCAAGGGGAAAATGCTGGACAAGGGGGGTAAAATGTGTTATAATGGTAAAAACTATTGAGAAAAGGTGTGGATTTTATGAATTGCCCCTTTTGCGGAGACCCGGAAAGCAAGGTTGTAGACTCCAGGCATTCTGACGACGGTTCTTCTATTCGCCGCCGCAGAGAGTGTTTGAAGTGTCAGCGCAGATTCACCACCTATGAAGTGGTGGAAAGTATGCCCATTATGGTGGTCAAGCGTGACGGCACCCATCAGGTCTTTGACCGGAATAAGATTTTGCAGAGTATGGTTCGGGCCTTTGACAAGCGCCAGGTGTCCACGGCGGATTTGGACCGGATTGCCACAGAAATTGAGCAGTTGCTGCAAAATTCCCTGGAACGGGAAGTGTCCACCGACCGTATCGGCCAGCTTGTGCTGGAGCGTATCCGGCCGTTGGATGAGGTTGCCTACATTCGGTTTGCTTCCGTGTACCGTCGTTTCCAGGATGTGAATGGATTCATTCAGGAGATTAACACCATTTTGAAAGAAGGATAAGCGATGTCTGACATTTTGTCGGTGCTGCAGGACTTTGACCTGGGAAATTTCCTACCTGAGCCGGAGAAATTTATGAATTCTCTGGAGGGCTGGGTGCGGTTTTTTGTGCTGTTAGGGCCTTTGCTTTTGCTGGGTCTTGGCCTGTGGTACTATTATTTCCCGCCCAAGGAGGCAAATTTCAAGGCAGGCTTTCGTACCTATTTCGGTATGGGCAGTGTGGAGGCTTGGCGGTTTGCCCAGCATATTGCCGGCCGTGCCTACATGTTTTTAGGCGGTGGCCTTACCGTGCTGATGTTTTTGATCAGCCTCTTCTTTAACGGCAAAAAGGCCATGGGAATGATTATCACGGCGCTGATTTGTGTGATTGTCGAGCTGCTGCTGGTGATTGCAGTTTGGGTGCTGATTTATATGCTGGTCTACCGCACCTTTGACAAAGACGGAAACAGAAGAAAGCAATAAAAATGCGACCTGTGCAATGTCTGCACAGGTCGTTTTTTGTTGTTATGGGGTGTCTTGGGAGGTTTTAGCGGTGGTGATGGATGCGATGAGTTTTCTGCGTATGGTTCCACATTTGTTTGCAAGGGCTTTGTATGTATTTTCGTCTGTTGCGCCAATCTTGAAAAGAATTTCAAGCCAATAATCGGTTTCGTAACACTCCTTGAGCGCTATCTCAAGTTTGTTTATAAAGTCCGCAGTGCTTTGTGCGTATTTGGCTTCATAGCTGTTTGCACCGATGGAGGAGCAGGAACGCAAAAGTTGATTGATAAAAACAGATCGTCCCTTTATACCGTCACAAATTGCGGTAATTTCAACGGTTAATTCAACAGATAATTCTTTGATTGTTTTATTTTCCATATTTTTACCTTTCTGCGATATGTTGCTTTGCAACGCGATATATTTTCAATGCGATATATCTGTTTCACAGATGCGATATGTCGCCGTTGGCGACGAGTGCGATATAAATTCCCCACGCGCCGCAGCGCATATCGCATCGAAGATATATCGCACCCAACGGGCATATCGCAAATTCTGTCAGGAATTTATATCGCTGAATCAATTGTTTGTCAAACAAACAATTGATTCAATGTGGGCTGTGCGGGGGAACAAATCGGCGCATTGGGCGGAATGCAAAGCATAGCCTTTTTCTTTTAGCAGCGCCACATCCCGGGCTAAGGTTGCCGGGTCGCAGGATACATACACGATTTTCCGGGGGGACATTTTGGCAAGGGCTTCGATGGCATCCTGGTTCAGACCCTTCCGGGGTGGATCTACCACCACCACATCCGGGCGGATACCCTTTTCTTCCAATTCCAAGGCGGCTTTGCCTGCATCGGCGCAGAAAAATTCTGCGTTGGTGATCCCGTTGCGCTTGGCATTTTCCTTGGCGTCTTCCACCGCCTGCTCCACCACCTCTACACCGATGACCTTCTTGGCGGCAGAGGCCATACAAAGGGTGATGGTGCCCACACCGCAGTACAAATCCAGCACCAGGTCATCCTTGGTGATGCCGGCCTGAGCGATGGCAGCCCGGTAGAGATTTTCTGCCTGGGGGTGGTTGACCTGATAGAAGGAACGGGGGGACAGACGGAAGGTCAGGCCGCAGAGGGTGTCCTCGATATAGCCGTTTCCGTAGAGGGGAATACATTCGTCCCCTAAAATGGTGTTGCCTTTTTGGGTGTTTACGGAAAGCACCAGGGAGGTAAAGCCGGGGACGGTCTGCAGACGCTGAATAAGCTCCGGCAGGTGGGGCAGCTTTCTGCCGTTTGCTACCAGGCATACCAAAATTTCTCCGCTTTCCCAGCCCTTGCGCACATAGATGTGCCGCAAAAGACCCTTGTGGGCGGTTTCGTCGTAGATGGTTATCCGGTACTGGTTTACATAATCCAGAACCAAGTCTTTGATTTTGTCCATTTCCGGGGGCAAAATCAGGCAACCCTGGTTTTCTACCACCTGATGGGTTCCGGCCTTGAAGAAGCCGGCAATGGCTTTGCCCTTGGGTGTGGTGGAGAGCATATACTGGGCTTTGTTCCGGTAGGCCTTGCAGGAGGGGGCGGACAAAATGGGAACATCGGTCAGGGCTTCGCCACCGATGCGGCTTAAGCACTGCTTCACCCGGTCCGCCTTCAGCCGGGCTTCTTCTTCATAGTCCATATGCCAAAAGTCACAGCCGCCGCAGAGCTTGGCTACATTACATTCCCGGTTTACCCGGTGAGGGGATTTTTGGAGTATTTCCGTAATTTTTCCCAAGGCCCAGGTTTTCTGGGCCTTTTCAATTTTTACACGAAGGCGCTCACCGTAAATGGCATTGGGGATAAAAACGGCACAGCCTTCAATTTTGGCAATGCCCTGCCCC
>JAZOME010000040.1:0-17153 GCA_045653685.1 Faecousia sp.
AACAACGGTAAATAAAGATACCTATGCCAACTTTTTTAGCGGCGGAACCTGGCTTCGCACCGACAAAAAAGTTTTATCGTCCTTAAAGGAATTTGATTTCAATCTCACTACCGGCGCTAATAATCATTGCCTTGATTTTGGACACGAGGGACTTCTGCAGACAATTCAAAGCATCGATGAGGCCGGCTATGTTCAGGCAGGTCTTGGAAGAAATTTGAGAGAAGCATCTATGCCCAAATATCTGGATATGCCTCAGGGCAGAGTTGCGCTGATTGCCTGCAGCACATCCTTTGCGCCGGGCGCTATCGCCGGAGAGCAGTCCAGATTATTGCCCGGTCGTCCTGGCATTAACGGTTTGCGTGTTCAGACCACACTGGTGGTGGATGAGAGCGATATCGAGAGCTTGAAGGGTATTGCCAAGAAGACAGGTATCAATATCAGCAATGAGGCAAGCATCAAGTCAGGCTATTCCAAGCCCTTGCCTGATGGTCAGTTTGCCCTTGATCAGATGAAATTTGAAGTAGGCGATGAGCCGGGCTTAAAGCACACAATCAATAAAGCGGATATGCAGAGAATTGAAAAAGCGATTGAGGAAGCCGCTTTCTTTGCCGACTATGTTTTGGTGTCTCTGCACAGTCACGACCGGCAGTTTGAGGACAGTGATATGCCCGCAAAGTATATTGAAGATTTTGCTCATAGATGTATCGACTGTGGCGCTCACGCTGTCATTGGTCACGGACCTCACCGTTTAAGACCTTTTGAGGTTTATAAGGAAAGACCGATTTTCTATTCCTTGGGCGATTTCTTGCTGGAGCTTGAAAACTGCGAGCTTGCGCCGGAGGAGTTTTATGCCGGATTTGGGCTTACTTCTGATGCTTCGATGTATGAGTTGTTCAAGGTTCGCACAAAAGATTTTACCTGTGGTCTCCAAAGAATGCCGGTAATGATGGAAGCGGTTATTCCTTATTTTGAAATGGAGAACGGCAAGCTGGTATCCTTAGAGGTTGTACCCATTGAGCTGGGTCTTGGAATGAAGCATTCTCAGATTGGCCTGCCCAGAATCGCAAAGGATAATTCCATTTTGGAAAGATATGCAAAAATGTCTGAAAAATATGGAACAAAGTTTGAGATCAAGGACGGAAAAGCAAAGCTGATTCTTGACTGATATAGATACCGCACAAAAGAGGACTGTTAAAAACAGTCCTCTTTTTATATTTCTTGACTTGGGCGCATTTTTTGCAGTATAATGTCGATAAGGGGGGATGAGAATGAACGCAGTCATCTACAACCCACTGGAGGAATTTGAGCAGCAGTACCGTGACCGGCACTGCGCAAATACCCAGCAGTTTTTTGATGAACTGGTGGAAAAATCCGGTGTCAATATTGATGAAAACAGAAAAACCGTTGAGCAATACAATATTTACAAAGAGAATCTTGCAAAGCTAAAAAGAAAATATAACTGGCTTCGGTTTTTCCGTGTGCTGATGATTATCACACTACTGCTTATTCCAATTGTGATTTGGAAAATGACCCCCAAAATTCGCCAATTGCGAGAGGAAATTGCTACGGCAGACAAAAAGGTGGAGGAACTGCTGGCTTTGGCATATCAGCAAATGCTTCCTCTTAATAGTCTGTTTACATCCCGGGACTGCCTGACCATCACAGAAAATACAATTCCCCTGATTTCCTTCGACTCTACGTTCACCATTGAAAAAGAAACGGATATGAAGACAAATTACGATTTCTCCGGGATGGAGGGAACGGATTATTCTACCTTAGGTGTCTTATCCGGTCTGTACAATGAAAACCCCTTCCTGTTTGAAAACACGGTTGTCCACAGATTAGGAGAGGAAACCTACACCGGAAGCTTAACCATTCACTGGCAGGAAACATATTTTGAAGATGGTAAGGTAAAAAGAAGAACCAGAACCCAAACCTTATATGCCACCGTCACAAAACCCAAGCCCTTCTACAGCACGCAGGTTGTGCTGAACTATGGCGCTCAGGCAGGCCCGGAATTGAGCTTCTACCGAGACCCCGGCCATTGGGAGAAGAAGAGCGAACGGGAAGTGGAAAGATCGGTGAAGCGAGGGGAGAAACGCCTGAAGAAAAAGACGGATAAGGCCATTAAGAATAATGAGAACTTTATGAGTATGTCAAACACAGAGTTTGAGGTGCTGTTCGATGCGCTGGACCGTACAAATGAGGTGCAATTCCGTTCCTTGTTTACACCCTTAGCCCAAACAAATCTGGTTGACCTGCTCACCTCAAGGACCGGCTACGGTGATGATTACCATTTCATCAAGAATAAGCGCATGAACCGCATTCTTTCCGAGCATAGTCAGGGCCGTGACCTGATGCTGCAACCTGTCGCCTACACCTCTTACGCCTTTGATATCATTAAGCAGAACTTCCTCGAGAAGAACATCGAGTATTTCAGGGCAGTATATTTTGATTTTGCGCCGCTTTTGTCCATTCCTGCCTATCAGGAGCGTCCGGTGCATTCTCTCAAGCCCATACCGGAATTGAGCCAGCTATATTCCCAAAAGGAAAGTGAGGTGCTGGCCAATGCCGTTGACAGCCGATATGTGGTTCACCCCAGCACCAAGACCCCGGCAATCCTGAAAACGGAGCATATTCACACTGAGGCGCAGAAAGACAAAACCTGCATAACGGCATATTCTTATGATATTATCCCAAGAGTAGACTACATACCGGTTCTTGGCGGAGATGGATATATGCACAATGTTCCGGTGCCGTGGGATGAGTACATTCCACTGGAAAATGCCGCAAACTTCTACATCACCCGATATGACCAGGCGAAAGCAGAGGGTGTGCTGGCAGAAAGAAACGGCTTATGTATTATGCAAGCATAATTAAAAATAAAGGAGATTGATAAAAATGGCAAATGCATTAGATGAATTGAATCCCGAGGTTCTGGAAGACGGTCTGGACACCAATGTGATTGCAAAGAAAATCCCTGCGGAGGTGGGCTTTGGCTCCACAGTGTTTGAAATTTTGTTGTGGGTGTGCGGTATTTTGCCCGGCCTTATTTTCCTGTTTATGAAGATCAATGCCCAAAAGCACTTTGACCAGCTACAGCAGAAAATTCAGAGAAATGCCTCTCAAATTGATAACTACTTAGAGCAGAGAGTGATGGTTCTGCAGAACTGCGCCCGTTTGTTGGATAAGGCCATTGATTTGGATAAGGATACCTTCCAAAATATTGCGAAATACCGTTCCGGCAACGCCAGCTCCGACGAGGAGAGAAACGAGCTTGGCGCATCTGTAGATACGATTTCCAGAAGCATTAATGTAGCCGTGGAGAATTATCCGGATTTGGCTGCCCATCGTGAGATTGCAGACGCTATGCAGCAAAATATGTATCTGCAAAGAGAAATTACCGCAGCCCGTGAGCTGTATAACGACACCATCAACCAGTGGAACAAGGATATCTTTGCTTGGCCCACTAAGAAGATTGTGGCCGCCAAGAACGGCTATACCACCAGAATTCCCTTTGCCGCATCTAAGGAAATCAAGGAGCAGGCAAAAGGCGTGTTCTTCTGAGCACCATACAAAAGCATAAATTTAGGAGCTGTTGCAGTGCTTTGCAACAGCTCCTTTTTATGTTAGACATTAAACAGGAAGTTGACGATGTCGCCATCCTTCATCACATATTCTTTGCCCTCGCTGCGTACCAGACCCTTGCTTTTTGCATTTGCCATAGTGCCGCAATCCTTCATATCCTGGAAGGCAATCACTTCCGCGCGGATAAAGCCCCGTTCAAAGTCGGTGTGAATTTTGCCTGCCGCCTGAGGCGCCTTAGTGCCTTTTTTGATGGTCCAGGCACGGCATTCGTCGCTGCCTGCAGTCAGGAAGGAAATCAGACCCAGCAGGGAATAGGAGCTTTTAATCAAACGGTCGAGACCGGATTCGGAAACCCCCAATTCCTCCATAAACATAGCCTTTTCTTCTTCGTCGTCCAGCTCTGCAATGTCAGCCTCCAGCTTAGCGCAAATGGGAATGAGCTGACTGCCTTCTTCCTCTGCCAGCGCCTTCACTGCTAAATAGTGCCGATTGTTTTCCGGCTCGTTAATTTCGTTTTCGGCCAGGTTGGCCACATAAATGGTTTTTTTCAAAGTCAGCAAATCCGAGGTGGCAATCATCGCCATATCATCCTCACTGCCATCAAAGGTGCGGGCAAGCTTGCCGCCGTTCAGGTGAGCCAGCAGCTCCGTAAACAGCTCAGCCTCCCGGGCAGATTTCTTATCGCCGCCCTTCATAGCTTTCTGCGCCTTATCAATACGGCGCTCCACCATTTCAATGTCTGCCATCACCAGCTCCAAATTGATGATTTCAATGTCTCGCAGAGGGTCGGTACTACCCTCCACGTGGGTAACATTGCTGTCGTCAAAGCAGCGAACCACATGGACAATGGCATCGGTGGTGCGGATGTTGGAGAGGAACTTGTTTCCCAAGCCTTCGCCCTTGGAAGCACCCTTCACAAGACCGGCAATATCAACAAATTCAATGACAGCCGGGGTCAGCTTCTTGGGGTTGTGTAGCTGCGCCAGCCAGTCCAGTCGCTCATCCGGAACAGACACCACACCCACATTGGGGTCAATGGTGCAGAAAGCATAGTTGTCCGCAGGCACACCTGCGTTAGTAATGGCATTAAACAGAGTGGACTTGCCCACATTGGGCAGTCCCACAATACCCAGCTTCATATCTATCTAAAACTCCTTTGCATATATGGTGTTTTTATTTCATTCATACATTCTACACCATTTCTATCTCATTTGCAAGACAAGAAATCGGCCGAAGGGCTTTCCTATCTATTTTTTGCCGCTAATAGCAAAATAGGGGGAAATCAGGATTTAAGCGCTTCCAGGGATAGCTCACCTGCCAGTTTGAACAGGGCATCCTGCAGTACCTGCTCCAGGGAAAGTCCAGCAAAACCGGCGACCTTTTCATAAAAAAGAAGGACCTGGGGTTCCAGTTGAATGGTAATCGGTGTCATAATGGCCTCCTGTATGGAAAAACTTTTCTCTATCCTATGAAATGCTTGACATATATGATACAATATAGAGAATAAAAGTAAGACCGAGAGGATGAAAATAAATGGCAAACGATAAAAAAGTTGAGCAGATTACCGATATGGAGGTAGACTTTGCTCAGTGGTTTACCGATGTGTGTAAAAAGGCACAACTCATTGACTATTCTTCCATTAAGGGTGTGTTTATCTACCGTCCTTATGGCTACGCCATTTGGGAGAATATCCAAAACATTATGGACAAGGCTTTTAAGGAGCAGGGCGTAGAGAATGTGTATATGCCTTTGTTGATTGCGGAAAGCCTGCTGCAGAAGGAAAAGGACCATGTGGAGGGATTTGCCCCGGAGTGCGCTTGGGTTACTATGGGCGGCGGCGAGAAGCTTGAGGAGCGTTATGCCATTCGTCCCACCTCTGAGACGCTTTTCTGCGAGCACTTTGCCAATGTTTTGCAGACCCACCGCCAGTTGCCTATGAAGTATAATCAGTGGTGCAGTGTGCTTCGTTGGGAGAAGACCAGCCGTCCGTTCCTGCGGCACAGAGAATTTCTGTGGCAGGAGGGTCATACCATCCACGCCACTGCAGAGGAAGCTAAGGAATTTACCGAGACGATGCTCAATGTCTATGCGGACTTCTGCGAAAATGTGTTGGCAATGCCGGTCACTCGTGGTCAGAAGACCGACAAGGAAAAGTTTAACGGCGCAGAAGCTACCTATACCATTGAGTGTATGATGCATGACCGTAAGGCGTTGCAGGCCGGCACTTCCCACTACTTTGGAGACGGCTTTGCCAAGGCCTTCGGCATTGAGTTTACCGATAAGACCAACCAAAAGGCAAATCCCCACGAGACCTCTTGGGGTGTTTCTACCAGACTCATTGGCGGCATTATTATGACCCACGGTGACAATAACGGCTTGGTTCTGCCGCCTAAGGTTGCACCTGTTCAGGCAATTATCCTGCCCATCGCCCAGCATAAGCCCGGCGTTTTGGAAGCTGCCAACGAACTGAAAAACCGCTTGATCAATGCCGGAATTCGTGTTAAGCTGGATGACTCCGATAACTCTATGGGCTGGAAGTGCGCCGAGTACGAAATGAAGGGCGTGCCCCTGCGTGTAGAGTGCGGCCCCCGGGATTTGGAAAACGGTCAGTGCGTGCTGGTTCGCCGTAACGATGGTGTTAAGACCGTTGTAAACCTGGCTGACCTGGAAACAGCCGTTGCGGAGCAACTGGAGCTGGTGCATCAGGGTATGTTCGAAAAGGCAAAGAAAAACCTGACTGACCATATCTATGAAGCTCATTCCCTTGAGGAGGCTAAGAAGCTGCAGGAAGAAAACGGCGGCTTTATCAAGACCATGTGGTGTGGTGAGCTGGACTGCGAGATGAAAATGAAGGAAGAGGCCGGAATGTCCTCTCGTTGTGTGCCCTTTGCCCAGGAAAACTTGGGCGACACCTGTCCTATCTGTGGCAAGCCTGCCAAGAAGATGATCTACTGGGGCGTAGCGTACTAATCAATCTAATCAAAAAAGCACCCAAAAGCGAAGGCTTTTGGGTGCTTGTCTTTTTAGCTTGCTGTTATAGAGTGTTCATGACAGCTTGAATTCTGGCGACGGTTCTGTCGTAGCCTAAAATTTGCATAACTGTGTAAAGGTCAGGGGAGTTTGTCTTGCCGGTGACAGCCTGACGGATAAAGGTGGACACATCTGCCACAGTGCCGGGGAAGGCATCGGGGTCAGCCTTATATGCCTTCATATCCGTGGTAAAGCCCAGCTTTTCCGTGACGGCCTTAACCTTGTCGAACCAAACACCGGAGTCATCGTTGATGCAGAAGCAATCCAGGAAGGACTGCAGTGCGTCTTTAATCACAGCCTTATCAAACTTTTCCTCAAACACCGGTGACTGCAAATATGCGTCATAGAAGAAGCCCATATACTCCTTGGCATCCTTCCAGACAGCCAAATCCTTACGGGGCTTTTTGCCGCCTCTGCCGATGGCAAGAATGGCCGTGGCATAGTCCGGGTCGGCGGTCAGCTTTTTATAAAAGTCCGGGTCAAATTCCTGCGCCCATTCGGCAAGCAGGGCATATACCTTCTCGGCATCCATACGGGCAATGACATTCTTGCTCACATCCGTCAGCTTCGCATAGTCAAACAAGCTTCCGGCGGGGTTCAGCTTCTTGGGGCTGAATACAAATTTGTCCACATCCTCGGTGGGGTTTGCCCGACGCCAGTCTTCGAAGTTGGAGTTGAGAATAGTCATAATGTACTCATAAACCGCCTCTACGGGGAAGCCCTCGGCCTTGTAGAAGGTCAGCGCCAGCTCCGGGTCTTTGCGCTTGCTGAGCTTGCGCTTGGAGGTGCCGTCCATCTTCATAAGCGGTCCGATGTGCACATACTTAGGCAACTTGAAATTCATCGCCTTAAAAAGCTGAATATGGAAGGGCAGGGTAGGGAGCCACTCATCACCCCGGACAACATGGGTGGTACGCATCAGGTGGTCATCCACCGCGTGGGCAAAGTGATAGGTAGGAATGCCGTCAGACTTTAATAGCACATGGTCAATGTCGTTTTCCGTAATGGTCAGCTTTCCTTTTACCAAATCGTCATACTTAAACTGATTTTCGATAGAGCCGGTGGAACGGAACCGGAGAACCCAAGGGTTATTGGCAGATAGCTGCGCCTGAATATCCTCTAAGGAACGGTCACGCCACATAGCGTACTTGCCGTAGTAGCCGGTATTTTCCTTGTTGGCTTCCTGCTGCGTACGCATATCGGAAAGCTCCTGCTCCGTGCAGAAGCAGGGGTATGCCATTCCGTTTTCTACCAGGAATTTGGCATACACGTGGTAAATCTGTGCTCTCTGACGCTGACGGTAAGGTCCGTAATTACCAAAATCCCCGTCTATGGTAGCGCCTTCGTCAAAGGCAATGCCATAGTGCTTCAGAGTGTTAATCAGTACCTCCACTGCACCGGGCACTTCACGTTTCGCATCTGTGTCCTCAACCCGCAGAAACAGCACACCGCCGCTTTGGTGTGCCATACGCTCAGCAGTCAAGCCCATCACCAGGTTACCCAAGTGAACAAAACCGGTGGGAGAAGGTGCCATACGGGTAACCACAGCACCCTCGGGAAGCTGACGCAGGGGGAATTTTTCTTCCAAAGACTGAGGGGTATCCTTCACATCCGGGAACAAAAGCTCAGCCAAAGCCTGATAATCCATAACAATCTCCTCTAAACAAAATTTTCTTCCCATACTATAGCATATTTATGGGTATAAAGTCAATTTCTCCGTTGCGTTTTTCTTTTGTCTGTGGTAATATAACCCATATTACATTGTAAAGAGGCGAAGGAAATGGAAGAAGCAGTAAAGAAGAGAATGTTATCCGGCATCCAGCCCAGTGGTGATTTGCACCTTGGCAACTATTTAGGTGCGATCAAAAATTGGAGTGGCCGTGCAGAAAACTACGATTGCTATTACTTTATGGCAGATATGCACACCATTACCGTGCGCCAGACCCCGGCAGATTTGCGCCGCAGAACCTTGGAGCAGTTGGCGCAGTATATTGCCTGCGGCCTGGACCCGGAGAAGAATACGCTGTTTGTCCAGAGCCATGTACACCAGCACGCTGAGTTGGGGTGGGTGCTGAACTGCTACACGATGTTTGGCGAATTGAGCCGTATGACCCAGTTCAAGGATAAATCTGCCAAAAATGCGGAAAACATCAATGGCGGATTGTTTACTTATCCTGCCCTGATGGCTGCAGATATTCTGCTGTATCAGCCGGATCTGGTGCCTGTGGGACACGACCAAAAGCAGCACTGCGAGCTGACCCGGGATGTGGCCCAGCGCTTTAACAGCATTTATGGTGATGTTTTCAAGATTCCCGAACCCTATATTCCGGAAACCGGAGCCCGGGTTATGAGCCTGAATGCCCCGGATAGCAAAATGAGTAAGTCTATGCCGGAGGGCTGTGTATTCCTGATGGAGCGCCCTGAGGATATTCAGCGAAAATTCAAGCGTGCCATTACCGATTCCGATACGGAAAACTGTATCCGCTTTGACCCCGAGAATAAGCCCGGCGTGGCAAACCTGATGAGCATTTATTCTGCCGTTACCGGTAAGTCCTACGAGGAGATTGAGACAGAATTTGCCGGTCAGGGATACGGCAAGTTCAAGCCTGTGGTGGGTGAGGCAGTGATTGAGCATTTGCGCCCCATTCGTGAGGAAGCAGAACGGCTTCTGAGGGACAAAGCATATCTGGAGGGTGTCTACCGTGCCGGTGCAGAAAAAGCCAGCTATGTGGCAGAGAAGACCCTGCGTAAAGTTTATAAAAAAATTGGCTTCCTGGCTAGATAAAAAAACGGAGCAGAGAAATCTGCTCCGTTTTTTACATAAATAGATATAACGCCAAGGTTAACAGCGCATTATTCCGATTTTCCTCGCAGTCCCCGGCCATCAGCAGTATCAAAAGAATAATCAGCAAATCTGCCGTGTCTAAATTGTTGGGCAATAACTGCTTCAGAAATCCAAAGATACCCTCTGGTTTTCCCTGATTTGCAGGCGGTGGGGGCGGAGTTTGCGGAGGTGGAGGTGGGGGAATTGGCTGTTTGCCCGGTTTTGGCGGTGGTGTGACCGACCGTTTGTCCTCCATAGTATTTCTGCGAAATGAGCCGTCAGGCTGGGGAATATAGCGGATATACATACCATCACCTGCCTGGAAATAGTCCGGAACTGCCTAAAAAAGAGGATGCCACGTTGGCAAGCTTTGCTGCCCGCATTGCCTTTTCCAGCCTGGAAATCCGGGTCTGACTCAAATAGGGAACCAGCGCATTCAATAAATTCCGTTGATTGTTGTCGATGTTGCTCTTTCCTGCCAGACCGGAAAGCTTTTGCACTAAGCCCAAATCAATCCCACCCAAGTCCGGTATTTGCGGTGGTGGCTGCGCTTCCGGCTGTGGCTCACCCTGAAGCGACTGGGCCATAGCCATAATTTGTTGCATCATTTCCGGATTACCTAAAACAGCGTTGAGCTGCTGCTGCATATCCTCCATTACTTTCCTCCCATTTGTTTCAAAAGCTTCTGTACCTCTGCCGATGCCAGCATCGGTGCCAGAGTTTTGCTAAGGGCAGAGTAATCACCTTGACTTGCTTGCTTCATAGCCTGCGCAAAGGCATCGGAATTGCCGCTTTGTAGCATTGCCAATAGCTGTTTCCCTGCATCGGTATTTGCCACACGCATTGCATCCTGCATTGAAAAATTCTTATCCATAGGATTGCCTCCAGTCAAAATACCTGCTATAATGAGCCTACATATTACTATATGTATATGCAGAAGGATTGGTGTAATATGAAAATTTTAGTGCTGTCGGATTCCCATTCCTCCCGTGCTTTTATGCGCTACTGTATTGACCGGGTGAAGCCTGCACATATTATTCACCTGGGGGACCATTTTGATGATGGAAAGACAATCGCAGAGGAATATCCCCACATCCGGGTGCATCAAGTGCCGGGAAATTGCGACAAATTTCGTTGCAGTCCTTGGGAAGCGGAAGTGCTTTGCTACCAAATTTGCGGTGTGAAGTTTTTTATGACCCACGGCCATCGTCATAATGTGAAAACCGGCCTAAACCATCTTCTTTTGGATGCCCGGAAGTCCGGGGCAGATGTTGTGCTATACGGCCATACCCATATAAGCGACTGCCATATAGAAGAGGATGGCCTGTATGTGATCAATCCCGGCACCTGCGGCAGCTGGGGCGGTAGTGTTGCGGTAATAGAGGTGGCCAATGAAAAAATTTCCGCCTGCCGCATTGTAGGACAGGCGGATTTGGAATTAGCCGGTGGCCAGCAGGAATAATAGAATTGCGGCGGCACCAGCGCCAATGGCAGCCACCAGAAGCAAATCCAGCATCTTGTGTGCTACCTCCTTGTACGTGGCGGCGTTGGGATAAGGTGCGTGGGGACGGTTGGCAAAATTCCTTTGAGTAATCGTTGCAGCTTTCATATTCGGTACCTCCTTGGTATCTTTGATAAGCCTATGATACAAATAGTCAAGTCCAATAAATAGGACAGTTATTTATTTGTAAAGATTTTGAGACCTATCTTGCATACTTGTAAAAAATATGCTATTATGGAGAAAATATGCTACGGAGGTAGACTATGAGCAACACGAATGACGATACAAAGCGTCTGGAAAGTAAAAGAAAATGGAAGGAGCTGTGGAAGTGGGCGTACCGCTTGCGCAGCGTGGTGTTGTCAATCCCTGTAGCTGCGGCGGCAGTGATTATTGCCATTCACAATCAGGCTCTTTTGCCTGCAACGGTAGGCTTTAACATTCAGGCTTCCGGAGCATATGCTTTTACTGTGGCTAAGACCGTGGCGGTGCTGGGTCCGGTGGCGGTCACGGCGGTATGCCTATTGATGACATTCTGCTCTCGGAAAGTGCTTTATCCCTGGCTGATTAGTGTATTCTCCCTGGTGTTGCCAATCTTCATTTACTTTACAAACACATTTCCCGGTTAAAAGATACCACCCAAAAATAACAGAAAAACACCCTATTTCCCAAATTGAGAAATAGGGTGTTTATTACTGCGTCAATATACGGAAAAGCTCGTCCATTGAGTTGGCGATAGACATAGCGCCGGCAGAAACCATACTTTCCACAGTGCCGTAGCCCCAGCTCACGCCCACGCAGGGAATATTGTGCTTGGCAGCGCCTAACACATCAAATTCCGTATCGCCAACCATCACCATATTGCTTCCTGTGCCGGTTTGTTCCAGAAGATAGGCAATTACGGAATCCTTGGAGGTGCGGCTGGTGTCCATACTGGCACCGCAAATGCTGTCAAAATAAATATCCAATCCAAAATGCTTCAGAATATCCACGGCCATCCACTCCGGCTTGGAGGTGGCAATCAGTAGCTTGTGTCCGTGGGCTTTCAGCCTTTTCAGCAATTCCTCCACGCCGGGATAGGGGCTGTTTTCAAACATACCGGTGGGGACATACCGGCCTCTGTAAACGGCGACTGCTTCCTCGGCCTTATCCTCGGGAACACCGAATTTGACAAAGGTTTCGTGAAGTGGTGGACCAACAAACACACGCATAGTCTCCCGGTCGGGCAGGGGCAGACCAAAATGGGACAGCGCCAACAATGCGCAGTTGATAATACCTTCTCCGGAATCGGTGATGGTGCCGTCTAAATCAAATAGAATTGTCTTCATTTGCATCACTCCCTTACGACATTATATCACAAGAAATCTAAAAAGTACAATCCCTGTTTCCTTGACAGAAGGTATGGGAATTGTTATAATTTTTGAATATGAAGAAGGAGGTGCAGTTGTGACAAACTTTCTGTTGCGTATTTTTGTAAAGGATTACAAGAACACAGAAGTTCCGGCTGTTCGTTCTGCCATTGGCAGTTTGGCTGGCATAACCGGTATTGTTTGCAATCTGTTCCTGTTTGTATGCAAGCTGTTTGCTGGCATCATATCCGGTACGGTTTCTGTCGTAGCAGATTCATTAAACAATCTGACAGATGCGGCATCCTCTTTGGTAACGCTGCTGGGCTTTTATTTGGGAAAGCGCCCTGCAGATGCAGACCATCCTTACGGCCACGCCCGGTATGAATATATCTCTGGCCTTGTTGTAGCGGCGATTATTCTGCTTATTGGCGTGGAGCTGGCAGAGGGCTCTATCGGGAGGATTTTTAACCCTACGCCGATTTTAGAGACAACGGTTGTTATGATAGTGCTTCTCGGTTCCATTGCTGTGAAGCTTTGGATGTCTGCGTTTTATTGTAGTGTCGGCAAGTGTATCCAGTCCGGTGTGTTAAAGGCGGCGTCCATAGATAGCCGTAACGATGTGCTGGCCTCCGGTGCAGTGCTTTTGGGCTGCCTGATTGAGAGGGGCTTTTCTGTCAATCTGGATGGCTATATTGGACTGGCTGTGGCACTGTTTATTATATGGTCCGGCATTGGTTTGGCAAGAGAAACAATTTCTCCGCTTTTGGGACAAAGAGCAGACCAGAAGCTGGTGGACAAGATAAACGCTGTAATCTTATCCAGTGACAAGGTATTAGGTCTTCACGATTTGCTTGTCCACGATTATGGCCCCGGACAATGCTTTGCCTCTGTACATGTGGAAATCAACGCTGAGGAGAATCCTTTGGACTGTCACGATGTGATTGATAGCATAGAACGAAAAATTCTGGAAATGCTGAATGTGCATTTGGTTATTCACTATGACCCGGTGGTGCAAAATGATACCGAACGGCAAGAAATGCTGGATACCATAACGGAGATTATCGGCCGGTTGGATGACCGCCTTTCCGTTCACGATTTGCGAATTGTCCGTGAAAAAGGGGAGTCAAAGCTGGTATTTGATTTGGTAGTGCCCTACGATAAATGTAATGAACATAAGGTGCTGAAAACGGCGATAGACGATGCCTTGGAGAGCTGTGGCAAAGCCTATAAAACGGTGGTTCATTTTGATAATACGCATTGATATAAAAGGAAATCCCACACCGCTTGGTGTGGCATTTCTTGGTGGCGGAGTGAGAGGGATTTGAATTTGCCTGGATAATTACTTTCTTTAACCAAAGTTAGCTGTTTAATACCAAATTCAAACAAATTCCAAACATTTACCTACCACTTTTCACCGCCCTTAACCATCGTTTACTATCCCCATAAGGGAAAATTTAAGGGAAAATATCGCCACATAGCAGGTACATTACAATTTAACAGCTTTCATCGCAAAATGTTACCTATTACCGACGAATAGAGAGTTACTGATAATATCTTTTAAAATCTTCATAAGTTGATTCAATTCTTTTGGTGTATTTTTCAGTATCACTTTTTACCATTGTCGTAAAGGAGTTAAAATCTGCACTATGCTGCGATGTTTGTACTTTCTCTTCGTAATATTCACAGAAACTATTTACATCAAAATCTGAGAAATTCCTTCCGCCAATTGTTGCGTTAGTGAGCAGGCCAATTGCGGATGTTTGCAACATTTCGATGCTTTCGCGCTCCCAGTTATTCAACAGGTTTCCGTATACATCAAGTGCTCTTGTACATGCCTCCTTTAGTTCATAGGCCGTTTGCATATAGTTTACAAACATACTGATGGGATCATCAATCGGAGGATACTCTTGAAGCTGGGATTTTTGCTTTTTAAGTACGAATAGGAACTCAAAAACAGCGTACTTTTTAATTTGCGTTATCTCCTCGTTCTTTCTTTTTCTCAAACCTATGGCATAGAACAGTAATGCGATGCTGAAAACAAGGGATACAGAAAGGATGTATGTCAGAATCTCCTTAACTCTAGGAATATCCAACACAAAGTTCAATGTGACTATATCTTTTATTGATACTTGAGAGTTTGCAAGCACAAGTCCCACGAGACTTGCAAACGAAACTGTTATACATGTCCAAATATAAAACTTTGCTCGTTTCATATAATTGTCTCCTATTTGCATTGCCATATGGCTACTCAGCTTGTTTAAGTTTTTTCTCATATCATCTGCGTTTATGCTTACGAGAATTGTTTTTTGTAAGTTTCTACGAATTGCAGAAACTCTTGAAAGACTTATACCTGCAAAGCCCAAGAGTTGGAGCTTCATTTTCCATTTATCTTTTACTCCGTTCTTGATTCTGATAAACAACTGCTCATATCCACTATAGAGTGCTAACCCATACACAACAGGAAGGTTGAGGACAAGTAAAAGTACGGGCAGTACTAACGATTTTAGCGTATCCCAATTAAATAAAGCACCTGGATTTTGCACAGTGCTGGATATGGCATGGAGAATGATAATAATTCCCCATACTGTAAGCAGCACATCGAAGAAGGTTTTAGCTGGCTTATGCTTTTTTTCACGGGATGCTAGAGCACACAACAGTGAAACCAGTATGGTGGCTGGTATAACAATTAGTTCAATCCATAAGTCAAAAGTCCAAAAGCCTACAAAAAATTCGAATAACACAATAAGCTTAAGGTTATCTGCAATTAGCTTGGAGAAGAAACGGTTATCCTTTGCCTTCTCTATTGTCTTTGCAAACAACGGCAGTTCAACAAAAACAACCCAGAAAATTGTATCCTTCAACTGACTAATATCCCAAAAAGTTGTCCATTTGAGCAGTTGAATAACTAGCACTAAGAACGCGATAAATACAATATAGAATACAACAAATTTTTTACAGAACAGGATAGGTAAGATATTCTTCAAAAAATCCATCCATACTTTTCGCAAGGATTTAATTAGAAGCATTACGACTAGTGCAATCAGTAACCATACTCCGATAGCAAGCTCTCTGGTGTTAAATATCTCCAGTACAATAGCCATAATGGACACCTCCCTTGCGCCCCCGGTAATTTGATTATATTATATTTTATTTTTCGAATTTTTTCAAGGAACAGGATTAAAACACACCATATTGGTCTTATTGGACTTTGAATAACAATTAATGATTATGAATAAAGGCTATGCAATCATTGCAGATTACATAGCCTTTTGATGTTTTACTCTACCAAGCCGTATTTAACTTTGATGCGGTCTAGCTTTTCCAGCATAGGCTCGGCGGCCAGGAGGATGAAGATCACGGTGGCTGCTGCGTGGATCAGGTCCATAGGAAGACCCGAGACATAGTAGGCCAGGAGGATTTCCCAGTTGATGCTTTGGGAATTGTACATTAGCGCTGCGGCAGGGTTCATGATGCCACCGTAGATGATCACTGCCGCAAATGCGCCAAAGGTGGCAAGGCTTCCCCGGCTGCGGCGCAGTAGGCCTTTACGGAACAGAATGCCTGCCAGGAAACCAATGATACCCATGCTGAACATCTGCCAGGGCATCCAGGGGCCTTGGGAGAATAGGACATTGGACACCATCATGGTCACAGCGCCTACCAAAAAACCGGTCTCGCCGCCGAAGGCAACTCCGGAAATGATGACCAGTGCCAGCACCGGCTTGAACTGGGGTAGCATAAAGAATGCAGACCGTCCCGCGATACCAATAGCGCATAGAACGGCGATGGTCACCAGTTCTCTTGCCTTGGGTTTGCGGCTTTCAAACACCAGGAAGAAGGGCACCATACATTCCATCAGTACAAGTAGCGCCGTAACATTGTAATGCTGATTGCCGAGATACATCACACCGGCAAAGATGGTCAGCGGGATGCACAGCACGATCAGAACAGCGGCAACAATCGTGCGTTTGCCCAGCTTTCGTTGCTTGGCAGGAATCTGCAGCATAGCAGATGGGGCGCTTCTGCGGCCAATGGCGGCAATGAATACTCCTAACGCAGCGATCAGTACCAAATACAAAAGAAGCTGCTGTTCGCCGGTGGCGCTGATGCCTTCTTTGCCAATGAGGGCAGACAGATCGGTGATGCTGGTGGCATAAAAGAATTCCAACATCGCAATCGCCAAAGACACTCCAGCAAGGAGTTTCCTCCATACCGGCAAAGGCTTGGGTTTGAAATTTACCGCTGTTTCTTTCGGTTCAGGTAAGGCAGTTGCTTCAGGAATTTCAGGCTCAGCGGGCAACTCACCACCGCAGCATCCAATGATGTCGGCTACCGTTACCGCCTGGGGAATCAAGTGCCGTGCCATGCGGTTAGCCGGGGTGGTGTAGAAGCTGTTGCCGGAGAAGAACTCACGGGGTGTACCCTCTGCCACAATACTACCATCAAAGAACAGACCGCACTTGTGGGCATATTCTGCGCAGAACGGCACATCATGGCTTACCATCAAGATGGTCACTCCCTGGGCAACCAGCCTGCAGAGAATCAAAGCAAAGGTCACCTTGAACTCTGCGTCAAAACCCTTGGTAGGCTCGTCCAGCAGCAAAATGTCCGGTGCGGTCAGCAGCACCTTTGCCAAAGCGGTACGCTGCTGCTCACCACCGGAAATATCATAGGGATGGCGGTCAAGAAATTCCCGCAGGCCGCACAGTTCCACAATCCGGGCAACCTCGGCATCCTGGGTTTCTTTAGGAATCTTCTGTCCTCGGAACACTTCGTACAAATCTTCACGGACAGTTCTTTTGACAAACAAGGTTTGTGGATTCTGTGGCAGATGTCCCAGCTTGCCTTGCATGCGAACATCCCC
>JAZOME010000041.1:0-37962 GCA_045653685.1 Faecousia sp.
AGAAAAGAATAGAAAGGAAAAGAGAGAGAGCAGAGCAGAAGCCCACCCCCGGGAAGTGGGGACGGCTCACGCTCCCGCCGGATAGATAACCGGATATGTTTCTTTTTGAGGATATTTACAATAGGCGGAAAATTTGGTATAATGCTGTATATTCCACATAGGAGATGGTTACAGTGAAATACGCAAATACTTATGCAAAAATCCGCCTGGATATTATCCGGGATAATTATATGGCCATTCGGAAAAAGGCCGGTGCACCGGTGATGGCGGTGATTAAGGCAGATGCCTACGGTCACGGCGCTGTGGCGGTGGCAAAATATTTGGAGAAGGACTGCGACTTTTTTGGGGTGTCTGCCGCTTCGGAAGCGTTGCAACTGCGCAAGGCAGGTGTAGAAACACCGATTTTGGTGCTGGGCCGTGTGAAGCCGGCGTATTTTCCTGCTATGGTGGAGCAGAATATCCGCCCCACGATTTTTACCTTTGAGGACGGACAAGCTTTGTCGGAGGCGGCGGTGGCGCTGGGTAAGGAAGCCAAATTCCATATCGCCGTGGACACCGGAATGAGCCGTATCGGCTTTCAGGTAACGCCGGAGGATGCAGACCTTTGCCAAAAAATCTGCGCCCTTCCGGGTATGTTCCCGGAGGGACTGTTCAGCCATTTTGCCACGGCGGATATGGCGGATTTGGAAAGAACCCACGCCCAGGCGGAAAAGTTCCGGGAATTTGACCGGATGCTGCTGCAACGGGGTGTGGATGTGCCCATTCGGCATTTGGATAACTCTGCCGGGATTATGAATTTCGGCTGTCACGGGCAGATGGTTCGGGCAGGAATTGTGCTTTACGGTCTGTATCCCAGTGATGAGGTGGATAAGGCCTTGCTTCCCATTCGCCCGGCGCTGAGCTGGCACGCCTATGTCTGCCAAATTAAGACATTGCCTGCCGGCCGGGAAATCAGCTACGGCGGCACATTCCGGACGGAAAAGGATACGGTGGTAGCCACCGTTTCTGCCGGCTATGCCGACGGCTACCGCAGAAGCTTGTCCGGCCGGTTTTATGTGCTGATTAAGGGCAAAAAAGCCCCGATTTTAGGAAGAATTTGTATGGACCAGTTTATGGTGGATGTCACCGAGATTCCCGGCGTCTGCATAGGAGACGATGTGGTGCTGTTGGGCAAAAGCGGAGATTTGGAAATTTCTGCCGAGGAGCTGGGTCAGGCGTCAAACAGCTTCCACTACGAGCAGGTATGCGATTTGTCCCGACGGGTGAGCCGGGTGTACTTTGAGGGGGAAAAGGAGCTGTTTTCCGTGAATTTCCTCCTGGATGAAAATGGATTTTGAAATGTGAAAAAGGCGCAAAGAAACGGCTTTTTCAGGGAAAATTTCAGGACAAAACCAGATTTCCCTTGCACTGCTAGGGGTTTGGAATGTGAAATTGTGAGAAAAAGGTGAGACAAAAATAAGACCATTTCTCCAATTGGGTGTGTTATCCTATACAGGAAGAGGTTACAATGGGTTTAGGTGATACGATGGAAAATAATCAACAGGTTGCCTTGGCGGCTGAGAAAATTTTGGAACAAGTGAAAAAAGTCATTGTTGGCAAGGACGAGGTGCTTTTGTGGGTGCTCACGGCCATTTTGGCCGGGGGTCATATTCTGCTGGAGGATATTCCCGGCGTGGGCAAAACTACCATGGCGCTGGCCTTTTCCCGGGCCCTGGGTCTAAGCCACAGCCGTGTCCAGTTTACGCCGGATGTCCTGCCCTCGGATGTCACGGGATACTCTGTGCTGGAGCAGGGGACGGGAACGCTTTCCTACCGTCCCGGCGCCGTGCTGTGCAACCTGTTTTTGGCCGACGAATTGAACCGTGCCACTTCTCGCACCCAGTCTGCCCTTTTGGAGGCGATGGAGGAAAAGCAGGTGACGGTGGACGGGGTGAGCCACCGGCTTCCCCAGCCCTTTACAGTGATTGCCACCCAAAATCCCGTAGGCGCTGCCGGCACGCAGCTGCTTCCTGACAGCCAGATTGACCGGTTTATGGTGCGTCTGTCCCTGGGCTACCCCCGGCCTGAGGATGAGGTGGAAATGGTGCTCAGCCGTCAAAAGGAAGTGCCTTTACAGCAGGTTCAGCAGGTGATGGATACCGAAATTCTGCAGGCATTGCAGGAAATTGTGGGGCAGACCTATGTCAGTCAGGCGGTGGCGGAGTATGTGGTGAAGCTGATAGATGCCACTCGCCGTCACGAAAAACTGCTCCGGGGCGCATCTCCCCGGGCCACCCTGGCGGTGGTTTCTATGGCAAAGGCGGTTGCCCGGCTTCGTGGAAGGGATTATGTGGTGCCAAGAGATGTGCAGGAGGTTCTGCCGGTGACGGTGAGCCACCGACTGCAGGCAGTGCCTGGGGAGGACACCTCAGCGGAGGATGTGCTGGATTTGCTGCTGCGCAAGGTTCCGGCGCCGAAAATGCGCTGATATGTGGGGCCGTAGAGTGGTGTACCTGCTGGGTCTTGTGTCCGGTGCGGTATTTTTCCTGGCGTATAAGCAGTGGGCTTCCTTTTTGGTGCTGCTGGTGATCCTGATTTTGCCCTGGCTGTCTTTACTTTTAAGCCTGCCGGCTATGCTGACGGCGAAGGTCAGCTTGCGGTGTGCCGGGCAGGTACAGCGAGACACCCCGGTGCGGACGACTCTGCAGGTCAGCAGCCGGTTTCCGACGCCTCCGGTGAAAAGCAAGGTGCGTCTTCGCAATGTGCTCACCGGGGAACGATATGTAGGACTGCCCGGAGAACGGGTGCCTACCCATCAGTGCGGCAAAATGGTGCTGACCTGGGACGAAATTTATATTTACGATTATTTAGGCCTGTTCCGCCGGAAGCTGAAGGAGGGACAGGGGTGTGAGATCTATATTTTTCCAAAGCTTGTGAAAACCCCCATGCCGAAGGCGCAGTCCGACGGACTGGTTCACGCTTGGCGTGCAAAGCCCGGCGGCGGCTTCGCGGAAAATCGGGAGCTGCGGCTGTACCGACCGGGGGACAGCCTGCGGCATATCCACTGGAAGCTCACTGCCAAGGTGGGCAAGCCCATTTATGCCGAGCCTATTGAACCGGTGCAAAAAGGGTATTTGCTGTCGGTGTGCCTGACGGGGGATTTGGATGACAAGCTGGGCAGGCTTTCCTATGTGAGTCGCTACCTTTTGGGGCAGGGAACCGCCCATAAAATTCTCTGCCGAACCCAGGAGGGGACGGTGGAATTTACCGTAGAAAATCCCAAGGATTTTGAGCAGGGTATGTGCAGGATTTTATCCGCCCGTCCTGTAGAAAATGAGGAGAAAGTGGTATTTTCCGGTGCGCTGTGGCACCACCATATCGGAGGTGGCACAAATGAAGCGTGAGAAGCTGTTTTCTGCCCTTTGGGGTGTGGTGTTATCCTTCTGCCTGAGCTTTTCCGTAGCAGGCGGTATGGTCACTGCCTTTTCTATGGATGTGTCCTTAGCCACCCTGGCGCTGGTGTGCCTGGGAGCGTCCGTGTTATCCGGCATATGCTACAGCCTGCCTTTGGGACTGGTAATGCCCGGTGTGCTTGCTTTTGGACTGGGGTATGCCTGGCACTCAGGAGATTTGGAGCTGTCGGTGGAGGCACTTTTGTACCGGCTTTCCCGACAGTATCATATGGGCTACAATTGGCCCATTATCCGGTGGACCGGACGGGTGGCAGAGCAGATGGAAGCGTCACTGCCCTTGGGGCTGTGCTTCATAGGCGTGGCGGTGGCGGTGCTGATTTGCAGAAGCGTTTGCCGGGGGAAACGTGCGCTCCCCGGCGTAGCGCTCAGCCTTTTGTGTATGGCCGCCTGCTTTGTGGTCAATGACACTGTGCCCGGGCCTTTGTATCTGCTTTTATTTTTTCTCAGCCTGATTACCTTGCTGATGACCGCCGGCGTGCGCCGTAGGGATATGGGGCAGGGAAACCGGCTGACGGCGATGGCTCTGCCGGCTACGGCGCTGTGCCTTTCCTTGCTGTTTACAGCCGTGCCCAAGCAGGCTTACTCCACAGATATGGCGGATAAGCTGGAAATGTGGTTACGGAAGATGCCGGTGGTGCAGACCCTTTTGGGGATGGATGAGAACCATCCCGGAGATACCTCTACGGTGGATCTTGCCCAAGTGGGGTATCGGATTGTGGGAAACAACAAGGTGTTGGATGTAAAGGCGGATTTTTCCCAGTATCTTTACCTACGGGGACAGGCCTTGGATTATTATGACGGGGTTTCCTGGTCGCTCAGCGACAACACGGAAATTACCCAACTGAACTGGCCGGAGGAATTGCCCAGTGCCGGTGTGGTGGAGCTGTCCTCCAAATACGCTCACCGGATGCTGTATGTGCCCTATTATCCTGCTTCCCGGAGTATGCGTGAGAGCTACAAAGGTGTGAAAAACGGGCAGAAGTTAACCCAGTATTCCTTCAGTACTTTGCAAATGCCCAGTCAGGAGGATTTGAAGAAATTTCAGGTGGACAGCCAAAATCTGAGCTATTATATGAGCAAGGCCATCACCTTGCCGGACAGCGTGAAAAAATGGGCACAGCCTATGGTTCAGAAGCTGACTCAAAACCCCGGAAATGTGTATGAGACGGCACAGCTGATTGCCGCCTTTGTTCGCGCTTCGGCCAGTTATGATACCGAAACACCCCGGATGGGCATGGGGAAAAAGGACTTCGCCCGGTGGTTCTTGCAGGACAGCGACACCGGCTACTGCATCCATTTTGCTACGGCTACCACAGTGCTTTTGCAGGCTTCCGGCATTCCTGCCCGGTATGTCAGTGGGTATGCGGTGCAGACGGTGGCAGGTCAGACGGTGGAGGTGACGGCGGATATGGCCCACGCCTGGTGTGAATACTGGCTTCCCGGCTTTGGCTGGACAGTGCTGGAGTCTACACCCCCGGATTTGCGTCCCCAGGATTCCCAGCAGACGGAAGAACGGCCGGAAGCAAGGCCTCAGGCGCAAAAGCCGGAAAAACCGGAGAAGACGCCGAAGGCTTTGGAAGGCTTTGATTGGTTGCTGCCGGTGGCTTTGGCGCTGACCGTGTTGGGGCTTTGGGGGCAGTATGCGCTGCGTATTGCTTTGCGGAAACGGGAGCTTTCCAGAGGGGATAGGAATGCCCAGGCTTTGGCACGGTGGCAGTATAGCCAGCGTTTGGCAAAGCGGGGGACAGAGCCTTGCAATGAGGTGCTCTACGGCTTGGCGCAAAAGGCAAGGTTCAGCCAGCACACCCTGACGGATGAGGAACTGTCCCTGTTTGACGGCTATTTGGCCGGGGCAGTGGCGGCACTGAAAAAGCGGAATGTTTTTATGCAGATTTACTACCGGCTTGTCCTGGCGCTGTATTAAATAACGCTGTGAGGGAAAAAGTAAAAAATCTGTAATTTTTTCTTGCATAGTATCAAGAATAGTTGTATAATCAAAAAATAGATTTTGAAACTAGGAGGACTTGATTATGAGTGATATCCGTCCGGAGACAATGCAGCGTATTACCACCAAGGCATTGGCTGATGCCTTTATTGAGGAGCAGGTGGCTGCCGTCCGCAACCAGGTAGGGGACAAGAAGGTGCTTCTGGCCCTGTCCGGTGGTGTGGATTCTTCTGTTGTGGCAGCGCTGTTGATTAAGGCTATCGGCAAGCAGCTGGTGTGTGTCCATGTGAACCACGGCCTGATGCGTAAGGATGAGTCTGAAGGCGTTATCAAAATGTTTAAGGACGGTCTGGATGCAAACCTGATCTATGTGGATGCAACCGACCATTTCCTGGATCTGCTGGCCGGCGTTTCTGACCCGGAAACCAAGCGTAAGATCATTGGCAAGGAGTTTATCACTGTGTTTGCCGACGAGGCCCGTAAGCTGGAGGGAATCTCCTTCCTGGCACAGGGTACAATCTATCCTGATATTCTGGAGTCTATCAAGGCTGCGGAGGGCAAGAAGGCTGTTAAGTCCCACCATAATGTGGGTGGCTTGCCGGAAGATTTGCAGTTTGAGCTGGTAGAGCCCATTAAGCTTTTGTTTAAGGACGAGGTTCGTGTGGTAGGTGAGGCCCTGGGTCTGCCCCACGCAATGGTTTACCGTCAGCCCTTCCCCGGCCCCGGTCTGGGCGTTCGTTGTCTGGGCGCTATTACCCGTGACCGTCTGGAGGCTCTGCGTGAGGCCGATGCGATTTTGCGGGAAGAGTTCGACAATTACGGCCTGAACGAGAAGGTATGGCAGTACTTTATTGCTGTGCCGGATATCAAGAGCGTGGGCGTCCGTAACGAAAGCCGTTACGAAGGCTGGCCTGCCATCATCCGTGCAGTCAATACCAAGGATGCGATGACCGCCACCATCGAGGAGATTCCCTACGAGGTTCTGCACAAGATCACCCGGCGAATCACCAGCGAGGTAGAAGGTATCAACCGTGTCCTGATGGACCTGACCCCCAAGCCTGTCGGCACCATCGAGTGGGAATAATATCTACTGGCTTACAAGTGCACGGAAAACCCTGGAAATAAAGGGTTTTCGGGCACTTTATGCTTGGTTGTATCAAAGTTAAACCCTGGCTAAGCCAGGGTTTATGACTTTTGCTTGCAAAAATAGAATATTGCACCTTTTGGAAAAAATGATAAACTCTTCAAAAAACAAGAAAAAACAGGATTTTCTACAAAAGAAACCAAGGGAAAAAGGTTGCTTTTTATAGGAATATGATGTATAATTTATGAGTCATAAAGGTTTATAAATCATAATGCTGCAAGTGTGGCCTTTTTCAAAGGCCGGTTAAGAGTGTGTAAAATGTAAAGGAATTTCATAAAATGTTTGCAGGATGTTTTGTTGTCTGCAATTGGCGTTTTGGTGCTGCTGATTCCCCTGCTGATTTTGGTAATTCTTATCAAAATCGACTCCTCCGGTCCGGTGTTGTTCCGGCAAAAGAGAGTGGGCCTACATAAAAAATATTTCAACATTTTGAAGTTCCGCACTATGCGAATCGACACGCCTAAGGATACTCCCACCCATATGCTGGAAAATCGGAACAGAGGATTACAAAAGTGGGTCGTTTCTTCAGAAAGACCAGCTTGGATGAGCTGCCACAGATTTTTAATATCTTTGTTGGTCAGATGTCCATTATTGGGGAAAGCGGTATAATAGAGACAACCATGATAAATGCTGTTTATTTCAAGGGTTGTCGCGGTTAATTCAATTTTGTTATGAGGTTTTGATACATGGAAAAGTTTGAAAAGAAGATATGGCTTGCTACACCGACAATGCACGGTGATGAAATGAAATATGTTCAGCAGGCTTATGATACAAACTGGATGAGTACCGTTGGCGAAAATATCAATGAAGTTGAACGAATCGCTGCTGAAAAAGCAGAGATGAAATATGCGGTTGGTCTGTCTTGCTGTACTGCTGCGCTCCATCTGGCAGTAAAACACGCAGGCGAAACACTTTATGGAAAACCTGCAATCAGTCATGGTGCATTGGAAGGTAAACGTGTGTTCTGTTCCGATATGACCTTTGATGCTACATTAAACCCTGTTGTTTACGAGGGTGGTATTCCTGTGTTTATTGACACAGAAGAAGAGTCTTGGAACATGGACCCTGTGGCACTTGAAAAAGCGTTTGAGATGTACCCAGATGTCAAATTGGTTGTATCTGCAGAGCTGTATGGCTTCCCTGGAAGAATGGACTTGATTAAGGAAATCTGTGAGAAGCATGGTGCACTTCTGATTGAGGATGCAGCTGAAGCGATGGGAGCAACCATTCACGGCAGACAATGCGGCTCTTTCGGTGACTACTCTGCCGTCAGCTACAACGGAAACAAAATCATTACCGGTTCTGCAGGTGGTTGCTTGCTCACAAATGATATTGAAGTTGCGAACAAAGCTCGCAAGTGGTCAACTCAAGCAAGAGAAAATGCACCCTGGTATCAGCATGAGGAAGTCGGATATAACTACCGCATGAGCAACGTAATCGCAGGCGTTGTGCGTGGGCAATATCCGTATCTGGAGGAACACATCGCACAGAAAAAGGCGGTGTACGAACGCTATAAAGAGGGCTTCAAGGACCTGCCTGTGCAGATGAATCCGATTATGGATGGCACAGAGCCGAACTATTGGCTGTCTGCTATGATTATTGACAAGGATTATATGTGCAAGCAGGTCAGAGATGACTCGAAGGCATTGTACATAAAAGAGCCGGGTAAAACTTGTCCGACAGAAATTCTGGAAACCCTTGCAAGCTACAACGCAGAAGGCAGACCGATCTGGAAGCCGATGCATATGCAGCCGATGTATCGTATGCACGATTTTGTGACCCGTGAAGGTAGCGGACGTTGCAGAACCAACGCTTATATCGCAGGCGGCTGTGTGGATGTTGGTGCTGATATTTTTGAACGTGGTTTGTGCCTGCCCAGCGATAACAAGATGACTGCCGAAGAGCAGACTGCGATCATTGATATCATCAGACGATGCTTTGCGTGAGGTACATAGCATGTATGCAAAATGTTTGAAACGGGTGCTGGACTTTGTGCTGTCGCTGATGGCGCTGATCGTCCTTTCACCAATATTATTCGTACTGATGGTTCTGGGTGCAATCAAGATGAAAGGCAACCCGTTTTTTACCCAACTGCGGCCCGGTAAGGACGAAAAGATTTTCAAGCTGATTAAGTTCCGCACCATGACCTGCGAGACGGACGAAAATGGCAACTTGCTTCCGGATGACCAGCGTCTGACAAAATACGGCAAGCTTCTGCGATCCACTTCTCTGGACGAATTACCGGAACTACTGAATATTTTGATCGGTGATATGTCTATCGTCGGCCCCCGCCCGCAGTTGGTGCGAGATATGGTATTTATGACCCCGGAGCAGCGGGTTCGTCACAGTGTCCGTCCCGGACTGACGGGTTATGCCCAGGTCAGTGGCAGAAACAACATCACCTGGGAAGAGAAATTTCGGTATGACCTGCAATACGTAAACTCCGGCATTACCCTGTGGAACGATATCAAAATCATTTTTCTCACCGTCTGGAAGGTTTTCAAGCGGGAAGACACGGTGCGTGAAGGAACAGTTTCAGATATGGATTTCGGCGATTACCTGCTCCAAAAGGGTGAGGTTACGGAAGAAATCTACACAGAACGCCAAAAGGAAGCAAAAGAACTGTTAGGGGTGTAAGACTTTGGAAAAATTTTCCGTGTCTATGTGTGTATACGGTGGCGATAATCCGGAATGGTTTCGCTCCGCAGTGGATAGCATTTTGGACCAGACAGCTAAGCCTGATGAGGTTGTACTGGTAGTGGACGGTCCTGTGCCGGGGGCGATGGATGCTGTGATCGCCGGCTATGAAGCCGACCCGATATTCCATGTGATTCGCCTGCCGGAGAATGTGGGTCACGGCGAGGCACGACGCACCGGCTTGGGTGCTTGTACCAAAGATCTGGTAGCGGTGATGGATGCGGATGATATCAGTACGCCGGATCGATTTGAGAAGCAACTGGGTGCATTTGCAAATGACCCTGCCTTGGCTGTGGTTGGTGGTATCATCACCGAATTTGTGGATACGCCGGAAAACACGGTGGGCTGCAGAAAGGTGTTTCTCACAGATGCTGAGATCAAGCGGGATATCAAAAAGCGTTGTCCCATGAACCTGGTTACAGTGATGTTCCGCAAAAGTGCGGTGGAGCAGGTCGGCGGTTTTCTGGACTGGCACTGTGAGGAGGATTATTACCTTTGGCTTCGCATGGCACGGGCTGATATGAAATTTGCCAATGTGCCGGACAATCTGGTATATGTCCGGGTGGGCAAGGAAATGTATCAGCGCCGTGGCGGCTGGAAATATTTTGCAAGCGAAGCCCGGCTGCAGCGATGGATGCTGCATCATAAGGTGATCGGACCCATCACCTACCTAATCAATGTAATGAAGCGCCTGATTGTTCAGGTGCTGCTGCCCAACCGCTTACGCGGCTGGGTGTTCCGAAGATTTGCAAGGGAGTAATATGGTATGAATCAAACTGAAGTGGCGATGAAAGAAAAACTTTTGGGAATACTTCAATGTTTTCACCAATTTTGTGAAGATAACAGATTAAGGTACTATGTTGTTGGAGGAACGGCACTTGGCGCCATGCGGCATAAAGGCTTTATTCCTTGGGACGATGACATTGATGTTGGTATGCCTCGCGAAGACTACGACAGATTTTTGAAATTATCCAATGGTAAACTTCAGGACAAATTTGCCGTAGAATCAACAGATTCTCCTAATAAGGATTTTAAATATGCTTACACGAAAATTTATGATACAACAACAATGCTGATAGAATCTGCGCAGGACCCGATTGTAAGGGGAGTGTACGTAGATGTATTCCCGTTAGATGGCGTTGGTGTGAGTTACGATGATTCTGTAAAGTATATTAAAAAAATAATTCAAATGCAGAATCTGCTGTTTTCCAAAATTTGTTCCATATCTAAAAATAGAAAACTTTACAAAAATGCGGCAATTATAATTTGCAGATTGTTGCCGATTAATACAAAAAAGCTAATCACAAAGATAGATAAAGCATGTAGAAAGAGATCCTATAGTCAGTTTGAATATGTAGCTAATATTGTTGGAAATTGGGGGATTAAGGAGATTATGCCGAAAGCTGTTTTTGGTAGGCCCAGGCATTATACATTTGAAACGCTTCAAGTTTATGGGCCGGAAAACATGCATGAGTATTTATCTTTGCTATATGGAGATTATATGAAGCTCCCTCCGGTGGAAAAACAAAAATCTCATCATAACTTTATAAAGTGTGATCTCAATCGGTCCTATTTGGATTAGAGACAACAGAGGGAATTCGTATGAAAAAAGTATCTTTTATTTTATTGTCTGGTGGCAAAGGAATAAGAATGAATAATGATGTTCCCAAGCAGTATATGCTGCTGGGCGGAAAGCCGATTATTATTCATTCATTGGAAAGAGTAGAATCCATTGCTGAAATAGATCAAGTGATTATTGTCTGTGAAGAAAAGTATGTTGATACGATCAAAGAATTTGCAGAAAATTATTCATTGAAAAAAGCGATTGATTTTGCGCCTGCGGGAAAAGATAGACAGAGTTCTGTGAAAAATGGATTAAAGCTTGCAAAAAATGAAGTGGTAATTATTCACGAAGCTGCCCGTCCGTTTGTGCAGACAAAGACATTTGAAACATTGATCCGTGATGAAGCAGAAAATATCACATTAGGCTACGGTATTAATTATACGGTTTTGATCCAAAAAGAAGGGTATATTTCGGGAAATTTGGAACGGTCCAGTTTGCTGAATATTCAGCTTCCCCAAAAATTTAACAGGGACTTATTGTTGGAGTGCCATGCTTTGAGCGAACAGGATGATCGTGTTTTTACAGAAGATGCTGGAATGATTTATCATTATAAGGGTGCAAAGATCAAGGTTATAAAAGGATCCTCAACAAACCTAAAGATTACTGAGCCGTTGGATATTATTTTAGGAGAACAGATTTACAGACAAATGTTTTTGGGCAGGTAAACAGTATGACATTAAACAATAAGGTTTGCATAATTACAGGTGCCAGCAGTGGAATTGGCAAGGCAACAGCAATTGAAGTTTGCAACAGACGACTGTACGAAACTGTTGTTCTTATTGGTAGAGATGAACTAAAATTAAACGAAACTTATAGAACAGTTAATAAAACAGGTGTGAATGTAGACTGCATTGTTTTTGATTTGAGTTACCTTGAGCAGATTCCGCAGTTGGTGGATAATATTTACCAGAAGCATGGCAGAATCGATGCACTACTAAACATTGCGGGTTATACTGAACCGGCATCCTTGCTTAATACAACCATCAGCAACTTCGAATATACATACAGAGTAAATGTGTTTTCGGTGTTTGTTTTAATTAAAGAATGTGTTAAGCACATGAAGCAATCCGGCGGTAAAATTCTAAATGTCGCTTCTACGGCTGGCATTTCTGCAAGGCCGGGTTGGTTAAGCTATTCTACATCAAAAGCGGCAATTATCTCCTTGTCTCAGACGCTTTCAGCGGAATTAGCGGAATACAAGATCCTTGTTTATTGCGTATCGCCAGGTAGATGCGCAACGGATTTGAGAAAAATTTTAGCCCCAGATGAGGATCCGGAAACAATTATGCAACCGAATGAAGTTGCAACGATTATTTGCAATTTAATTAATTCCGAAGAGATGTGCCTGGATGGGCAGAATATTATTATAAGGAAGCAACCTTTTCTATAAAAATCCATCTGTGCGTTGTGGATGTTTTATGACAGATTTTTTGGAGTAAATACATGAAAATTGAAGTTTTAATAACGACCATGCATCAAAGGGATTTTTCCAAATATGCCAGCATGAATTTGCAAACCGATGCGGTGATTGCGAACCAAGCAGATGCAAACAGCTATGCGCAGCAGGAGATCAACGGACACACCGTAAAGCTGGTAACTACAAATACAAGAGGAACCAGCAGAAACCGTAATATCGCCTTATGTCACGCAACAGCAGAATATGTGCTGTTCTCTGATGATGATCTGGTTTTTGTAGACGGCTACGAGCAGTTGATCCAATCGGTGTTTACCAATCATCCGGAGGCAGATGCCATTAAGTTCAACTTGTATAACATTTCCGCTTCCCGAAAGATCAGTATGCGGCAAATCGAGAAATTTGAACCGGCGACCCGCCGAAATATGGGTTCAAGCGGTGTTTGGGGACTGGTTGTCAAGAGAGATGTGCTGACCCGAAATAACTTATTTTTCCGTGAGGATTTTGGCCCGGGCACGGATAATTATTGCGGCGAGGATACCATATTTTTGCAGAAGCTGGTAAATGCCAAAATCGGTTTTTTCCGTTCCCCGATAGTGATTGCGGGCATTGATCAGACAAACTCGACGTGGTTCGAAGGCCACAATGAAAAGTACTTTATAGTGAATGGAAAGGTTCTTGCATCAATCTATCCCCGGGTTGCTTATTTGCTTGCAATCCGCAGTGCCTATCGTTTTTCGAAAAGAACAGATTGCAAAATGACATTTATTAAGATTCTAAAATGCTACTTTTCTGGCATAAAAAGTCTCCATTGAGTAAAGGGAGAAAAGCGAGGAGGGCTGTTTGTGAAATGGTTAAACCGTGGAATGTATATGGTTCCTGATACATATCCTCACGAGGAAGTTAAGATTCAGGATTTTTCGTGGATAGGCAGATGTCTATTTGCAAAATGGACGGAGAATTTTGATTGCGCAGAGGAAACTCAGTTTTGGTACATAATTAAGGATAATATCTTCGATATTAATTCAGTTAATGCAAAAAGACGGTATGAGATTAAAAAAGGAATAAAACACTTCTACGTGAAGGAAATCAAGGATTTAAATCTTGTGGATGATGTATACAGTGTTCATCTGGAAAGTTTATTAGGATACGATAAGCAAAGGGTGACGGTGCCCCAAAAGGATGAATTTGACAAATGGACGAGACACTCCATACAAAGAAGTGATTGTGCACTTTTGGGTGTCTTCGACAGGGATGACGATAGATTGTGTGGTTATTCAGATTGCTACTTGAGGGGTAAATATATTCCTATTTCTTCGCTGAAAACGAGGGTGTCCTGCGAAGCAAGGAATGTAAACTTCGCTCTGTTATATGGCATAATCGAGCACTTCGCTGAAGAATTATCCAATGGATGCTATTTATGTGATGGAACAAGAAATGTACTTCATGAAACAAATTTTCAGGATTTTTTAATAAAGTATTTTGGATTCCGGCGTGCATATTGTGAGTTAAAATTAAGATACAGAGGATGTATGAAACTCTTTATCCACATAATATTCCCATTTCGTAAAGCGCTGGGGAAACTGGGAATAAGAGAGCTGGATTCTCTGCTTCGGCAGCACGCTTACAGCAAAGGATTAAGTGAATGATTTCAAAAACAGTCATTCTATAAGCAAGGGGAGATCGGCACAATATGAAAAATCTGCCAAGAGTGCTTGTAATCAGCCATACTTCCTTTACTGCCTCCGATTCTATGGGCAGTACCCTGGCTGCGTATTTATCTGAATATGATCCTGGGTGTGTTGCGCAGTTTTACATTAAGGAAATGACCCCGGATATTCCTGTGTGCAACCGGTATTTCTGTGTGACAGATAAAGAATTGGTGCAAAAGCTTCTGCATCCGGTTAGAACCAAAGTAGGCCGCCGGGTCACGCTGGAACGGGATGCCTACGGTGGTGTCCAAAAGGGTGGCAGCGCTGTTGCGGACAGCAGGGGGGGACATGCCCACCGGGACGCAGCTATGCTGCTGCGCAATCTGGTGTGGAGCACCCGCCTTTGGAACAATGCCGAATTCAAGGCGTGGGTAGGGGAATTTGATCCCCAGGTGATTCTAGTGCAGCCGGGAGATTTTTCCTATTTAATGAAGCTGGCAGTGGAGCTCTCCCGGAAATGGAATATTCCTCTGCTGGTCCATCAATCCGAGGCCTATTACTTAAAGCCTTACGAAAAGAAGTCTTTGATTTATAAGTTATATCGTTGGGATTTTGCCCGGCAGTTTGAGAAAATGATGAAGCGGGCGTCTATGTGCGTGTATCTGTGCGATGCCCTGCAACAAGACTACGACAAATGCTTTGATACCCCCTCCTGTACCATTATGAAGGCGACGCCCTTGTCTCCTCAAAAGGCAGCAAGACCCTTCGGTGAAGGCGGCATCCGCTTTGTCTATGGCGGCAATTTGGGTCAGACTGTGGGTCGCTGTGAGCCGCTGGTGCAAATGGGCCGCGCTGTGAAAAAGTGCGGCAGCCATATTGATGTGTATACCACCTCCACCGGTGAGCATATGAAGGAGCTGACTGAGGAGAATGGTATTGTTCTGCATGGCGCACTGCCCTACGATCAGCTGCAGGAAGTGATCCGGCAAAGCGATTTTGTGCTCCATATGGAGAATCAATCCCCCTGGCATCGGGTGGACTTAAAGTATGCTTTTACCACCAAAATTGCCGATATGCTGGCAAGTGGGGTTTGCAGTATTGTTTATGGCTCTTGCGAGGTCGCCAGCGTCCGGTATTTTAAAGAAAATGGTCTGGGCTGTGTGATTGAAGATGCACAGGACCTGTATCCACGGATCCGGGAGCTGATCGACTCCCGGGAACTGCGGGAGGGCTATATTGAAGCCGCCCTGCGGCAAGCGGTGCAGCATCACAACGCAAAAATAAATGCAAACAAAATGAGAGATACCCTTAGCCGATGGGTAAGGAAAACATAAAACGGAAATGAAGAAGGACGAACATATGAAAGTGATGCAGGTAAACTGTGTGTATAAAAAGGGCAGCACAGGAAAAATTGTCTATGATGTGCATACGGAGCTTTTAAGCCGTGGCCAGGAATCGGTGATCTGCTATGGCAGAGGTGAGACTGTGCAAGAGCCGTTCGTGCACAAAACCTGTTTGGAGCTGTACTCCAAAGCGAATCATTTGTGGTCATGGATCACTGGGCTTATGTACGGAGGCCTTTTCTTTTCCACCAACAAGCTTATCGGTATTATCAAGAAGGAAAAACCGGATATTGTCCATCTTCATTGTTTGAATGGTTATTTTGTTAATATCTATCGGTTGATAGCCTGGTTAAAGAAAAATAAGATAAAAACCCTTCTGACGCTGCATGCAGAGTTTATGCACACGGCCAATTGCGGACATGCCTTAGACTGTGAAAAGTGGCGAACAGGCTGTGGAAATTGCCCTCGGCTGAAAGCAGAAACAAAATCGCTGTTTTGGGACAGGACCCATACTTCCTGGAAAAAGATGAGAGCTGCCTTCGAAGGCTTTGATGCGTTAAGAATAACATCCGTTTCTCCCTGGCTTATGTACCGGGCAAAGCAATCACCGATCTTATCGGGTTTTCCCCACGAAGTCGTTATGAACGGCTTGGATACAAGTGTGTTCTGCCAGAAGGATGCTTCAGCTCTGCGGGAAAAGCACGGTTTGACGGACCAAAAGGTGGTGTTCCACGCAACGGCTTCCTTCAGCGACGAGGAAAACAGCATTAAGGGTGGACACCATATCATTGCCTTGGCAAAAAAATTTACGGGGCAGAATGTGGTGTTTATAGTTGCTGGTCCGCACCCTCAAGATATCCAGGTGCCGGAAAATATGATCCTGTTGGGGTCTGTTATGGACCAGAAGTTGCTCGCGCAGTACTACAATCTGGCAGATGTCACGGTGATTGCCAGCAAAAAGGAGACATTCTCTTTGATTTGTGCGGAGAGCCTTTGCTGCGGAACGCCTGTTGTTGGTTTCCGTGCAGGTGCTCCGGAGCAGATAGCCTTGCAGGAATATAGTGCGTTTGTGGAATACGGCGATCTTGATGCACTGTATGCTGCTTGCAGGCAATATTTAAACGGAGAAAAGAGCTGCGATGCAGGGATTTTCTCCAAAGCTGCCGGCACATATGCCTGTGAGGAAATGACAAGCAACTATATTAAGGAATACCACAAATTATTATGCGAGCAATAAAAGGATAACTGCTTGCAAACCGGCGAAGAAACAATTTTACAAAACATACACTAACGAACAAGGGGTGCAGTGAACGAATGGATATACATTTAAACCGGCTTTGGCGTATCAATATCATATTTTGTGCCGGCATTGCTATAACCACAGTATATGAATTGTCCAACATTACATCTATTTTGTTTTACGCGTCCTTCCTGATCACAGCAGCCTGTCTTGTGCTGTGCCTGCAAAAAATGGTAAACCGTGATTCTGCAAACACGTTTCTTCTGCTGATGATCCTTGTAACGACAGGTCTACTCAGTGTGTTGCTGGGCGGATTTGATTTTAACTACCTGAAGAAGTTTATCATCTACATCACCGCCCTTTCTTCTTTTTTTGTTGCAGCAAGAACGCAGGTGACAGATCGTACTGTTGGAGTTTTGCTGGGATCTAATCTGGTTGTCTCCCTGGCATATATCCTTCGCAGCCGGGCAGAGGGTGCCTATGTAAGGCAGAATCTTTGGCTGTTTTTCAGCAACCCCAATTTTGCCGGCATGTGGCTGTTTATGAGTACTGTGTTGTTGGTAGTTGCAGTGCTTTTTGTGAAAAAAAACTTTTGGAAGGTCGTTCTTGTGATCATCACCGGATATCTGGTATATCTTTCGTTCCAGACCGGCTCCAGAAACATATGGCTTAGTATTGGTTATGCTGCAACACTTTGTGTGCTGTGTATGATCGCAAAGAAAAGCAGGTTCAAAAAGTGGCAATTGTTTGTAGTGGATATGTTCCCACTGCTCTTTGTCTTTGCCTATATGTTTGCGATTTCCAACGGCCTGATTACCGAAAGTATTTCTGACGCACTGGTATCGGACGGAAAACCTATCACTTCCCGCTTTTCTGTTTGGGAAAATGCCTTTGCATTTATTGAGCAGCATCCTATACTTGGTGCGTACTCAGTCATTGACGGTGGTGCCGGCACTTTCCAGTTGCATAACACGCATATTGATGTGTGGGCAGGCTACGGTACGGTAGGCCTGGTTCTCTTTTTGGTGTATATTTACAGAATTATGAAGGAGGTCAATGATTCCTGTAATACAAAGGTTGCTATGTTTGCGTTGGCTGGCTTTATGTGTATGACCCTTATGGGGACTGCGGAAGCAGGCTTGTATGCTACGGGCATGGGAATGTATATCTATGTTTCTTCCTTTCTGCTCCTTGCCAATTACGCGAATCAAAAACAAAATGAAAATAGTATTTCTTTCTAATATGTTGACGCCCCATCAAATCCCCTTCTGCAACAGTATGGCCTCCCTGGTGGATGAGTTTTGCTTCATTCAGGAGAACTCCACAGGTGATTCCTGGGAAGAAAAGGGAGGAATAATCCGTCGGGCTGATTACACCTATCTGCATTTTTTGCCAGAAGAGAAAGCCTTCTGCCAGAAAAAAATTATGGAAGCAGATGTGGTCTTGGTCGGTAGCGTAGATCTTTCTGTTGTTCATAAAAGATTGAAAAGCGGAAAACCGGTGCTTGTCTTTCTGGAAAGGTTTTATAAAAACGGGATTACACTGAAAAATGTGCATCGGGTCATCGGAGGAACATGGCTTCACCATGGCAGATACCAGAAGTATCGGCCTTGGCTGCTGTGTGCCGGCGGCTATTGTGCCGGAGACGCGGCGATCTTTGGTAACTACCGGGGCCGCACATTGAAGTGGGGCTACTTCCCGGAAACACAGGCCGCCAAACTGCCTCAGCTCATGGCAGAAAAACAGGCTGGAACGATCCTTTGGGTGGGTCGGATGTTGGATTGGAAGCACCCGGATGATATGCTGTTGGCGGCAAAAATGCTGAAGGATCGAGGCTGTCAATTTAAGCTCAGGCTGCTGGGCGACGGTCCTATGGAGACACAGCTGAAAGCGCTGGTGGATCGATATGATCTGCACGATTGTATAACATTTTGCGGTAGTGTTCCTAATGAGACGGTTCGCCGGGAGATGGCACAGGCATCCATTTTTGTTGCTACCAGCGACTACGGCGAGGGCTGGGGTTGTGTGGTTAACGAGGCTATGGACAGTGGCTGTGCTGTGATTGCCAGCCATGCGATGGGTGCCGTGCCCTTTTTGGTCAAGGACGGGAAAAACGGCTTTGTCTATGAAAGTGGCAATGTATCCCAATTAGCCGATATTTGTGCTAAGTTGCTGGGGTCTTCCCAGCTTTGCAGCGCAGCTGGGGAGAATGCCTGGGAAACGATTGCGTCATTGTGGAATGCCAAAACCGCAGCAGAGCGGTTGGTGGCGTTCTCCCGGAGACTTTTGGAAAATCGGGAAGATCTCTATGAAGAGGCGGGTCCCTGCAGCTACGCAGAGCCCATTAAGCAAGAAAACATGTATTCGAGGATGAAGGATGAATGCTGTAAATAAAAGGGTTATGATGGTTACAACCTTGTTTCCCAGCGAGGAGAAACCTTATTACTGTGTCTTTTTGCTTCAGCTATTTGAAGCACTAAGGGAGCAGGGATATACTGTGGATATTTTGATGCCTGATGCTTCCCTGGCTGACGGTGCAGTGGCTGAAACCGAATATCACGGCTTTAAGATCCTACATGTGGGTTATACCGGAGGCAGGATCAAGTGCCTTTTGGGAGTGGCTAGCTCCGGATTTTCCAGCCGTGTCCGGCAGATTCTGAAGAGCCAAAAGCCAGCTTTGATGAATATTCATTTTAGCACTACAGAGGTCTGTAAGGTGCTGATCCGAGAAGCAAAAAAGTCGGGAGTGCCTTCTGTTATGCATTATCATGGACTGAATGTGTACAGGGATTACTATGTGGCTCACCCTTGGCTGGAAAGGTTCTTGGAGCAACACAAGCGCTGGATAACCAAGCATGCTGATGCTGTGGTGGGTGTTAGCCGCAAGGTTGGAGAAATCGTTCGGCAAAAGGTTCGTAGGGCAGCCATATATACTGTGTACAACGGCGTGGATACTGCGCTGTTCTGCCCGGCTGAGGAAAAACATAATGAGGTATTCACCATTGTTTGTGTGGCCAATCTCCTTGCTATCAAGGGCCATGAATATCTACTGCGGGCAGCCCAGGAGGTAATTATCACCCATGGACATCCTTTACGGTTACGCTTTATCGGTATCGGTCCGGAAAAGGATCGGTTACAGGGACTGGCAGAAGAATTGGGGATAGCCGAATCAGTGGAATTCCTTGGAGCACAGAATTATGATGTGGTGGCCAGGGAGATCCGTCAGGCCGATTTCTATATTATGCCGTCCTATTTTGAATCTCTTGGTTGCGTGTATTTGGAGGCTATGGCCTCCGGGGTAGCGGCTTTGGGAGTCAAGGGCTGTGGTGTTGATGAGGTTATTACCGACAAGCAAACCGGCTATCTGGTCGAGCCGCATAACACGGAGCAGATCACGGAGCGGATCCTTTACGCAATAGAGAATCCGGAGGACCATGCCCGCATCGCCAGGGCTGGCTATCATCATGTTACCGGGCAATATCAGTGGAAGCATGCCGGTCAGGCGCTTGCCCAGGTTTACGAAGAAATTTTACAGGGGAGCAAGGAACATGCATAATTATGAGATTTGCGGTGTCCCTCTTCAGGACATCCACAAGGTCCAACTGGAGATCCTGGATGTGGTAGACGACATCTGCAAGCGCAACGGCATCCAATATTTCCTGTCCGGCGGCACTCTGCTGGGTGCGATCCGTCACAAGGGCTTTATTCCCTGGGACGATGACATTGACCTGTGGATGACCCGTAAAAACTTCAAAAAGTTCAAGAAGGTTATTAAGACCCAACTCCCCGAGGCTTATTTCCCCGAGGACTACTACACGAAGAAACAGTGCCCGCTTTCTATTTTGAAGATCGAGAAGCGGGGAACCCTTTTCGTAGAGGGTGTATTCTCCCATGTGCCTCTGTCCCACTGTATTTACATCGACATCTTCCCTTTGGACAAGATCTGGAAGCCGGCATACCGGCTGCAGACCGCCATTCTCATCAAGTTGCAGGCGATTCGGGATTACAAAATCCGGGGCGTGGGCAGAAACGAGGGCAACAAACTGAAGGATATTCTTTATTCGGCAATGCCTTTGGGTTTGTGCAGAGCACTCACAGAGTTCTTTATGCGCTGCCTGAACTTCTTGCCCTTGAAGCAATATAATCAGCTGTGCCATCGGGGCAGACACTGGCCTATATTCCGCAAAGAAAGCATTGAGGACCTGATCAATGTGGAATTTGAGGGAAAGCAGTATCCCGCCCCCAGAACTTACGACAAAATTCTCACGGATTGTTATGGCAATTATATGCAGCTTCCCCCTGTGGAGAAGCAGGAGCCCATTCATGATATCATTGAGTGCAAAATATAAGAAATAAGGAGAAGATACCTATGAAAGCTATTATTCTTGCGGCTGGTATGGGAACCCGCATCAGCCGCTTCATAGAAGAAAAGCCCAAGTGCATGGTGGACATTGGCGGCACGACCCTCATCGAGTATACCGTCGATCTGCTCCGCAAACATGGCGTGGGCCAGATCATTGTGGCGGTGGGCTATAAGGCGGATTGTATCATGGATGCTCTGAAGGACAAGAATGTGGAATTTGCTTATAACCCCTTCTATGATGTGACCAATGGTATTGCCTCCATGTGGTTTGCCCGGGAGTATCTGGACGACAGCGAGGACACCATTGTTATGAGCGGCGATGTGTACCTGGAGTCTGACATTGTTCAGACCTTGATCGGCCTGGACAAAAATCCGGTGCTTTTGGCAGATTCTTCCCGGACCATTGAGGCAGATTACCGCTATAACTATGAGAATGGAATCCTGAAGAAATACGGAAAGGACTTGTCCGTGGCGGAGACCACCGGCGAATGCCTTGGTGTGGCAAAGCTTGGTGCTGGCTTCGTAGGCCACTACAAGGAGCATATGATCAAAATGATCAACGCCCAGTGCCATAGCGTATGGTGGGAAAATGTTCTCTACGATCTGTCCGCCGGCGAGAATATCTATGTGCATGATATTGCCGGCTCCTTCTGGGCAGAGGTGGACTTTGTGGAGGACTACACCCGTATTTTGAAGCACCGGAAGGAAAACGAGATTTTGTAATTTGGGAGTTGCCATGGGCAGAAAAATTAAATGGCCGAATGGCCACGATTTTGCTTTTACCATCGTAGACGATACTGACGGCGCAACCGTACAAAATGTAAAGCCGGTCTACGACTATCTGTATCAGAAGGGCATCCTCACCACCAAGACCTGTTGGGCCTATCCATCAAAGGACACAGTCTACACGGGTCAAAGTCTGCAGGATGCGGACTACCGGGACTTCTTGTTGGAACTGAAGGAACGGGGCTTTGAGCTGGGGTTCCATAATGCCGCTTCCGGTGGTTGCTTTCGGGAGGAAACGCTGGCCGCCTTTGAGGATTTTCGCAGTACTTTCGGGGAGTATCCCCATCTGCATATAAACCACAGCAACAATAACGAAAACATATACTGGGGAGCATATCGTTTTTCCGGTCCTGTCCGTAAGATTTATGGGCTGCTACGGAAATCCGTACGCTCCTACGGTCACGAAAAAGACAGCAATTATTTTTGGGGCGATCTGTGCAAGGCCCATGTGAAATATATTCGCAACCGCACCTTTAACGGCATCAACACCTTGAGGGAGGACCACCGCTTGGTCTATCGGGAAACGGGGAAGGATGCGTATTCCAACTACTGGTTTTCCTCCTCTGACGGCATGCGTCTAAGGCCGTTTCTGAATATCCTTACAAAAAAGAATGTGGACAACCTGGTCCGTCAAAGAGGCTGCTGTATCCTCTACACACACTTTGCCTATGAGTTTGTGGACCAGCAGGGCAACCTGAGTGGGGAATTCAAGCAGGCTATCGACTATCTGGCAACGAAAAACGGATGGTTTGTTCCTGCCGGAGAACTGCTGGACTATGTGTTGGAGAATAAAGAGTACAAGCCATCCAAGCTGTATGAGCTTTGGATGGACATTAAATGGCTGATCGAAAGAGTGATTAAGAAATGAGCAAACGCTTTTATAGTTTTCTCTTTAAACTAAATAGAAAACTTGGTTTTGCCCTGGAGAAGAAGTGCGAAACTGTGGATTATAGTTGTATTGGCAGACATTGTTATGGCCCTTTGGCCAAGCCGGGTGCCTATGATATGAATTTTATCGAAAGCATCGGTTCCTTCTGCAGCTTTGGCCCCAATACCGCTGTGGTACAAACCCACTATATGGGCGTGACCACCCATCAATTTTTGTTTTCCTCCTGGCGCTATCCAGAGCTGGATGCCTTGATGCCCAAGGAAAAGCAGGAAAAGGTGTTCCGCGAGCATATTGCATCCCGAAAGACCCGGATCGGCAACGATGTTTGGACCGGCAGAAATGTTACCATCATATCCGGTGTGAACATCGGCAACGGCGCCATTATCGGCTCCGGTGCTGTGGTCACTAAGGATGTACCGGACTACGCAGTGGTTGCCGGCGTTCCTGCGAGGATTATTAAATACCGTTTCTCGGAGGAGCAAATTCGCAAGCTGAATGCTATCGCTTGGTGGGACTGGGACGATAAAACCATCGCCGAGAGGTTTGATGATTTTTTGGATATGGATGCATTTATTGAAAAGTATAAGAAATGAGGTGCGCAAATGCCTGTTATTAGCGTAATTGTTCCGGTGTATAAGGTCGAGCCATATATACACAAGTGTATTGACAGTATTCTGGCGCAAACATTTACGGATTTCGAGTTGATCCTTGTGGATGATGGATCGCCGGATTGTTGCCCCGCTATTTGCGACGAATACGCAAAAAAAGACGAAAGAGTTAAGGTTATTCACAAGGCGAACGGTGGCCAGAGCTCTGCAAGAAATGTGGCATTGGATATGGCCACAGGTGCGTATATCACGTTTATTGACTCCGACGATTACATTATGGAAAATATGCTGGCACGACTTCATGAAACCGCTGTTGCTTATAATGCAGACATTGTAAGTTGCAACATATACAGGAAAGATGTCAGTGAATCCGATTTGTTTTATAAAGAGTTTTCTTTGCAAACCAAGGAAGAAAGTATACAGGAATATATCATATTTAAGAAGCACTGCGGTCCATGCAGTAAGCTATATAAGCGGCATATTTTTGACACAATACGCTATCCGGATCTTAGGGCTTATGAAGACACCTATATCTGGCCGGATATCCTCAATCTTACAAATACTGTGGCGCATCTGCCTGACCGGCTTTATGTATACAATATTCGGGATGGCAGTATAACCAACTCTCCTTATTCCCCGAAACATCGATCTTTGCTCGATGTAGCTTTACATATTCAGGCATTTGTTCGTGAGCATTATCCTGAGCTTTATGATTATGTAAAATATGATTACATCTGCGCCCTTTATTCTATCATGTTTAGAATTACCGCTTCTTTTCAGTTGCCAAACTTTAGAGAAGACTATTCCTATGCATTCTCCAAGTTTAAAGAAGAACTTAAAAAATTCAGAAAAGACCATTCTGCATTGATAAGAAAATACAGATTGGTTGCCCGATGCCCAATTACATTTAAACTGCGTGCATATATGGTAGGAATGAAAACCTTAAAAAAGAAGTTATGAAATGAGGAACGGTATGTCAACTGTTAGCGTAATAGTACCAGTATACAATGCGGAAATGGCATTGAACCAGTGTGTTGACAGTGTTCTATGTCAAACATTCAAAGATTTTGAGCTGATTCTTATTGATGATGGTTCCGTGGACAATTGCCCCTGCATCTGCGATGAGTACGCACAGATAGATCCACGTGTGATGGTTATTCACAAGGAAAATCAGGGCGTCTCTGCGGCAAGAAATGATGGTCTTGACGTAGCATCTGGTACATATATCACATTTGTCGACAGTGATGATTATGTTTCAAGCAATTACCTCTCTGCCTTGGTTGAAGGTGTAAAGAATGATTTTGATTTTGTTTGCGCTGCAAAAACCAACATATACAGTGATCGACAATTGTCGGACAAAAAGCCGGCTTTCGAGCTAGACTTAACCCAAGAGATAGGATCTTCTTATTATAACAAACTGGCCGGTTATACATCTCCTTGGATGAAACTATTCAAGCGCGAGATAATAATGGAACATAACATCCGGTTTAATCCAGCGGTTCATTATGGAGAGGATACAGCTTTTGTTTATGAGTATCTGAGTTACTGTAAACGCATAAAGCAAATACCTGATTGTGTGTATTTTTACCGTGTTTACGAAGGAAGCGCAGCGCACAAATTCCAAAAAGGCATCTCCGGATATCTGACATACAGACAAAGATATTTTGAGGCTTTTATTCGCAAATTACAGTTTGCTGACCCAGTTAACGATGTTATCATCGAAGGTTTCGCCTACAACGGCTTTCGCTTGTTAACCCATAATATGCTGTTTGGAACCTTAGACGCTGCCAGCGAAGAAATCAATTGTGGGCTGGCCACATTCAAGCCTTATATTGACCAACTTTATAAAAGAATTTGCCGTAATGAAGACGTTTCCGTTGGTGGAATTCCAAATGCACTCTATAAGGAAATAGAATTCTTTGCAAAAACAAATAATGCAAAAAGAATTTACTCGTATACAGCGTACAATGTCAGAAAGACAAAAGTTATTTCGAAGATAAAAGCATATATAAAACTGATTATTAAAAAACCACACTAGGCATCACATAACTGCCTAGCAAAGAAAGAGGATGTAATTACCATGAAAAATCAGCCGGGGCGATCCCGAACGGGTTTTATGATAAAAAACGCATTAGCGGGTTTTGTTGGCCATACCGCCAGCTTGATCCTAACATTTATTTCCCGAACGGTTTTTATCTATTATCTCGGAAAAAGCTTTTTAGGAATCAACAGCTTGTACACAGAGATACTCTCTTTTCTTTCCTTTGCGCAATTAGGCTTTGGAAGTGCCATTACATTTGCTTTATATGCACCGATCGCAAATAATGATGAAGAGAAGATCGCGCAGTTGCTTGCCCTTTACAAAAAAATATACAGGATCATAGCGCTTGTTATTTTGGGATTAGGCTTAGCGTTAATTCCGTTTTTGCAGCATATCGTGAAAGGCGCAGAAGGAATATCTTTATTCAATCTTCGGCTATATTTTGTGTTCTTCTTGATCGATACAGTTTCCAGCTACTTTCTTGCCTATAAAAACAGTTATATAACAGCTACACAAAAAAACTATGTTGTTACGCATATTTCTACAATCACTCAGACAGTTACGGTTTTAGTACAAATTTGTGTTATTTTTTTTACCAGGAACTACCTTGTATACTTGGCAAGTCATACCGCATTGGTTTTGATTTCGAAGATATTTCAGTATTTCTATTTAGAAAAAATTGAACCGATTTTCAAGAGAAAAGCATCCTCTTCCCTGCCAAAAGAGGATAAAAAGAAAATATATCGGGATGTAAAGGCACTTGTTGTTCATCAGTTTGCATCCGTTGCAGTGAATTCGACTGACAATATTATTATCTCTTCCGTAAAAGGGTTGGGCATCCTAACTGTCGGCCTTGTCAGCAACTATAACCTGATTATTACTCATATATCCTCCTTTGTTTCGATACTGTTTAATAGTGTTACTGCAGGCTTCGGCAATTTGGTAGCATCCTCTTCCAAAGAACATTACTACAAGACATTTTGTGACATTAATTTCATAAATTTTTGGGCGTACGGCTTTTGTGCTGTTGCATTCTTTGTGTTGATTCCTCCATTTATTGTCTTATGGATCGGTAGTGATTACTTGATTGACACAGCCAGTCTGCTGCTGATCGTTGTATCCCGATATATATTGGGTCAAACAACCATTTATAACTACGCAAGAGTAGCAAAGGGCCGCTTTGATAAGGATTACTGGATATCCATTGTTGAAGCCATCATCAATCTGGTTGTATCCGTTGTTGCCGCAAACCATTGGGGTCTCTTAGGCGTGTACTTCGGAACATTGGTTTCGAAGGTGTTTTACATCATTTGTCGACCTATTGCTTCCTATAAATTTCTCTACGGAAAATCAAGCCTTGATTATTTTAGACAGCTACTGGTTTATTTTTTGGCGACCTGTTTTGCGGGAGGAGTTACCTATGTGTTAACCAGATCCCTTCTGCTGGAAGTAACAATAGTGAAATTTGCGCTGGCTGTTGTAATAACCGCAATTGTCCCCAATATCATTTTTGCTTTGCTGTTTTTTAAGACACAGTCTTTTTACAGTGTGCGTAACAGGGTAAAAGGTTTTATGGCATCTAGCTTTAAAAAGAGATGATTTGCGCGCAGGTTCTTCGTAATTATATAATCTGTGCACTAGAAAGGTGTAGTATGTGTTATGGTAAACTGTACTTTATTAGTTAATAGCTATGACGGCGGCGAAGACCTGTGGGAAGGCTTTTTTACCACAGTTAAACACCATTGGAAGAGTTTTGATATGCCGATTGTTTTGAATACGGAATCCAAAACCTATTCCTTTGAAGGATTCAATATTCAAACATTTCAGTTTTATAAGCCAGGTCAAAATGTGCCCTGGGCCAAGCGCCTCATTCGCACCCTTAAAGCCATTAAAACAGATTATGTCTTGTTCTTTTTAGAGGATTTCTGGTTGGAAGATAAGGTGGATGTGGAATTTCTGGAAAGAAGCTTTGAATGGTTGAAAGCAAATCCCGATGTGGCAGTGCTATCCTATAAGCCGGTTAGCGATTATGGTCCAAACATCAGGGATAACCGATTTGAACGGTTTGAAAAAAGACCACAGGTTGGAAAATATCGTTTTAACTGCCAAGCTGCTATTTGGCGCAGAGAAAAACTAATCAAATATTTGAGGCCCCATGAATCTCCATGGGAATGGGAAATCCTTGGCTCGGTTAGAAGTTCCAGGTATAAGGAAGGTTTTTATACACTCATTAAGGGTGAAAAAGAGGTGTTTCCTTATGATATGGGCTGGGTGATGTATCGTGGTAAATGGTGTAAGCGTGCGGCATTACCTTTAGCAAAAAAACACAGCCTTAACATCGACTTCTCTAAACGCGGTTTCTATGAGGATTGTTTTGAAAAGGAACATACGACATCGGCGGTAACAGTAGAAAAAATTACATTTAAAGTGCTGGTAAGGAAGGCAAGAACTCTACTAAGAATAATTACCACGAAATTTCGTAAACTCTTGTCCTTAATTTGACAAAAAACAGGAGATTAGAATATGTTTGCTAACAAAACCCTAATGATCACCTGTGGTACCGGTAGCTTTGGCAATGCGGTGCTGAACCGCTTTTTAGCAACGGACATCGGCGAGATTCGCATCTTTTCCTGCGATGAAAAGAAGTAGGACGATATGCGCCACGAGTTCCAGGCCAAGATACCCGAAAAGTAGCAGAAAAATCAGCTTTTACATTGGTGATGCTTGTGATCTCGCATCCGTCAAAAACGCTATGCACGGTGTAGATTATATATTCCACGCAACCGCACTTAAACGGATAAAAAGAGCGTGCTGCTTAGCAGCACGCTCTTTTGTGGTTTTATAATAAATATTTGCCATTACTTTTCGTTTTTGTAGATTTCCTTGAAGTACTTGTAGGTATCTACCTTCAGCTCGCCGCAGGCAGCCTCATCGCAGGCGATGATGCCATCGGTATGCAGCTGCAAAGCGCTGATGGTCCAGGCGTGGTCTACGCCGCCTTCCACACAGTGGCGCAGGGCACGAGCCTTGTTATGACCACTGATGACCAAGAGCACCTGCTTAGAGTCACAAACCGTACCCACACCCACAGAAAGGGCGGTCTTGGGGACCTTGTTGGGGTCGTTGTCGAAGAAGCGGGAGTTTGCAATCAAGGTGTCCTCCGTCAGAGCCCGGACACCGGTGCGGGAGGTCAGAGAGGTAAAGGGTTCGTTGAACGCGATGTGACCGTCTACGCCACTGCCGCCCAAAAACAGGTCGATACCGCCGTAGAAGGCGATTTTCTCTTCGTAGCGGCGGCACTCAGCTTCCAAATCCTCAGCCATACCGTTGAGGATGTTCACATTCTCAGCAGGGATGTCGATGTGGTTAAACAGATTGTCGTGCATAAAGTACCAGTAGCTCTGGTCGTGCTCCCTGGGAAGACCTACATACTCGTCCATATTAAAGGTCACCACATTTTTGAAGGTCAAAGTGCCGTCTTTGACCATCTGGATCAGTCTTTTATAGACACCCAGAGGGGAAGAGCCGGTGGGAAGGCCCAGAACAAAGGGACGGTCTTCCTTGTGGCTGTTGATAGCATCGGCAATATGCTGTGCGGCCCATGCGCTCATTTCGTCATAGTTATTTTTGATGATTAATTTCATTGATTTCACGCTCCAAATTCAATTAAGAATAAATTTATAGGATTTTCTGCAGGAATATTATACACCTATGCTTTTTATTTGTCTACGGGTCTGAAAAATTTTTTTACAGCACATCTGCAATATCGTAAATCAGGCGCTGGGTCTTTTCCCAGCCGATACAGGGGTCGGTAATGGACTGACCGTACACATTGCCGTCTACACTCTGGCAGCCGTCTACCAGGTAGCTTTCAATCATAAAGCCCTTGACCAGCTTCCGGATTTCCGGATTGTAGCGACAGCTATGGAGCACTTCCTTGGCGATGCGAATTTGCTCTAAATATTTTTTACCGGAGTTGCTATGGTTGGTGTCCACAATGACACCGGGATTGGTAAGACCGGAAGCGGCATACAGCTCATTCAGCCGTACCAAATCCTCGTAATGGTAGTTGGGATAGGATTTGCCGTTTTGGTCCACATAGCCCCGCAAAATGGCGTGGGTATAGGGATTGCCACCGCTACGCACTTCCCAGTTGCGGTAGCAGAAGGTGTGGGAATTCTGACCGGCGTGGATGGCGTTCAACATAACGGACAGGTCGCCACTGGTGGGGTTTTTCATACCCACGGGAATGGAAAGGCCACTGGTGGTCAGCCGGTGCTGTTGGTTTTCCACAGAACGGGCCCCCACGGCCACATAGGCCAGCAAATCGTTGAGATACCGGTGGTTTTCCGGGTAGAGCATTTCGTCGGCACTGGTCATACCAAACTCCGTCAGCGCCTTCATATGCATTTTTCGGATGGCGATGACGCCTTTAATCAGGTTGGGTTTTTCCTTGGGGTCGGGGTAGTGGAGCATACCCTTGTAGCCGTCGCCGGTAGTCCGGGGCTTATTGGTGTAGATACGGGGAATGATAATGAGCTTGTCCGCTACCTCGTCCTGCACCAAACGCAGACGGCCGATGTATTCCAGCACCGAATCCTCCCGGTCAGCCGAGCAAGGACCGATGACCAAAACCATTCGGTTGTCCTCGCCGGAAAAGACCCGGGCGATCTCCTTATCACGGGCAATTTTAATATCTGCGGCCTCTTCCGACAGGGGGTACTGGGCCTTGATTTCTTGGGGAATCGGCAGCTTGCCGAGAAATTGCATATTCATATAGGTTCCTCCGGGGGTTTATTTATCAAAGAGGGCGCGGCGCTGGGTGGAACGGCGCATAGCCTGGCGCATACCCTCCGTGTCTCCGGCCTCCAGCAGACTGCGGAAGGCGGCAAAGCTTTCTGCAAAAGCGTCCATATGGCGCAGAAGCTGCTCTCTATTTTCCATAAACAGCTCTGACCACATCCGGTCGTTAATCCGGGCAATCCGGGTCAAGTCCCGGAAGGAGTCACCGGTGTAGGCCTCCATACCGGGGGTATCGTTACAGTTCATAAGGGAAATGGCAATACAGTGGGTGAGCTGGGACAAAAAGCCAATCATATCGTCGTGCTGTTCCGGAGATAGACGGGACACCCGGGCAAAGCCCAGCTCCCGACCCAGCTCCTCGCACAGACAAATGGCTTCTTCCGTATTTTGGGCGGTGGGAGTGACAATGTAATTTGCCTTTTGGAAGATTTTTTCATCGCTATGCTCCACGCCGCTAACCTCACGGCCAGCCATAGGGTGGGCGGCGATAAACTCCACATCCTCCCGAAGAAGCGCCTGCACCGGATACACCACACTGCACTTGACACCGGTGACATCGGTTAAAACAGCGCCGGGCTTTAGATACTGCTGGTTGTCCTTCAGCCACTGGATAAAGATTTTCGGATACAGGGCAAACACCACGATATCTGCACTGCCGATGATTTGTGGGTCAATTTGGGCAGAGCCTTCTGCAATCAGCCCGTTTTCCAAAGCGTAGTCGATGGTGGACTGGCTCCGGGTAATGGCACTGACGGTATAGCCTTTTTTGGTCAGCGCTTTTGCGTAGCTGCCGCCGATCAGACCCAGACCTACGATGAGCACACGCTTGTCATTTGTCAGTTTCATGGGTAATTACCTCAATTCCCAAAGCTCTCAGCTTTTCAAAAAAGTCGGGAAAACTCTTCCGCACAGCCTGAGCGCCTTCAATTGTGCCACCGGTGAGGGTCAAAAGCACTGCCAGGGACATCACAATCCGGTGATCGTTGTGACCCTGCAGGGGGCGCAGGGGAGGGTGGAATGGGTTGGCAGATACGGTGACAGAGTTTTCTTCTACAGTTACCTCCGTGCCAAAGGCCGCCAGCTCCTGAGCCATTGCGGCGGCACGGTCACTTTCTTTGATTTTCAGTCGGCGGGTGCCGGTAAATACGGCGCCGTTTTTTGCGGCGGCGACGGCAAACAGCACCGGGCCAAGGTCTGGGCAGTCGGAAAGGTCAATGGTTGGCGTTCCGGCACAAATGCTTTGCAGGTGCTTTTCATAAATCTTGTCGCCCTGCAGAGAATCTTTTCGCAAGCCGGTGATTTGAATGTCCCCACCCAAAGCCTTCATCGCCCCAAAAAAGGCGGCGCCGGAATAGTCACCCTCCACTGCTATATCCCGGGGCTGATACCGGGAATTGCCGGGGATAAAGAGGGTGTTTTCGTCCTGCCAGCGCGCTTTCACGCCAAAGGAAGCCATCGCTTCCAAGGTTAGGTTTACATAACTTCTGCTTTCCACCGGGGGAATCAGTCGGATGACGCTGTCACCCTCTGCCAGTGGCAGAGCAAACAAAAGTCCGGTGATAAACTGACTGCTCACATCTCCGGCAATGGTAAACTCTCCGGCTTGCAGTTGTCCTTTTACCTCTAATTGCGAGGAACTTTGCAGGAAACGGAAGCCCCGTTCCCGGCAAAGGGTTTCGTAAATTCCCAAGGGCCGGGACAAAAGCTTTTCTGTGCCGGCAAACCGGGCAGTTTCGTTGGACAATAGCGCCAGGGGAATAAAAAACCGCAGGGTGCTGCCGCTTTCCCGGCAGGCAAGCACCTGCTGGGGCTTGGCAGAACGGACATCCGTACCCTGGACAGTTACCGTGTCCCCCTGAACGGTGCACACAGCCCCCAGCGCCCGCAAGCAGTCCACCGTGGCAGAAATATCCTCGTTAAAATCCACGCCCCGGATGTGGCTGACGCCCTGACACAGACCGGCGCAGATTAGCAGCCGGTGGGCCATACTTTTGGAGGGAGGGGCGGCAAGCACGCCGCAAGGCCGTCCCGGATGAATCTCTACATTCATTGCTTACGCTCCGTCAACAGGTCGATGGCTTCCAAGTAACCGTCAAAGCCCTTACCGGTGATTGTGCCCATACAGGCGGCACGGATATAGCTGATTTGTCGGAAATCCTCCCGGTCCTCCACCTTGGAGATATGCACCTCCACAGTGGGAATGCCTACGGATTTCACAGCGTCCAGCAGGGCAATGCTGGTGTGGGTGTAGGCACCGGGGTTAATGACGATACCCTCCGTGCCGTCTTGGTAGGCTTCTTGAATCCGGTCTACCAAAGCGCCCTCGTGGTTGGATTGGTAGAACTCTACAGTAAGAACCTTTTGGGTGCAGTAAGTGCGAATTTTGTCGCAAAGGGCTTCATAAGTGCCGGAGCCGTACAATTTCGGCTCCCGAATGCCCAGCATATTCAGGTTCGGCCCGTTGATTACTAAAATCTTCAAGGCAAAAAGCTCCTTTCTATGGCCTGCGCCGCCGTTTCGGCAGTGGTGTGGTTTGTAATGACGACATCGGCGGTGGCGGTGTAAATACCATAGCGCTCCTTATAGCGCTGTAGGATTGCCTCCTTGGTAGAGGAGAGGGGACGGTCCTGGGTGGGAAGCAGGTGCTCCACCGGACGGTCCAGGAAGAAAATTTTTCCGTTTTGCTTCAAAGCGTCAATGTTTTCTTTCCGCAGGACTGCACCGCCTCCGGTGGCAATCACTGCGCCGCAGGTCAGGGAAAGCTCCCGGATGACTGCCGTTTCCATATCCCGGAAGGCTTTTTCCCCCTGGTCAGAAATGATTTCTCCCGGGGTTTTTCCGGTTTTTTCTGTAATTTGGGTGTCGGTGTCAAAATAGGGGCGTCCCAGTTTTTTTGCCAGAAGCTTGCCCACAGTGGACTTGCCACTGCCGGGCATACCGGTAAGCACAATGTTTTCCTTGTCCGCCTGAAGCTTGCGGTACACCTGCTCCGTCACATCCGCCGGATACTGGGTATCCAAAAAGATTTGGGATGCCAAAACTGCCTGACGCACCAGCATATAAAGACCGCCGGCGGCGGCTACGCCCATATCCTGGGCTTTCTGAATAAACTGGGTGCGCAAGGGGTTATACACCACATCCACCGCACCTTGAAGCTGGGGAAACAGTGCCGGGTCTATGGCCATACCGGCCTCCCGGGAGAACATACCCCGGGGGGTGGTGTTGATGAGAATCTGGGCATCCAAATGGTGCGCCATAACTTCTTCGTAGGTGACAGCACCGGGCTTTTCACTGCGGCTGACCTTATATACGCAGGTGGCGCCCATACTTTGGGCAACGGCAAGAGCCGTGTTGGAGGTGCCGCCGGTGCCTAAAATCAGCACTTTTTTACCCTGCAGGTCCATACCTGCCCGGCAAATCAAATCCGAAAGCCCACCAAAATCTGTGTTGTAGCCATAAAGCTGGCCATCCCGGTTGATGATGGTATTCACCGCACCAATCATAGCGGCCTGCTTGTCAATCTCCTTCAGGTAGGGAATCACAGCCTGCTTGTAGGGAATGGTCACATTGATAGCCCGAAAATCCCGTTGGGTCATAAATTCATCCAGCGCTTCCGGAGAGATTTCCTTCAGCTCGTAGGGATAATCAGAAAGAGCACCGTGTATTTCCTTGGAAAAGCTATGGGTTAAGTGTTCGCCAATGCAACCGTATTGCATATTCATTCGTCCTTTGCAAAATAATCTGTGCCAAAGCGGCCGGACAGCATATCATACACCGCCACTGCCGTCACTGCGTCAATGACAATTCTTGCCCGGTGGACAATGGCAGGGTCGTGACGACCCTTGATTTGTAAGGTGGCGTTTTTCTTGGCTACAATATCCACAGTCTCCTGCTTTTGGGCAATAGAGGGGGTGGGCTTTACAGCACAACGGAAAATCACCGGCATACCGGAGGTAATACCGCCGCCAATGCCGCCGCCATGGTTGCTGGTGGCTACCACAGCGCCGTTTTCGTAGCGCAGAGGGTCGTTGGCCTTGCTGCCCCGCATATCCGCCAGGGCAAAGCCGTCACCGAATTCCACACCTTTGACCGCAGGAACAGAGAACAAAATGTGGGAAAGCATACCTTCAAAGGTGTCAAACCAAGGCTCACCCACTCCGGCAGGCAGACCGGTAATGGCGGTTTCCAGCACGCCGCCTACGCTGTCGCCGTCAGCCTTTGCCGCTAAAATTGCCTCCTGCATCTGTTTGCCGGCGCTTTCCTCCAGCACCGGGAACAAGCGCTCTGACAGCGCTAAGATATCTTCTTCCAAACAGCCAAAGGGACGGTCGGAAATTCCGGCGCAACGGGAAATATGGGTACCGATTTGAATACCCTTGGCGGCCAGCGCACTGTGACAAACAGCACCGGCGGCAACCAAGGCGGCAGTGATGCGGCCGGAGAAATGGCCGCCGCCCCGGGTGTCCTGATAGCCGTGATACTTGCACTGGGCAGGATAGTCTGCGTGACCCGGGCGCATCAGCGCTTGCATAGCAGCATAGTCACCGCTTTTGGTATCTTGGTTACGGATGAGAATGGTTAAGGGCGTGCCGGTGGCAACGCCACCTAACACACCACTGACAATCTCAAATTCGTCAGCCTCTTGCCGGGCAGTGGAAATCGCCCCACCGGGCTGGCGCAGGCGCAGCATACGGCGGATATTCTCCAAATCAATGGGTGTGCCGGGGCACAGCCCGTCCAGCACCGCACCGATGGCAGTGCCGTGGCTTTCTCCGAACAGGGTCAGGGAAAGCTGTTGTCCAAAGGTATTTTTCATGGTGGGTTACACCTTTCTGCTTAAAAATGTATAAACCGTCTCCTTCAGGTCCTCCAAGGGTATGGCCTGCAATTGGAAAGAGCCGGGAGAGGGGGCATAGACTACGGTAATGGTATTGCCGGAGAGCTTTTTGTCGTGGGCCATTGCCTGCCACACAGCATCCGGGTCTACCTGACAAGTTGTGGGCAGACCCAGCTTTTGCAAAACCGCCTCCACTCTGGGGCGAAGGCTGTCACTGCACATAGGGAGCATTCCCAGCCCAACGCACTCGCCGTGGTAAAGCTGACCCAAGCCGCCGGCAGTTTCAATGCCGTGACCGATGGTGTGGCCGAAATTCAGCACCCGGCGAAGCCCGGCTTCCTTTTCGTCCTGCTTCACCACATTGGCCTTGATTTGTACCGAGGCGGCGATAATCTGGTCGATTTGCGCCCAAATATCTTCCGTCTCAAATTTGGCAAAAAGCTTTTTGTCAAAGGTAATGCTCATTTTCAGCGCTTCGGCAAGACCGGCGGCAATCTGCCGTTGAGGCAGCGTTTTCAGCACATCCGGATCAATCAGCACAGCCTTGGGCTGATAGAAAGCGCCGACGCAGTTTTTAATATTGTCCAGGTCAATGGCCACCTTGCCGCCAATGGAGGAGTCCACCTGGGACAGCACAGTGGTGGGGATATTGTAAAAATCAATGCCACGCATAAAGGAGGCGGCGGCAAAGCCTGCCAGGTCGCCTACCACACCGCCACCGACAGCCACTACGCAGTCGGTACGGGTGAAGCCGTGTTCCAGCATCAACCTACAAAGCAGCTCAAAATTGCGGATATTCTTACTGCCCTCGCCCTGGTCGATGGTAACGGTCACAGGCGTTTGGCATTGTTTGGCAACGGTCTGGCTGTAGCTTTCCGGCACGCCGCTATCGGTGACAAGCAGCACCTTCCGGCGTAAATTCATATAATCGCCGGCCTGCGCCAAAGCCCCTCGCTGTATGGTAACAGCATAGCTGTTTTTTCCTAATTACGTTATGATTTGCATACAGAATCCTCTCTGCTCATGTAAATGAGCCTACACACCGAACATTATCGCAGCAAACACCCAGCTCCTCCAGCATACATTTGCCCTCGTAGCTGCGGATGTTGCCCTCTGCTTCCACATAGAAATAGTACTGCCACAGAAGCTCCCGCATAGGACGGCTGCGCAGGGTGCGCATATTAAAGCCGTGAGCGCCGATAATATTCAGAGCACGGGCCAAAGAACCGGCCTCGTTGCGGACGGTAAACATCAAAATAAAGTGGGCGCCGTGGGACTTGCTGATATTGCGGTTTTCAGACCGTGCCAGCACCGCAAAACGGGTGGTGTTAATCCGGGACTGGTTAATGCCCTGAGCCAAAACCTTCAGACCGTATAGCGAAGCGCTTTCTGCGCTGGCAATGGCGGCCACAGTGGGGTCGTTCAAACTCTGCACATATTTTGCCGCCAGGGCGGTATTGTCATAAGAAATCTGCTTAAATTTGTGGCTTTTGATAAAGCTGTCGCACTGAGCAAGTGCCTGAGGGTGGCTCACCACCGTCTGGACAGTGTCCAGGGTAGCCCCCTCCACCGCCAGCAAATCCTGGGTGACGGACAGCTCAAGGGTGCCGTTGACATATAAAGGTCCGGAGAACATCAAATCCGTCACCTGACCCACTTCACCGGCGTAGCTGTTCTCCAGGGGCAGAACCACAGCGTCACATTCCCCCTGAACCACGGACTGATAAGCGGAAGCAAAATCCGGGTAGGCAATTTTTTGGGCTTCCGGGAACAGACGGTTGGTGGCAATGTGGGCAAAGGCACCCTCCACGCCGCTATAGGCCACCTTCATACCAAACAGAAGCTTTTGCTGATACCGACGGGAGATGGTCATGGTGTCACGCATAAAATCCGCGTAATAGCCACGCAGTTCGTCGTTTTCCACTCGCTCAGAGCCCTGGCGGATAACTTCTTCCTCCCGGGCGGCATCCAGAATGGGCATACCGTGGACCTTTTTATATTCTGCAACCATCTGGGCGGCCTGCATACGGCGAACAAACAGCTCCGCCATTTGGCTATCTACCTCGTTGATGATTTTTCTGGCTTCCTGTAACTGATCCATAATTACATTCTCCTGTGTAGCGTTTTGACAATGTTTCGCCCCTTAGAAACGATTGTCCTCGTAGGAAAAACAAACTAGTTTCATTATACACCTTTTTTCGTCAGGGTCAATAGGCAGAACCTAAAAGTTTTCAATGGGTTTTCCTTGTTTTTTTGACACAGAGGACAAAAAAGGCTCTGCGTTCAAAATAGAACGCAGAGCCGGTTTTATTTGGGTTAAAATTACATCACCAGGTCGATGTCCATCATCTTGCAGAAGTCCTTGACAGCCTGGGTGTAATCGCCATAGGCAACGATCACATGCTGGCAGCAAACATTCTGGGCAAAGTCCTCCACGGTACAGCTATCCGGGAACACCTCCAGGCTGGGCAGCTGGGGAGCCGGGTCGTCCCAACCGTACTCGTTCCAGGCAGGGGGCGTCTTAGCCTCGGCGGTGTACATATGCATCCGGTAACGGTTGTGAATGTGTGCCAGACGCACACAGGTCACATAGCCGGTTTTCACCTGAGATACATTCAAAAGGGATGCGTTCAGCAGACCGAAGGCCGCAGGCAGGACCTGCACATCGCCCTTGGTTGCGGACTTGGGAACGAAGTCCGGCACACCGATGAGCATACTCTTTTCAAAGAATTCATAATATTCCATATAAGGAACCAACTGTCCTGACAAATATTTCATAATAAGCTGAGTAACCGCACCCATACAGTCATTTTCCGGAACAGTCAACACACCGTAATAATGCTCTAACAGCATAAATACCATAGCAGGCGGAAATCCCATCAGTTTCTTCATGCCGTCTACATCGATCAGGGTAATAGCTTCCCAACCGCGCTCTTTGATCTTCATGCCGATTGCAAGGGCATATTTTACACCGTTTTCAATTACAGAATCGTCACAAGGCTTTTTGAATACCCAGTTTTCTTTTACAAACTTTACACCCTCCGCTACTTCTGCGGCATCCAGCTTGTCCAGGTTCTGTACCATCTCAAGCATTTCAAACGGCTCTACCTCTACACCGATCTGA
>JAZOME010000042.1:0-19258 GCA_045653685.1 Faecousia sp.
TGATGGAGATCTGCTGCTCCTTGCCGGTGCCCAGGTCCTTTGCGGAGACCTTAACAATGCCGTTGGCATCAATGTCAAATGCGACCTCGATCTGGGGAACGCCGCGGGGTGCGGGAGCAATGCCGCCCAGCTGGAAGCGACCCAGGGTCTTATTGTAAGCAGCCATCTCACGCTCGCCCTGCAGCACATGGACATCAACAGATGTCTGGCCGTCAGCAGCGGTGGAGAAGATCTGCTTCTTGGAGGTGGGGATGGTGGTGTTGCGATCCACCAGGCGGGTGAACACGCCACCCATGGTCTCAATGCCCAGGGACAGGGGGGTAACGTCCAGCAGCAGCACGTCGTTAACTTCCTGGTTGATAACACCGCCCTGGATAGCTGCGCCCAGTGCAACACACTCGTCAGGGTTGATGCCCTTGAAGCCATCCTTACCGGTCAGCTTCTTGACAGCTTCCTGAACAGCGGGGATACGGGTGGAACCGCCAACCAGCAGAACCTTATCCAGCTGGCTTGCGCTGACACCTGCGTCGCTCATTGCCTGACGGACAGGCTTCAGAGTACGCTCCACCAGGTCTGCGGTCATCTCATTGAACTTTGCACGGGTCAAATTCACATCCAAGTGCTTAGGACCGGTGGCATCTGCGGTGATATAAGGCAGGTTAATGGCTGTGCTGGTCATACCGGACAGCTCAATCTTTGCCTTTTCTGCAGCCTCCCGGAGACGCTGCATAGCCACCTTATCATTCTTCAGGTCAATACCCTCAGCCTTCTTGAACTCGTCAACCAGGTAGTCCATAATTCTCTGGTCGAAGTCGTCGCCACCCAAACGGGTGTCGCCGGCGGTAGCCAAAACCTCTACAATGCCGTCGCCGATTTCCAGAATGGAAACGTCGAAAGTACCGCCGCCCAGGTTATACACCATAATCTTCTGCTCCTGCTCCTTATCCAGGCCATAAGCCAAAGCAGCAGCAGTGGGCTCGTTGATAATACGCTTAACCTCCAGACCGGCAATCTTACCTGCGTCCTTGGTAGCCTGACGCTGTGCGTCGGAGAAGTAAGCAGGCACGGTGATGACAGCCTCGGTAACGGTCTGACCCAAATAGGCCTCTGCGTCAGCCTTCAGCTTCTGCAGCACCATTGCGGAAATCTCCTGAGGGGTGTAGCCCTTGCCGTCGATGTCCACGTGGTAGTTTTCGCCCATATGACGCTTAATGGAAGCGATGGTGCGGTCAGCGTTGGTGACAGCCTGACGCTTTGCCACCTGACCAACCATACGCTCGCCGGTCTTGGAAAATGCCACAACAGACGGAGTGGTACGGCCGCCCTCTGCGTTGGCAATTACCACAGGCTCGCCGCCTTCCAGCACTGCCACACAAGAGTTGGTTGTACCCAAATCAATACCAATAATCTTACCCATAATTTTTTCCTCCTATATCAAGTTAAATAGTATATATATATTAGTTGGCAACCTGAACCATTGCAAACCGGATGATTTTTTCACCCAGCTTGAAGCCCTTTTGGAACACCTGGCTAATGGTGTTCTCCCCCAAGCTCTCATCCTCGGTGTGCATCACCGCATTGTGGATATTGGGGTCAAAGCTTTCGCCCACGTTACCGAAAATCTCCACGCCCAGGCCTTCCAAAATAGAAACAAGCTGGGTCATGGTCATTTCCACGCCTTTTTTGTAGGCCTCGTCAGCAGTTTCCTGATTTAAGGCCCGTTCCAGATTATCATACACCGGCAGCATTTTCTCCACAGCGTCGGCTTTGCCGTTGCCGTAAGACTGGTCTTTTTCCTTTTGGCTGCGCTTGCGGAAGTTATCGTAATCCGCCGCCAAACGCAGGTAGCTGTCGTGTTCTGCGTTGTATTTTTCCTCCCAGGGATTTACCTCCACCGCAGCTTCCTCTGCCACGGTCTGGGTTTCCTCCTCCGGGGTCAATTCCTCATCCTTTTTCTTCTTGGCCAATGTTATGCCTCCTCATCTTTTCCGCCGGGTAACTGCTTGTGATCCGGCTTTGCAAACATTTTTGAAAGGCTTTCTGCAAAGTAAGAAAGTCTTGCAGTGACCTTTGCATAGTCCATTCGGGTCGGGCCTACCACGCCAATCATACCCTGCATACCGTCGCCGATGTCAAATTTCGTCATCACCACGGAAGTATCCTTCAGCTCCTGGGTTATGTTCTCCGGGCCTACCAGCACTTTCGTGCCGTTGCCGTTTTCCAGCACCGCCGGCAGATTTGCCAAAGCGTCCTCATCCAGCTTGGTGAGCACCCGTTGGGCTTTCTGGGCACCCCGGTATTCCGGCTGACCCAAAAGACGCATCTGTCCGGCCACCGCCACATTGGCGCTTGCCTGCTTGGACAGAGCCTCCACGGTAAAGTCCATAATCACCGGCACCAAAGACGCGGCATCTGCAGAGGAGTTCATCACCCTCTGTAGCAGTTCCGGGGTAAATTCCTCAGGAGCAAGCCCGGTTAATGTGGCATTGAGCACAGCAGAAAGCACCTTCAAATCGCTTTCCGTCACACTCACCGGTAGCTTAATCAGCTTGTTCAGCACCTGATCATCAGAGAGCATTACCACCAAAATCACACTGCCTTCCCCGGCAGGGATCACATCAAAACGCTTCACCGTAGCGCCGCCACGACGGGCAGCCATGGAAATGGCAGGCAGGTCTGTGGCCTGGGACACCAGCTTGGCAACCTTTTCCACCAGCCGATCCACCTGCTGCATTTTTTCTTCGATGGCGGTGTTAATGGATTTGGTCTCATCCATACTCAACCGGTAATCTGCCATCAGCTCATCCACATACAGCCGATAGCCGGCGGCAGAGGGAATACGCCCGGCGCTGGTATGGGGCTGTTCCAAATAGCCCATGGTCAGCAAATCCGCCATTTCGTTGCGAATGGTAGCGGAGGAATAATTCATATCCGGAAGCTCGGTAATCGCCTTAGAGCCCACCGGCTCTGCTGTGCGAATATATAAATCCACCACACTGCGGAGCACTTTTTTCTTTCGTTCCGTCAGTTCCATATGCCTTCCTCCTTCTTTAGCACTCTTTTTCTTTGAGTGCTAAGCACACTATACACTAGAGTGCTAAAAAAGTCAAGTCCTATCCTTGTAAATAAATTTTGAACACGGAAAATTTTCCAACGCCATTGTCAATTTCTTTGCTTTGTGTTATTCTATTTTCGGTGATTTACAATGAATTATACAAATTGTACCTTATGCCCCCGTGGGTGCAAAGCAGACCGCACCAGAAAACCGGGCTACTGTCAAGCCCCGGCTACCGCCGTGGTATCCAAAACCATGCTCCACAGGTGGGAAGAACCGGTTTTGGCAAAGCAATTTAGCGGCGCTATCTTTTTTGGCGGCTGTACTTTAGGCTGTAGCTACTGTCAAAATGCGGCCATCAGCCGCACCCCAGCCGGAACGGAAATGGATAGCCTTGCCCTGCGCCGGGAAATGGAAAGCTTAATTGCCCAGGGGGCAGAAAACATTGACCTTGTCACCCCCACCCAGTACCTGCCCACTATTTTGCCTGCACTGGAAGAAAAACTGCCCGTTCCCGTGATCTACAACTGCGGCGGCTATGAGCGCCCGGAAACAATCCAGGCCCTCCGGGGAAAAATCGACATTTTCCTGCCGGATATGAAATACGCAGACAATGCCCTTTCCCAAGCCCTTTCCGGTGTGAAGGATTATTTTTCCGTGGCCGCCCAGGCGCTGAAGGAAATGGTAAGCCTTGCCGGCAAGCTGGAATATCAGGGAGAAATCCTGAAAAAAGGCGTGGTTGTGCGCCATTTGATACTCCCCGGTCAGGTGGAAAACTCCTTGAAGGTGCTGGACTTTTTAGGGGAGAACTTTGCCCCCGACGAAATTTTGGTCAGCCTGATGCGCCAGTACACCCCTATGCCCGGTATGAGCGCCCCCTATGACCGCCCCATCACCCAGCAGGAGTACGACAGCGTCCTTTCCTGGATGTACCTGAACAACTTAAACGGTATGGTGCAGGAGCAATCTGCCGCCAATGCCCAATTCATTCCCGATTTTATGAATAAATAAAAGACAACCCCCATAGGCTTTGGTAGATAACCGAGCCTGAGCAACATAATCCGAACCCGTTTCTGAACTGCGTAGCTGTCCCAAAGCCTCGTTGTCGCTTCTTGAAGGGCAAATAGCCCATCGGCAAAGCTCCGCCTTGCTTTATGAACAGCCACGCAGCTCAGAAATCCTTGACCTAAGAGGGAAGGATGATTGGTTCAGGCAATCTTATATGAAGCAGATGGGCTAGCGCCCATCAATGAATAAAAGGACGTCTGAGCCAATCAGGCACCCGCTTAGGCGGGTTTGGATTATGTTGCTCAGGCTCTATGGGGGGATTATTTATGAAACGGTTGGTATGTACCGCATTGACCATTGTTTTTCTGCTTGCCCTGCTTCCTATGCGTGTGCTGGGCGCAGAAATGAACCTGCCGGTAAAAAGCGCGCTTTTAATGGATGTGACCACCGGCACGGTATTATATGAGCAGGACGCCCACATTCCCCTGCCCCCGGCCAGCGTCACCAAGGTGATGACCATGCTTCTGATTATGCAGGCCATTGACAGTGGAAAAATTCACTGGGATGACACCGTCACCGCCTCAGAGGAAGCCGCCGCCAAGGGTGGCAGTCAAATCTACCTGAAGGCCGGAGAAACCATGTCCGTCCGGGATATGGTCAAATCCATTGCCGTGTCCTCTGCCAACGACTGTGCCTGCGCTATGGCGGAGCACTTGGCCGGCAGTGAAAGCGCTTTCGTCCAGCAAATGAACGAAACCGCCCAGGCCTTGGGTATGGATGACACCCATTTTGTCAACTGCACCGGGCTGGATGACGAGGAAGAAGCCAAAGACCACCGCACCTCCGCCCAGGATATTGCCATTATGTCCCGGGAGCTACTAAAAAATCACCCGGACATCAAAAAATACACCACCATTTGGATGGACACGGTGCGAAACGGCACATTTGGACTGTCCAACACCAATAAGCTGGTACGGTTTTATAACGGCGCTACGGGCCTGAAAACCGGCTTTACCTCCCAGGCTGGCTACTGTTTGTCTGCCTCTGCTGAACGAGAGGGTATGGAGCTGGTGGCAGTGGTAATGGGGGCAGAAACCTCCCAAAACCGCTTTTCCGCCTGCAAGCAAATGCTGGACTACGGCTTTGCCAATTACGCTCTGGTGCAGCCGGAAACACCCCAAGCCCACCAAGTCCCCGTGAAACTGGGAGCTGAGGACTTTGTCAATGCCGTCCCCTCCGGACTGGATGCAGTGCTCATTGACAAGAGCCAAAAATCCAGTGTCACCACCCAAACCGAGCTTTTGCCGGAAGTAACTTCCCCGGTCAGTCAGGGGCAGCGTCTGGGTACACTGACGATAAAGGCCGGGGAGCAGGTGCTGACCCAAATCCCCCTGGTAGCGGAAAAACCGGTGTCCCGGCTAACCCTGGGGCAAATTTATCTCCGCCTGCTTCGCAGCCTTACCATGTCCCGAGAGCCAATCAAATAAAAAAGTCCCCCGGAACCTTCGTTCCGGGGGGCTTGTCTTATGATTATTCTGCAACGTAGGGCAGCAGAGCAATCTGACGGGCACGCTTAATAGCGGTGGTCAGATGACGCTGATGCTCAGCGCAAGTGCCGGTGGTACGGCGGGGCAGGATCTTGCCACGCTCGGACAAAAACCGACGGAGCTTTGCAGTGTCCTTGTAATCAATCACAGTCACCTTATCGGCACAGAAAGCACATACCTTTCTGCGCTTACGGGGACGAGCACGCATTTCGTTCTCCATGGAATTAACCTCCTTTGTAAGCATTGTAGAAAAGTTCATTCAAATCCTTTTAGAAAGGCAATTGTGCATCGTCATCGGACAGCATTGCAAAATCCGATGCAGGTGCGGCAGGAGCAGAGTAGCCGCCAAAGGCAGGAGCTGCAGGAGCAGCACCAAAGCCGGAAGCAGCGTAGCTTGCGCCGGAATTGTCGCCTTCACGCTTGGAGTCGCCAAAATATACATTTTCAGCAATCACTTCTGCGGTACGGCGCTTGTTGCCTTCCTTGTCGGTCCAGTTTCTGATCTGAAGCCGACCGGAAACCACTGCCATACGACCTTTTGTGAAATACTTGGAAACAAACTCGCCGGTTTGCCGCCAAGCCACGCAGTCGATGAAATCGGTTTCCCGTTCGCCGCCATCCCGGCTTGCAAAGTCACGGTCCACAGCCAACGTAAAGCTGGCCACAGCAGTGCCTGTGCCGGTGCGACGCAATTCAGGGTCACGGGTCAATCGACCCATGATGGTAATGTGGTTCAGCATGGATGTTCCTCCTTACTCTTCCACTGCGGTGATCAGGCAGCGCAGGACGCCTTCGGTGATTTTCATCACACGCTCCAGCTCTGCCGGGAACTCGGGCTTGGTTTCCATGTTCATCAGAACATAGTAGCCCTCAGTCAAGTCATTGATGGGATAAGCCAAGCGACGCTTGCCCCACTCATCGATGTTAGACAGAGTACCCTCCGCTTCCACCATTGCCTTGAACTTTTCCACAAGTGCGGCGATGCCTTCCTCGCCCTGAGCAGGGTCGACGATGTAGAGCACCTCGTACTTACCGGTAATCTTAGCCATGTTGTTTGCACCTCCTTCTGGACGTTAGGCTCCCGTGCTACGGGAGCAAGGATATGTCCACATACGTAGACTAGGATATTATACAGACAACCCTATCATTTGTCAACACTTTTTTATCCAGAGGGCACCAAAGCCCCAAACCGCCAAACGCAATGATATTAAAATCACAACACTGCTGTTATTGCGCCCAGACCCAACCAAAGCCTCCCTTTAAAAGGGAGGTGGCAAAAATCTTTGATTTTTGCCGGAGGGATTCGTAGCAATCCATTTCCTTAGAAGCGCTTGCTTACGCAAGGCGTTTGGCTTACTGCGGAAAACGAACCCTACCGTACCCATGTACGCCGACGGGTTCGTTTTTCTTGTCTTTGGGTCTTTCTTGCCCTCTGTCGGCGCACCTAACCCCCAAAGTACCAACCACCCCGGCAAAAATTTAGGGGCGGCTTTCGCCGCCCCTCTACACTATCTTAGCAGCAGCCGCAACCATTGTTGTTGTCGCAACCACAGCCATTGCCGTAGCTGTTGCCACCGCACAGACCGTTACCGTTGCCGCAGCAGGTAAACAACAGAACCAGAATGATAATCCACCAGCAGTTATTGTTGCACATAATATTTACCTCCAAAAATTTTTCAAACAGCTTTCCTGCTGATTCCAAGATATTCCGGAAGCCAATAAATGTGCAACACCCTGTTTCGTAAAAAAAGGACCTTCCGAAGAAGGTCCTTTTTTATAAGTAAATATAAAATTACATATCGAAGGGTTCCATACCCAGCACAGGGTGACCCACATTGCCCAGGAACTCCAGCAACTGCTCAGGGTCTTCCTGGCAAACGGTCTCGTCGGCGATCATATCGGTGAAGTTCTCCACACCGTACATCTCCAGTGCCACAGCATCCAAACGCTCACGAACCTGATCCTTCAGATCCTTGGGCATCCAGACAATACGGCCAGGGCCGCCTTCTGCTGCGATAAACTTCTTGGAGAAGATGAACTGCTTACCGTGACCCATAAAGCCGGGGGTCTGCACACCGCCACCGGTCATAGAAGCCATATCGGAGAAGCTCATGCCCAGAGGCGTCATACCTGCGTGCTCACGGCTGGTGATCACCACGCCCATGGAGCAGGGCTCCACGCCGCAGATACACTCGAAGCAACCACAGGAGGTCATGGGATCCTGGAACAAGGAGTACAGTGTAATCTTCTCCAGTGCGCCGTGAGAATACTTCTCAATGGCCTCATCCACATCGTCGTAGCGGCCCAAACGCTCGTCTACGCAACGCTCCTTGGTAACAATCTGGCAAGGACCGGCGGGGTCCAGCTCATTGGTAGCCTTAGCATCCAACCAGGACACAGCACCGCACAGACCCAAACGCTCGGGAGTGACGATACAAACGTGGCTGGGGGAGAAGGCCTGACACATAATACAGGTGTAGTAAACAGGCACAGACTCGTCGGTCATAGACTTCAGTCTGTCGTCACGCTTTGCAAACACCTCGTTGGCAGCAGCCCGGAGAGCCTTGTTCTGCTCAGCGTCCACAACAATCTTCACCTGGCACTTATCCACAACAGCCTCAAACTCGCTCTTGAGCTTAGCGTACAGCACCTCGCCCAAATGACGGAACTTGAAGCCGGCCTCAAAGTCAGCCTTGGAAATACGGATACGGATCATATCACGCTGACCGGTGTGCATAACGCCTTCGATGCAGTTGAGCCAAGCGTGAATCTTACGCTCCATAACGGACTCGAAGTCAGGCTGCATAGCCTTGCCGGCAACCTCGATGGTGTAGCTCAAAGAAATCTTGGAGCCAACCTCGATGTCGTCGATTTCCGGTCCGATGACTTCAATCTTGTGGTCCTCAATCTCGGAAGAATCCTTGGTCTGCACCAGCTCGAAGCAGTCCACACGGGAGCCGTCCACTTCCACCTGCATATCGCCACGGCGGATGATTTCGCCTTCAAAAGCGGTAGCGTAGGAAACAGGGATGTCAATCTTGGTAATCTTCAGCTTGATGTCACGAGCCTCCAAAGAGGTGGCATTCCACTTCTCGGTGTCCAACTGCTGAATCAAAGACTTGGGAACACGGAACATATTCTCGGTCTCGTTGGAGATAACCGGGAAGCCCAGGCAGATAGCGCCGGCGCCGTAGGACACGATTTCGTCAGACAGGGGCTTGTAAGCATTGACGAAAGCACGGATACGCTCCATGGTGTAAGCATACAGGCTCTTGGTGTCGCCGGGGGTCACTGCGCCGAAAATCAGGGCAGCACGCAAAGCCACAGAAACCACGTGGATAACAGACTGCATCTCGTAGCCCAGGGGCACAACACGCACGCCTTCACCCAGCTTCATACCAGCCTCATGGCAGTGCTTAATGGAGTCACCGGTCAGGGTGACCAAAATGCCCTGGTTCTGATAAGACTTTGCCAAAGCCACAGTCTCCTCAGGGTCATCTGCGCCGCCGATGATAACAGCAACACCGGGGATGTCATAAGTAACCAGAGGCACGCCCAGGTTCCGGACGAATGCGTCGGTCAAGAAGCCCATTTCCGGCTCTGCGTAAGGCTCAGCGCCGTGCAGATACTTCAGAACCTCCAAAAATTCTGCGCACAGTGCAGAAGCGATACCGCTGTCAAAAGCGTCCTGCAGACGGGCGTTGCGAGTCATCATAGGCTGGATGTCCTCGGTCATTGCGTTTTTCAGCTCGCCCAGGTTGTTAATCTTCTTGCCGGTGATACTGTAGTAACAGGGCAGGTTATAAGCAGTGTTGGGGAATGCAACAGGCTCTGCCTCGCCGTACTGGGCGATAGCAGCGTCGATGGCAGCCACGGTACGGGCATAATTGTAATCGTTGCCGCCGAAAACTCTATCAAAAAGTGTCAACGTTATTTCCTCCTTATGTTTTATCAAGTATGGCTTTAATTTGCCGAATTTCTGTGATGGCCTGGGGGCTGAAATCGTAGGGGGATTTTCCCTGACGGTCTGCGTCGATAATTTCCGGGTTATAGTGGATAAAGCCAAGCAGGTCTTCTTCGGGGATTGCGTTGCGGATAAACTCCTCATCGCTTTCATCCCGTACCTTATTGGCCACCACACGAACCTGCTTTACCCCCAAATCCGAGGCAAGGCGCTTCACGTTTCGGTAGGTCTGTACGCTGCGGGCGCCGGGCTCAATGACCACAATAAACTGGTCCATATTGGCCGCCGTTCCTCTTCCCAAATGCTCCAAGCCTGCCTCCATATCCATAATGACCACATCGTCTTTCCGATAAGTCATTGCAGAGAGGATAGACTTGAGCATCACGTGCTCGGGGCAAACACAGCCGCTACCGCCCAAATCCACCGTACCCATCACCAACAGCTTCACGCCGTGAATGGTTTTGGCAAACTTCTCAGGGATGTCCGCCACATAGGGGTTGAGCTTGTAGAACTTGTTGTCGTCGCTGGCGCCGGTGCGCTCCTTTGCCAGGTCTTTCATTTTGGAAATAGGAACAATCTGGTCAACTTCCTCCTGGGTAAGTCCCAGGGCCAGACCCAGATTGGCATCCGGGTCCACATCCGCCGCCAGAACCGTACGCCCTTCGTCGGCATACAGCCTTGCCAAGGTAGAGGACAGTGTGGTTTTGCCTACACCGCCCTTACCGGTAATCGCAACTTTCATTGGATATTTTCCTTAAATACAAATTCGCAACTTATAATGACGCACCTTTCAGCGAGAGATTTTTCTTCAGGCGAAGGTTGCAAGTTTTCATAATACTTTGTGTATATGGAAACTTGCAAAACGCACGGCTGGAGAAAAAGATCCGCTGAAATTAGATGCCCAATGCGGCGCGCTTGGCTTCTTTGCAAGCAATCATCTTGTCGCCAAGAGATTCGATGTCGGTATCCACAACGAATTTCGCCTCAACCCACTTGTTGACGCCGTTTTCGCCCTGGAGCAGCTCGGTGACCTCGGTAGAACCCTTGGAGTAGGGGTCAACACCCAGGAAGGTCTCAATACCGGTAGCCACAACATAGTTACCGATGGAAACAGCCTTCTCGGACATCCATTCAGGAGCACAGCCTACAACGGGAACCTGAGAAATATTGATACCCCAGTCCTTGGCAATATCGGAAGCCAGGATCATCATACGGGAGATATCCACGCAGGAGCCCATATGCAAAACGGGAGGAATACCAGCCAGCTCACAAACACGCTTCAGACCTGCACCGCAGTATTCCTTAGCCTGCTCGGGATCCATCAGACCTGCCTTGGCAGCAGCCTGGGCGGAACAGCCGGTAGTAATCACAATGATATCGTTCTCCAGCATCTTCTTCATCAGCTCAATGTGGGCAGTGTCGGGACGAACCTTGGGGTTGTTACAGCCGACCATAGCCACAGCGCCACGAAGAACGCCGGAATGTACACACTCAATCAGGGGCTTGGTGGTGCCGAACTCATCCAACTGGGAGTTTGCAACACCGTCCAGAACCTTCTTGATGGCCTCAACAGAGTAGCCCACACGAGCCTTCTGCTTCTGGTTGGGGATGTTCACCAGCTCAGCGTTACGGTTCTTGAAGTTCTCAATTGCCATCTTCACGATTGCCTTTGCATTGTCGCCGGCAGTCTCAGCGCTGAAGCGGGAGAACTCAGAGTCGGGGATCTGCGCAATGGGAGAGGTGGTGATGAACTTGGTGTGGAAGCACTTGGACAAGGGGCCCAGTGCAGGGAAGATACACTGCACGTCCACCACGATGGCTTCACAAGCGCCGGTCAGTACCACATTTTCCTGGTTCAGGAAGTTACCTGCCATGGGGATGCCGTGACGCATGGTAACTTCGTTGGAGGTACAGCAAACACCGGAAACGGTAATGCCCTTAGCGCCCATTTCCTTGGCGTAGGCAATCATCTCAGGATCGTTTGCGTAGTAAACAATCATCTCGGACAAGGAGGGGTCGTGACCGTGCACCACGATGTTGACATTTTCCTTCTCCATAACGCCGATATTTGCCTCGGTGTCAATGGGCTTGGGAGTGCCGAACATAACGTCGGAGAACTCAGTACCCATCATAGAACCGCCCCAGCCGTCGGACAAGCCGGCACGAAGTGCCTGACGGATCAGAGCCTCAGCCAAAGAGGAGCAACCCATATGGGTCATGTGCAAAGACTGGGAAACTTCCCGGTCGATGGCACGGGGGGTAATCTCAGCATCTTCCCACAGCTTCTGGGTGTGCTCAGGGGCACGCTCCACAAAACGCTGGGTGCCGAAAGGCTTGCCGTATTCCAGCAGACCGATTTCTGCCATTTCGTGAGCCAGAGCATAGATATCCTTGCCCTCAGTCTCCACGCCCCATTCCTTTGCGATGCGGATCAGCTTCTCAGGGTCTTTCACCTGATAGTTGCCGCCTTCACGGGTCTGGTGCAGGGTGTGCATAATCTCACGGCCGTGGTCGGAGTGCGGTGCAGCGCCGCCGGCGGTGAAAATCAGGTAGTTACGGGCGACGATGCCGTGAACATCACAACCACAGATACCGCGAGGTGCCTTGGGAGTGATACGGCAGGGACCCATAGAACAAATCCGGCAACAAGTACCGGCTTCACCGAAACCGCAGTGAGGATTCTGATTCTTAGCGCGTTGCTGCCAAGTGTCAGCGCCGACCTTCTTTGCATTTTCCAGCAAAGAATTGGTGGCTTCTTCCATCTGCTCAACGGTGGTAGTAAATGCCCAATCCTTCAATCTTAATTCCTCCTAATATGTATTCACAGGCCTACACTTTCGCATAGGCGCAGTATATCAGTGTTATTCTAAATGATTTCCCCGAAAAAGTCAATGCGAACTTGCGCTGTTTTCCTGCCTTTTCCCTAAAATTATCGAAAAATCCCCCTACTGCGCCCCCTTCCATAAAAAAGAGACTGTTTCGCCTTGGCTTGTTAAGCTTGGTAAAGAAATTAGGTCACCTTTGCTTTGTGGAAAACTTTTTTATTGTATAGGTTGAAAAGGAATAAGGTTTATTGTATAATAATTCCAATAAATTTTATAAAAGGAGAAAGATTATGGAGATAAAGCAGTTGGTCAAAAGGGTCCTTGGCGTTGATTTTGACTTTGATGTCAAGGAAGTTCCGTCAAAAGGTGTTTTGGTCCGCTATAACGGAAGCTCCGCCGAGGTGGGAGGCGCAACAAAGCCTGCGCTTGCCCGCGCTTATATGCTTCTTGCAAAGGCGATAGAAGAAGGTAAGAATGATGTTTATATTGAGCAGACTGCCGCCTTTGACACCTGCGGCGTTATGCTTGATATGTCCTTCGGCTCGGTAACAAACGTTTCGGGTGTTAAAAAATATCTGGATTATATGGCGCTCTTCGGAATGAATATGCTTATGCTTTACACCGAGGATACATACGAGATCGAGGGTTATCCCTTCTTTGGCTATCAGCGAGGCAGATATACCCAGGAGGAGCTTCGCCAGATAGACGATTATGCCTTTGACCTTGGTATCGAGGTCATTCCCTGCATTCAGACCTTTGGCCACCTTGGAAAATTCCTTCGCTATAAGCAGCACAGCAATATTGCCGAGAATGACCGGGTTCTTCTTCACGGCGAGGAGGAGACCTATAAGTTTATAGAGACATGTATCTCCGCCTGCCGCAAGGCATTCCGTTCGGATAAGATACCCATTGGCTGCGACGAGACCTTTGGAATTGGCTTTGGCAAATCCTTTGCCCGTGACGGTCTGCGTGACCGCTTTGAGATATTCAACGAGCACGTTACCCGTGTATTTGAGATCTGCAAGAAATACAACTATCGCCCTATGATGTGGAGCGATATGTATTCCACCCTTGCCAACAAGAGTGGAAAGGTCTACGACACGGATACGGAGATACCGAAGGAAGTTGTGGACGCTATGCCCGACGCAGAAATGGTATTCTGGGAGTACTACCACGCGGATAATGCGTTTTACCGCAGCAACCTTATCAAGCATCAGAAGTTTGGTCGTCCCGTGCATTTTGCAGGCGGTATCTGGACCTGGAACGGTCAGGCGCCGAACTTTAAGTGGACCTACCAAACAGTAAAGCCCGCCCTTGAGGAATGTATTGATCTGGGCGTCCGTTCGGTATTTGCGGCGGCATGGGCATACGGTGATATCAATCATATTCAGGCGCTTCCTTGTCTTGCGGTTTACTCCGAGTATTGCTGGAGAGGACTTGCGTGCACCAAGGAGGATATCGATTCCGTTGCCGAATTTATCACGAAACTGCCGGCAGAGCTTTGCGACGCTATCAGCGATTTTTACTGCGAGGAAGTAGGCGACCGCAACACAGGCAAGCTTATGATATGGGCAGACCCACTGATCTTCCTTCTGCCTTTCGCCTTTGATTTTGAAAAAATAGAGGGCTATTATGAGAATTCGCTAAAGGTCTTCGAGAAATATCCCGACGCGCCGTATATCGATTTCTATAAGGCGCTTTTCCGTGCGGCACTGGGTAAGACCCGTATCTTTAAGGACTTGTCCCGAAAGTATAAGGAAAAGGATTTGCAGTGGCTTCGGAATTTTAAGGATGTAACGCTGCCTGAGCTTATCCGTGATTATGAGACACTTTACCTTTTGCACGATCGGTATTGGCACGAAGAATGTAAGACCCACGGTTGGGAAAAGCTTGGCAATAACTATGCCGCAGCAACCGACAGACTTCGTTACACGGCTCGCCAGATCGGAAGATATCTGGATGGCGAAATAGACACCATCGAGGAGCTTGAGGCAGAGGTGCTTGAGGGTGTATATACAAAGTTTATTGGCTCTGCGCGGGTTATGTCCACATATTAAGAGAAAACACAAAAAAGGACGAGGAATTTTCAAAATTCCTCGTCCTTTTCCTGTCGGCAGGTAACATTCCCGTCTCATTTTATTTTCTTTTTTCACTCTCTGCACAATCTAGACAGAGTTTTTTCCCGTCTGTTTCTTTGCACCAGGCCTCCCCGGCCTCTTCCCCACAGCATTGGCACACAAAATTTCCAAAAAGCTGTGCCTTTTCCGGCAGGGGCAGGGTGGTTTGCTTCACTGTAAAAATCTCCTCCGGCTGACAGCTCTGATAGTATGCAAAGCTGTCCTCCCGGGTCATTCCCTGAGGACGGGGCTTTGCCACCAGCCGCACAGAAGCGCCGGTGCTCCGGTTATAAAAGGAATAGGCAGTCTTTCCCACCAAATGCAAAATCAGATTTCCCTTTCCCAGGGAACAGCCCAGCATCACAGAAATGGCATCAATGCCGCAGGCGTTGTTTTCTGCAATACACACCACCTGCTCATCTTCCGAAAAGCCAAGCTCCAATAGCTTTGCCGCATACAGCGACGCCTTGTAGCCAAGGGTCAGTCCACCGCAGGCATGGCCGTGAAAGGCCACACAATCTTCCCAGGTTTTCATATCCTTACTCCTTTATCATCACAACGCTTTGTCCGTCCACAGAAAGCACATTTCCCTCTACTCCGTAGACCTCCAAAAGCGCCTGCTTGTCCAAAATTTCTCTGCCCCCGTCCCGGTACACCCGGCCGTCCTTCAGGAGCAAAAACCGGTTGCAAAACCGCAGCGCCAGGTTCAAATCGTGCATCACCACCACGCCGCAAAGCCCATCCTCCCGGCACAGCTTTTCCACCATAGACAGCACCTGATACTGATTTTTCACATCCAATGCGCTGGTAGGCTCGTCCAACAGCAAAATTTTCGGCTGCTGCGCCCAGGCTCTTGCCAGCATCACCTTTTGCTTCTGTCCTCCGGAGAGCTGGCAGACAAACCGCCCCCGGATATGGTCAATTTCCAGCTTGTCCATAGCGTCGTGGACGATTTCGTGGTCCTGCTCCGTAAAGCCCCACTTCATATAGGGCCGTCTTCCCAGCATCACCGTATCGTGCACCGTCAGTTCATTTCCCGGCACATTCTGGGAAACAAAGGCCACCTTCTGGGCAATCTGCCGGGCAGACATTTTCAACAAATCCTGCCCCTGCAGCAGCACCTGACCGCCACTGGGCTTCAAAATTCCGTTGAGGCATTTCAGCAGCGTGCTTTTTCCCACGCCGTTGTTGCCTAAAATCGCCAAAAACTCCCCTTCCTGCAGGGAAAAGCTCACATCCTCCAACACCGCCGGGCCGCCGGGATAGCGGTAGGAAAGGTTTTTAATTTCCGTCATTTATCCTTCCCTCCCCGAAACAGCAAGTAAAGAAACAACGGGCCGCCCAGGAAAGAGGTTATGGCGCCAATGGGCAGTACCGCCGGGGCAATCACCGTCCGAGCCAATAAATCCCCCAACAGCAGTAACAGCGCACCGGCCATCGCCGAGCCGGGAAGCAAATACTTATGGTTGCTTCCCACCGCCAGCCGCACAATATGGGGGGCAGCCAGTCCGATAAAATTGATAAGCCCCACATGGGCCACCGTCACAGAGCTGGTCAGACAGCAAAGCAGTAAGCTGACAAGGGTCAGCCGCTTCACCGGAATGCCCAGACTGATTGCCGTTTCCTCCCCGGAAAGCAAGGCATTATAATCCCAACGGTGGTAAATGCCAAAGGCCAGCAGCACCAAAAATACCGCCGCCATCTGCCCTAAATCAGGCCAACCGGCATTGCCCAAATCACCAAAGGTCCAAAACACAATGGTGGACAGCTCCACCTCGTCGGCAAAATACTGAATTAAGGTAGTAGCGCCTGTGAACATAGCGCTGATGGCAACGCCGGCAAGGACAATGCCCTGGGCAGATACATTTTTGAATTTGGACAGCGCCAAAATCACCAGCGCCACCGCCAAAGAGCCCCCGAAGGCAAAGATGCCGATACCGCCACTGCCCAAGCCCAGCACCACCACCGCCAGTGCCGCACCAAAGCCTGCGCCTTGGGACACACCTAAGGTAGAGGCCGATGCCAAGGGATTGTGCAGCACTGCCTGCAAAATGCACCCGGCAAGCCCCAGTCCGCCGCCGGCAAGCAGTGCGGAAATCACCCGGGGCAGTCGGTTTGCCCGCAGCACCAAATTGACTTTATTGTCCCGAGCCTGCCCGAAAATACCGGAAATCAGCTCTGAAAAAGAGATTTGATAAGAACCGCAGCCCAGAGAAATCAGGCTGAAAAGCACCAGCATAGCCCCCAAAACACTGAGAAACACAATGCTTTTTACCTGATTTTTCCGAAAATGCGGATCAATCCCCTTATGCGCCAAATGAGACGGATGTGAATGCATAGCCCTGCTCCTTTAGGATGGGATAGGGATTCTCCGACAGCAGTGTCACGAGAATCTCCTCAATTTTTTCTTCCAGGTTGATATCCGCAAACGCCTGGGGGTACAAAACCGACCCGGCATAGTAGGCGTCGCACAAAGCCGTGTCCAAGTTCGCAGCAAAGCTGCGGAAGGAGATTTGGGCATATACCTTCCCCTGCTGTACCGCCGTCAGGCTGTTATAAAACTCCGGATTTTTCTTGTAATCCTCCCGGATTAACCCCAGCCCATTGTAGTCGGCAAAAATCACATCCGGGTCCCAGGAAAGCACCTGCTCCGTGTCGATATCAAAAGCACCGGTCTGCCCGGTGGTGTCTGCTAAATTGTCAGCACCCAACAGCGCCAAAGGCCCATAATTTGCCTCCGTACCCTCAAAGCCGTGCTGTCCCTTAAAGTTCACGCCGCACACATACACCGAAGGACGCTCCGTAATATTTTCCGTCCGGGTCTTCAGGTCCGCCTGCACGCCCTGCAAATACGCTTTTAAGCTATCCGCCTTTTCTGTTTTACCGAAAAGCGCCCCTAAAACCTCTATGGTCTTGTAGGCCTTTTCGTCCAGCAGGCTGTCACTTCCCGGCACCACCACCACCGGCAGACCGGTTTTCGCCGTCAAATCCTCCGCCGTCACGGAAGCGTAGGCGGACAGCACAATCACCTGCGGATCTGCCGCCAAAATGCTCTCCTCATTGGGCACACCGTTGGTGCCGATGACGGGCAAGTCCCGGAATTTCTCAAAATTCACCAGGTTATACAGCCGGTCGTAGCTCTGTTTTATCTCATAATCCTCCACGCCCACTACCAAATCGGCAGCGTCTAAATAGCAGCTATAGCGCAATGCCCCCACACCCACGCACACAATCCGTTCTACCTTGTCAGGAACGGTAACCGTCCTTCCTGCCCCATCGGTGAGGGTTCTTCCGGAGGTAGTCTGCCCGGCTTTGCCACAGCCTGACAAAATCAGCAACAAAATGAGCAATCCGCTAATGATTTTTTTCATTTTCTGACTCCTTTTTACAGTCTGGTGTCATTATAACAAGGCAAATTTACCGCCGCAAGCCCCCCACGGGGATATAAAATTATGAGCATTATGAACAAATATATTTCTCGCTTTTTTTTTTGCATTTTTACAAAAAACCCTTTACAAACCGGTTTTTCTTATGGTAAAATGTAAAAAATGTTATTTACAGAAAATGGAGGGTGTCGCTTATGCGCTATGACGAATTCCGTTATGGCTATCTCAACCATATCTGCCGGGATTGCCTGAACAAAGCCACTGGGCTCTCCTTCCGTCCGTCGGACTGCATCCATGAAGACTACCCCCGCAAGTGCTCCCAGTGTGGCGATATGCGCCATCTTATCACCGGGCTGTACGGCTCCGGAAAGCTGCGGCTGATGCTGCTCCGCCCCAAAAAATAAAAACCGCCCAGAGGAAAATTCCTCTGGGCGATATTTTTTATTACTGGTTTTCTTCCATTTCCTTCAGTGCGTCCTTGCGGCTGAAGTTTGCACGGCCCTTCTCGTCGAAGCCCATGAACTTCACCCAGGTCATATCGCCCAGGTTCAGCACATCCTCAACCTTTTCCACACGGCGGTTCTCCAGCTTGGAGATGTGCACCATGCCGTCATGGCCGGGAGCAATTTCCACGAAAGCGCCGATGGGCAGGATGCGAACAACCTTGCCGTAGTACAGCTTGCCCACCTCGGGAACGAAGCAGATGTCGTCAATCATCTTCTTAGCGGCGTAAGCAGCAGCGCTGTCAACTGCGGAAATGAACACACTGCCGTCGTCCTCGATGTCCACCTTTGCACCGGTGTCAGCGCAGATCTTCTGAATGGTCTTGCCGCCGGAGCCGATGATCTCACGGATCTTGTCCACAGGAACGGTCAGAGAAATCATCTTGGGAGCGTACTCGGAAACCTCAGCACGGGGCTCGGGAATACAGGGCAGCATCACCTCGTCCAGGATCACCAGACGAGCCTTGCGGCAGCGCTCCAGAGCGTCAGCAATGATTTCCATAGTCAGACCCTTGTTCTTCAGGTCCATCTGAATAGCGGTAATACCCTCGGTAGTACCGGCAACCTTAAAGTCCATTTCGCCGTGGAAGTCCTCAACACCCTGAATATCGGTGAAGGTTCTCCACTCACCGGTCTCCTGGTCAGAAATCAGGCCGCAGGAAATGCCGGCAACGGGACGCTTAATGGGCACACCGGCATCCATCAGCGCCAAGGTAGAGCCACAGATAGAGCCCTGAGAGGTGGAACCGTTGGAGGAAAGCACCTCGGAAACCACACGAATGGCGTAGGGGAACTCCTCCACGGAGGGAATCACAGGCAGCAGAGCCTTCTCAGCCAGAGCGCCGTGACCGAT
>JAZOME010000043.1:0-39475 GCA_045653685.1 Faecousia sp.
CCTGGTTATCGTCTGGAAGCTTGACCGCTTCGCCCGTAACCGCTATGACAGCGCACGATATAAGAACCAGCTGAAAAAGAATGGTGTCCGTGTCATTTCTGCCACGGAAGTCATTTCCGAGGGTGCGGAGGGTATTCTGCTTGAATCCGTCCTGGAGGGTATGGCAGAATGGTACTCCGAAGACCTCAAAGAAAAGGTTGTCCGTGGCCTTACCATCAATGCTGAAAAATGCAAATGGAATGGCGGCACTGTCCCCATTGGCTACATAGTGAACGAGGAGCAGCACCTACAAATAAACCCCATGACGGCCCTGTTCGTATTGGAAGCTTTCAAGCTGTATGACCAGGGCAAGACCATAACCGAAATTCGTGACCACTTAAACTCCAAGGGCCTAACTAATACAAAGGGCCGCCCCATAACCTGGGGCGCCGTTCAGCATATGCTGTCCAACCGCCGTTATATTGGTGAGTATTCTTTCCAGGATATTGTTATCCCTAACGGCATACCAACCATTATACCCCAAGACCTTTTCGACCGAGTACAAGAGCGGCTGGCCAAAAACAAAAAGGCCCCAGCCAGAGCCAAGGCAAAAGAAAGCTACCTCTTGACCACCAAGCTGTTTTGCGGTCATTGCCGTACATCCATGAATGGAGAAAGCGGCAAGAGCCGCAACGGCTCAATTCACCGCTATTATAAATGCCATGCTTCCAAGAAAAAGCTGAACGACTGTAAAAAGAAGCCCGTCAAGAAAGAAGAAATTGAAGACCTGGTTGTTAATGAAACCATGGCCATGCTGATGGACGATGCCATGATAGAAGCCATTGTTTCTATGTTCATGCGCATCCAGGATGAAGAAACATCCGACCTGCCCATCTATGAGAAGCAGCTGCGTGAAACCGAAACGGCCATTGATAATATCGTCACCGCTATCATGAATGGTGTTGCTTCCAAGGCTCTGCAAACCAAGCTGGCCCAGCTTGAAGCAGCCAAGGAAGAAATACTAATCCGCATTGATGAAGAAAAGCTGGAGAAGCCCAAAATCACCGCCAGACAGCTTACTTTCTGGCTGCACCGCTTCCGCAGCCTGGACACCGCAAACGAGAAGCACCGCCAAATGCTGGTTGATACCTTTGTTAATGCGATTTACTTGTACGATGATAAATTGCTGCTGACCTTTAACTTTAAGGACGGCACCAGAACAATTGCTCTGTCCGATGTACAGACCGCAACAAGTGACCCTGGTTCGGATTTGGATTGCCTTGCGGCACCAAAAAAGCAGATACCCATTCGGGTATCTGCTTTTTGCTTTGCCGGTGGACTCGAACCGGAGGTGAGAGTCTGGGGAGCGACCCGACCGCCGCCGGTGGCGGAGTCAAGGGAGGGGAGCGAGTGGCAGCGATCGGTGAGCGAGGAAGGCGCACCGTCGCCGACGAGAGCACCGAGCATCGCAACAGGAACACCGGCACCAAAAATCCCCAATGCTTTTGCATTCGGGATTTTTACTTATTGGTAAGAATTAGGAGAACAGCTTCCGGATGTCCATCAAAGTCTTCCGAACCAGCAGCTCGCCGCCCTGGTGACCAATGTTGCCACTGGCAACAAAGGCGCTGTAGTGACCGCCTTCTTCTGCCTTTTTGGTGGGCAGATAGCCTTCGTGACCATTGGCCAGCTGAACCAGGAAGGTTTGTTCAGCAAGGCTTCTGGCTTTAATCTGATTGCCGTAATCCAGGAAAAGCTCGAAGGGGTTGGTTGCAAAGGCAATGTTACCCAGACGGATGATATGAACCTCAGTCTCCAAAGTGTCCATGATTTCCTGTGCCTGGAAACGATTTAAAATGCCTGTATAGCGCTGCAGGTTGGCTGCGTCGTTATAGTCCACATCGCCCTCTTTATTGCGCAGATAGTCGGCGATGGCCTTCTTTGCGGCCTCCACATCGGCCAGGGTTACTCTGCGCAGAGGCAGGGGCATCTGGTCGACCATATGGGCAAAGGGTGCGCTGCTGATCGCAGGATCCAGACCGTCTTCGTAGGTGTTAATAATTTCCTGAGAAACCCGTCTGCCGGCCTTGCGCATACCTGCCAGGTCAAACATAGAGGGGTCAGCCTTGCGCTTGGGAGGATTGTCACGGTGGCAGTTGGGGTCGTTAAGGTCGCTTTCCGGCTCAACCCAGCGCACCAGGTCCACAGGGCACTGGTCACCGGCAGCACTACACAGCGCCAACAGATAAATATCAGAACCGAAATGCTCACGGATATTCTTCTTTACCTCGCCCCAGAAGTCCGGAGAGATGAACAGCCTGTGCTGTACGCACTGAGCAGGGCAGGCCAGGTTGGTAATCACACCGGTAAGCTTTTGGTTTTCATCAAACAGGTACATCAGCTCAATGCCGGAGTCATTACCGCCTTCCAGACTTTCGAACACAGCAGTATTGGTGTCACCCCACATCTGAGCAGAACCGTCAGAATAAGCGGCACGGCGGCACATACCCACAGCAGCACGGCCGAAGGCGTTGCTATAAGCGCCGGCGGTGCGGTTCTTCCAGGCCTGCAAAATTACCTGAGGAAGCTTTTCTGCCAGGAAATCCAGATACTCCTGAGAGGACACAACATCCGGATTATTTGTAACAGGAGCACTTTCAATGTACTTTTTACCGGCAGGAAGAAGTTCCTCCAGAAGCTGGCGGGAGGATCTGGATTTGCCGATCATTTTGGCAGCCTTTTGTGTCCGAATATAGGAAGGTGCCGTATGGGTGTGAATGGCAGAGAGGATAACTTTATCCGGATCCAGACCCAGATCATTATCCTTCAGTGACTCACGGACACGCTCCACCAGATTATAGCCGATGGATACGACGTCAACGCTGACAATAATGGCCTGATCGTCCTCAGTGGTGATAGCCAGTGCGGTGGCAGTGATGGGCTTTTCCACATACTGGGAAATACGCTCAGCAAACTGTCCTGCCAGAGATGCTTTCTTGTCGGGGGTAATGTCAATTTCCGCCCAACCAAATTGCAGTGCTTTATTTTCCATTATAATACCTCTTCTTCACAAGTTTTTAAGTTGATAAGTTTGTTATATACCAGGGCCATTCCGGCCATAAGTATCGCAGAAATGAAATAAATGGGGTTATAGGAGCCAACAAAATCAAAGCAGGCGTTAAAGACAGGTCCGCTTAAGGCAGCTCCAATGGAGAGCGCAGAGAGCAAAATGTTTGCGTAGCTGGGATTTTCTGCGCCGAAAAGATCACCGGAAATCAAAGGCACCAATACTGTTTCCAGAGGCAGCACCAGAGGATAGCAAATACATCCCAGCAAAGTAGCGATGATGCCCAAGGTGGAGTTTTCGATAAAACACAAGGTTACAAATGCAATTACACCGGTAGCAAAGCTAAGGGCTAAGGTTCGTTTTAATCCCAGTTTATCATAGCTCAAACCAGCTAAGAATTTGGTAGAAGACAAGAGAATGCCGCTAACAGCAGCAAGGGTGCTTACCCAAACAGTAGAAAGACCGCAGTCTGTCCAGTGGGCAAAGCGTGTGGAAACCATTCCCTGCAAAATAACACCGGTTAAGGCAGTCATAATGCAAACCAGGATAAAGGATCCGCTGATGGCATTGCGGTCTAACCGGAAAGATTTTTTCTTCATTTCCGTATCGGTTTTCACATAATCCTTCGGAGCTTCCCGGAAGAACAGCAGCAGGACAATCAAAATCAGAACCGTCAATGCTGCAGAAATGTAGTAGGCAGCGCGGTAACCGAAGGTGGAGCTGGAAATGACGGGGGAATAAATTAAGGCGGAAACCGTGCTGCCCAAACCATTGGCGGCCAGGGTCACACCCAAAGCGGTTCCTAAATTCTTCTTTACCCATCTGCGCAGAACGATGTTCATCATACCGGTGGTGGTAAAGGATGAACCCACACCCATCAAAAAGCCACTGACATAAAAGGGAAAAACGGAGCTTGCTCCGGCAGAAACAAGAAAAGCAACCGCCGTAAGGCCAAGACCGGTGACAATCATTCGCTTGAGGCCAAACCGATTGCACAGTTGGAACAAAAACAAGTTAGTGACAGCAGTGCAAATAGCGCGGATGGTATCATTAAAGGAGTAAACACTTCTGGAGATGCCCAGGGCATCGGTAATGGGAGCCAGGAACAGACCCCGGTTACCCCGGCAAAAGCCCAGACTGATGAATATGGTTAAAAAGCATAGGCCAACCATAACATAGGTGTAGGAAAATCGTCTTTTATTCATAAATATTGCATCTCCTAAAAGACAGTTTCAATTTGACATTCCGGTAATTTGTCCCTATAATAATACAAAATATGTTGAAGTAAAGCTACTAACATATTGCGAAAAAGTGAAACTATCTTGCGGAGGGGATGTTATGGAAAGAGAATTTATACGGTATGATATTCCGGAACTGAACCTTCATATGAAACTGTTTCCCATCACACCTCGTTCCAGGCTTCGCGGTATGCACAGACACCGGGAGGTGGAACTTGCCTGCATAGAAAGCGGTAGGGTTGCTTGCTGCATTGGCAATAAGGAATTTGTCTTAGAGCCCGGGCAGGTGTTGCTGGTTAACAGCAATGCTGGGCATTGTATGAAGTATTTAGAGCCTACAGTCCTGCGTTATATACAAATAGAATTACACAGCAATCCCGACCGAAACGGGGAAGACACCTATATTGACGATTTTACTATGGAGCAGCAAGAAGCGCACTATAAGGTTTTCCCGGAGGGAAGTGAGCTGGCGCTTTTGTTCAACCAAATGAAAAAGGAACTGGAGACCAAGGAAGATCACTATAAAAAATACCTGAAAGCGTATATTTATAGTCTCATCGCTTTTATGTATCGTCAGGACATGGTGACAGCAAGACAGCTGCAGGACTACCGGGAGATTATGCCGGTTTTGGAATTTATTGCAAAAAACTACGAGCACCGGATTACCCTTGAGCAGTTGGCAAACCGCATTGGCACGGACAAATATCGGCTCTGCCACCTTTTCAAAAAATACACCGGCGGCACTGTGGTAGAGTACATCAACTTTGTGCGTTTGCGTCGGGCAGAACAGCTTTTGTCAGACGGAGATAAGAACGCCACGGAGGTGGCAAGTGCTTGCGGCTTTGCCTCTATCCAGTATTTTGATAAGGTATTCCGCAAGGCGTTAGGCTGTTCTCCCAGCGTCTACCGGAAAAATATAGTATGGGATTAAAAACGGGGCAGCTTTTTATCAATCCTGTTTACGGAAGGTAATCTCGCCAGTGATGGGGTCCATAGCATCCACGATTGCAAGAGATTCCAAAGGATAGCCTAAATTCCGCAGACGGTGGCCGCCCTCTTGGAAGCCCTTCTCAATGGCGATACCCAAGCCTTCAACGGTTGCGCCTGCCATTTCCACCAACGCAACCAAGCCCTGCAGAGCGCAGCCGTTGGCAAGGAAGTCATCAATAATCAGAACATGGTCGTCCTCGTTTAAGAAACGCTTGGAAACAATCACCTGATTGACATTTTTATGGGTAAAGGATTCCACACTTACCACATACATATCTCCGTCAATATTCACGGAGCGAGATTTTTTGGCAAACACCATAGGTACACCAAATTCCCGGGCAACAGGGTAGGCAATGCCGATACCGGAGGCCTCAATGGTAAGTACCTTGGTGATTTTTTTGTCCGCAAACCGGCGGTGGAATTCTCTGCCGATTTCGTCCATTAAAGCGATGTCCATTTGATGGTTCAAAAAGGAATCCACCTTCAAAACATTACCCGGCTTTACAGCGCCGTCCTTCACAATTCGTCTCTCTAAAAAGTTCATAGCGCACCTCCTATATCTGTAAGGTTACTATAACACGGTGAAATCAAAATGTCACCTATTTTGGCAAATTTTTCTTTATTTTTCCTGCAGACTTGCGATCAACTCGCCCGGCACCGGCTGTGTTTTTAATTATAGCATACATGCTAAGTGAAATAAAGCCCCCAAAAAACTTATAGAGAATATTTTGTAAAATTTTACATTTCGTTTTTTGCCAGGGAATGTGTATGATAGGGCATACCGGCAAAGCCGTAACCGCATAAAATTGGAAGAAAACGGACATCCTCTTAAGGAAAAAGGAGGATGTTCTATGGAAAACCAAACCGCATTAAACCTGGCCCGGTCCTTTGCCGGAGAATCTCAGGCAAGAACCCGCTATACCGTCTATGCCCAAGTTGCTCGCAAGGAGGGCTATGAGTGGATTGCCCGCGTGTTTGAGGAAACGGCTGACAACGAGGCTGTCCATGCAGAAGAATTTTTGGAGCACCTGCAAAAGCTGGGCGCTTTGGCGCCCAATGTGGAGCTGGATGCAGGGTATCCCTTCCAGTTGGGCACCACTGCTGAGAATTTGCAGTATGCCGCCAATGGGGAGCTGGAGGAGCACGATACCGTGTATCCCGGTTTTGCAGAGATTGCCCGCCGGGAAGGCTTTGACGACACAGCAAGACTCTGGCTGCAGATTGCACGGATTGAGGGGGTACACCACAATGCGTTCAAATCTCTCCACGAGCAGTTTGTCAGTGGCACTCTGACAGAAAAGGAAACGCCGATTGTTTGGCGGTGTCTCAACTGCGGCTACACCTATGAGGGCATTCGTGCCTGTGACCCTTGTCCTGTGTGCAGTAAGCCTGTCGGTTGGCAAGAGGGAGAGTTGAATAAAAAGCAAATGATGCCGAAAAAATAAGGAATTTGCAACTTGTGGTTTACAGAGCCTGCTGTTATGTGATATGATATGCGGTAGGAAATAGAAACCGAGGTTGTAACAATGGAGTATATCATATTGGATATGGAGTGGAACCAACCCTGGCCCGGCTCTCCGTCCGCACGGAAGGTGCTGCCGGTGCAAATCCGGGGAGAGATTCTGCAAATCGGTGCCGTCCGTGTGACGGAGGATCAGCAGGTGGCAGATGAGTTTCAGGTTTTGGTGAAGCCCAAGTATTATAAAAGATTAAACCGTCGGGTCAGTAAGCTCACCGGTATCAAGGAAGCCCAGCTTCGTGAAGAGGGTGTGGCAATGGAGGAGGCAATTGAACGCTTCCGGTCTTGGTGCGGTGAGGATGTTACCTTCCTGACCTGGGGCTTTGACGATATCACCATTCTCCGGGAGAATTTGCGCCTTTACGGTCTGGAGGAAAATTGGGTCAGCCGATGGTATAATGCCCAAATGATTTTCAACGCGCAGACCGACGGCTCCAACGCCCAAAAAGCCCTGAAAACCGCTATGGAGATATTTGGCATTGAGGCCACCCGGCCTGCCCACGATGCTTTGGGCGATGCTTATCATACAGCCCTGATTTGTGCCCGTCTGGATTTGAAAAAGGGTACGCAGGAATATGGCCAAGCGCTAAAAGAACATGTAAACGGCTTCCACGGTGCCGAGCTTCCCGGCTGTATCAGCCGCAAGGTGTTTTATGATTACCCGGATAAACGGGCGGCATTGGCAGCTATGTCCGGTGTGGAGAATAAATGCCCCACCTGTTCCAGGCAAATGTTGGGCTCTCGGTGGTTTGCCCAGCCCGGCCGCCGGTATATGGACCTGGCCACCTGCCCGGAGCACGGAAAATTTTTAATCCGTGTTCGTCTGTCTGTCCAGGCCGACGGCACTGTGCGTGTCAGCCGGCTGACCTACGAGGCAACCTCGGAGGCAGCAGAGGCTTATGCTCGCCGTGCGGAAAAGGCAGACCCGGAAGAAACCCGGCATTCTCAGCGCCGCCGTCGCAGCCGGCTCCCGTAAAATTAGATATTCCTGTGCAGGGAAACGAATTTGTCGTTTCCCTGCATTTCTTTGTTGTTATTTGCCACTGGAATATACCAATCTTTTCTAAATAAAACTCTTGACAGACAGGGTGTAGTGATGCTATAATAGCATCCGCTATGGTGCTCGTCACCTGCATACGGGCCCTTAGCTCAGTTGGTTAGAGCCTCCGGCTCATAACCGGATAGTCCTGGGTTCGAGTCCCTGAGGGCCCACCATAAAATATAAGGCAACCGCCTTTTATATAGATATAGGGGTATAGCTCAATTGGTAGAGCGGCGGTCTCCAAAACCGTAGGCTCAGGGTTCAAGTCCTTGTGCCCCTGCCAGAAAAAGACGCTGATTGTGATACAATCAGCGTCTTTTTCAGCTATATTCGCCTTGCGGCGAGTTATATTGCTTCGCAGTTATATTTGGCTTGCGCCAAGTTATATTGGGCTTCGCCCAGCTTTGGAGGCGAATATAATATCACTGCCGCAAAGCGGCAATATCGCTTTTGCGTAGCAAAAATATCACTCCGGCAAAGCCGGAATATCACTAAAAACATACAAAAATTAACGATAGTTTATAAGGGTGTACATTTTCATCGAGAGGTGTGCAAATTTTCCCAAGGGGTGTGCAAACGACAGAAACACACAGAACCGTCCCCTGTGCTACATCTAATCACACTCCTTCGCACTATTGGGTACACACTACCTCAATAGCCAATAGCCACTCCTCAGAAGGTCTTTCTGTAAATCCTCTCAGAAACGTATAGTAGTAACTAGAATTGTCAGTTCCAAAAACTTTAATGAGATCTGGAATAGAATCGGAAAACACTTCTGGTTCAACAGCATTATACCGTTCTTGTGTGTAGTGCTCCAACACGGTTACTTTTTTGTTTGCGGAAGAAAGTGAATAACAAATTTCTTTGTAGATTCCGGTAGGATTCATATAGTGGATTGCTCTGGCATTTCTTTCTGAAATGGTAGTGTCACTCATGATAGACCGGTTGGGGTTATTGATGACATTTGTGTAATCTTCTTCAAATCGTGTATCAAAGGTCTCCTTTGTGCAAACTTGTACAGAGCACGGCTCGTCACCCATAAAGAATTCAAAGCTGCAGACAGGCCCAGCCCATATGATTTTATCATAGGTTAAGCTTTCCGGCAGATAAATGTCACACAGGTTCCATATATCAACAATCTCAACGGTTTTAGCGGTGCCCATTCTGCTCAAGGCATATAATTCGCCGTCAGACAGGTCGCCATTCTGAATGCGCTGTCTCATATCTTCAATCGAGTTGAATTCGGGATAGCTAAGCGCGATATTTGCAGAAAAACCGTCCGGTTGTGACTGCGGGAGTGAGAATTCAATATGGAACTCTATGTAGCATTTTCCATCCTTATGGAAGATCGTGTACTTTTCATTTTTGATAGACTGCTGCTTTGAGCAAGCGCTCAAGCATAGAGCTAGTAACATAAATAATACGGTCGCTATTTTGTGTTTCATATGCCAACACTCCTTTCTGAAATCCGAATTGCTCATTCTGCGTAACGAATGCTCAAAACATTACCGTCTTTATCAAGCGTGACGCTTTGTGCTGCGATTTTTGCCCCATTCTCCCAAAATTCAACATACCATTCGTCACTGTCAAAAATGTAGTTGATATCGGTATAGGCATACATTGTTTTACAATGCTCTAACGCAGCATTTAATATCTTCTCTTTTGCGGCTGATGTTGCATTAGCAGCGACACCGGAAGCGATAAAATCATCAATACTCTCGGTTCTTATATCAATGAAATTCTTGGGACTGTGTACAGCTTCAAGAATGATTTTGTCAGGAGGTTCCTCCATACTCGCACCGCTGATGACCAAGCAGTAGTCTTCGTCTATCGGATAACGAAGAATATATAAACCGGAACCAACATTTTTATTCCAGTAGGGAGCAAATGTATCCCATGTCAGATCTTTTCCGCAAATCTCCACCAACGATTTCAATGTTGCCATATTCAGGTTGGGTATTGCTACCTCTATAAGACCTGACAATGTTTCTCCCGTTGACGGTTGTCCTGCAGATTGATTTTCATTATGGTCGGAAGTACATCCCACAAAAAATAGCGCAAGCATAACACAAGCAAGTAAAGAAGCAATTATCTTTTTCATAAGGAAGCCTCCTTTTAATCCGGCTCTGGGATCACCTTCACTACTGATAACATATAAGTGGTTACACCCTTGTCATCAGCACCACGCATATCCACTGCAACATCATATTTATTCCACCGAATGTCAGCAATGTTCATGACATTTACACTGCCACCATCGTTATTCAGTTCAAATGTGCATTTATCTACGGTATCTCCCTCTGCATCTCTCATGACAATTTTGGTCGTTACTGATCCAAAGGGAAACTGAGGGCTTCCAATTTGATAAACCGTAACAGAATACCTGTTATCCGGAGCATGCTCACAGTAGATTTCTGTACTATGGAATTCCTGTAAATAGACAAAGAACGCTGTACCAAGCAAACATAAAGCAACGACCACAATCACTGCTATTTTTATGATTCTTTTAACCATAATGCTCACAACCTTTTTAAGGGAATGTTGTTCTTACTGACCGTAGTAGATGTTCATAAGGGTGTATATTTTCATCGAGAGGTGTGCAAATTTTCCCAAGGGGTGTGCAAACGACAGAAACACACAGAACCGTCCCCTGTGCTACTATTGATCCATTGAGTTCGTCAAACTTATAACAAAAGTCAAGCACACATATCACGCTTAACGAAAGTTCGCCTATGTCTTTTGGTTATTTTCGCTTTGCTGCTGCAGCTTGTAAAGAATATATCTAACTTTTTTGCTTGAAAAAATAAGTCGCAGACAGCCTATCAGTTCGTCATCGTTTTTAATAATGTAGTGGTTTGCGGTTTTTCCTTTTTCGGCACATAATGCAATCTCTTCTTCTATAGTTGAGACAACACCTTCATCGATAATAATCTGTGCGGGATAAACCGGCAGGATAATCATTTCAAAAACACGAAACTTATATGCACTATTATATATTTCAAAACCATATTTTTGATCACGATACAACTCGTTGGCATCTGCCAATGCACTAGAATCGTTGTTTTGCAAGACTTCGCGTGGCGCAAATGCTGTCAGTGCTGCACCCATAGTAGACAACGGATTTATCGTCTTTATTTTAGAGAACTTCCCAAATATTCTCCCGTTAGTGTTTTCCTTCAGATACTGTCCTTGGGCCTTCATAATATCAAAAATATTGTCGGTCGAGTTTAACACTTCATTGACCGAAGGAATATCCCAAAGGTTTTCGTATTTCATAAACATCTCTCCTTATCTTATCTCCACCAAAAGCGGTAAGTGGTCGCTAATGTTCTCCTTTGGCTTAACTGTGGTCATTAAGGATTTGCCATTGATTGACTTTAAATACTTCAGTGCAGCAATCTCATCAACTAACGCCTTACTTAACAGTACTTGATCCAAGCAATTCCATACTGGTGCGCTGCTTCCACCAGTATAATAAAATGATCCATATGTTTTGGTGTCTTCAGAGATGAAATTTAAGATAGGATTGTAAAAACGGCGATATATTTCATCACCAACTTTTCGAGTTTCGCTCTTCTGGATAACATCTTTAAAAAGCACCGCATTGAACGCATTCATTTGCAATAATTCATCATCATAAGGATTGGCATTAAAATCACCGATTATGATCGTGTTTTTACATTTACATCTGCGTTCTACATTGGACAGATCATTAATCAAACGACCTATACACGCAATTCTCGTTGCCGTATCTGTCGTAAACCTATCTTGCAGGTGCACACCCGCAATAATATATTGAACCGAATTACAGATAATGTGATATAAAGCGTATCTTGTTTGCTCTTGCTTTATTTCTACATCAATGGACTCTTTTGCAAGCATAACAATTTTCTCGCAGCCACCTAGACCTTCAATATAATTATAATTTATCTTTGAGGCAATCAGTGAAAAGTTTACACCACTATGTTCAGAAAACACTGCAATGTCAATATCGTTTTCTGCCAAACAATCCAATATGTATTCAGCAATATTATTGCCCTTAAGGTTCCAAAACAGTATATTCATTTTGACAACCTTCCTCTGTCTTTATGTAATTTGTTGAAATTTACTATATTTTAGCATACCATTCAATTTTCTTCAATATATAACTGTGGTTTTAAACGGATTAACCTATCATAGGTACTGTTCTATACATATACCCGCTTAACGATTCCTCGTACTATTTAACGAAAGGGTATACCTTTTAACGATCCCCCATACCTTTTAACGAAAAGTCTGCCGGGGTGTGCAACCCGTATCAAAATAGGTCACTACTTTCAGAAAAAGACGCTGATTGTATTACAATCAGCGTCTTTTTCAGCTAAATTCGCCGCTAAAAGGGTGGATTTAATTTCACATGATGTGTTGTGTAATCAACTGAATAAGCAAAACCACGGTGGAAAATCCACCGTGGTTTTTTATGTTATACAATTTCGCAGAGCATCTGCACCAGCTTGTCGGCCATGGCTTCGGCAGTGCCTCTTGCATAGTAGCCGGAGCCGCCGATTACCTCGTAGCAGGGGTAATCGTAGGCCTGGTTGCAGGGCAAATAGCTGCGGTTGCCGGTGACCATAAAGGTAAACTCAAAGGGAGAATAATTCTTGATGTAAAGACCCTGGTCAGAGAAGGTCTCGCAGGTGTTTACCGCAAAGCCCACCTGACCGATGCGCAGGGCGTTCAGCTCCAGCTCACCGGTTTGTTTCATAGTACCACGCATCAGAATACCACTGGCATGGCTGAGGGAACGGATGCCGTTAGGCTCCAGTAGCTCGATGGCCTTTTCGCGCTGACCGTCATCCAGCAGACGGTCGATCTCCCGGGCCGCTTCCAGCTTGTCATCCTCCGAGTGGTTCACATTGACAGTCAGCATGTGCCGGGTGACGAAGATACCGTCAGCCTCCACAGGAACAAACTGGTTAAAAGCGCCGTAGGCTTTCCGTGCCAGGTGGATGCCGTAATTTTCCCAGTTGAGGCCGTGGCTCAACTCTTTGTGGCGGCTGTCCCGGACCTGATTACCCGAGGCACCCTGGAAGAAGGCCACACGGCAGCCGGAGATCGTCTCCAACTGGTCACGGAAGGGGCCGGGATAGCCGGGGGCAATCTTATTAAAGCCAATTTGATAGGCATCGTCCGGATGGGCCTGCCAGTTGCAAAGCAGCACATCCTCTTTTTCCTCACGGGCAAACTTGACCATGACCATCTGGGGGTCGGAGGGTCCTAAGTGACCGGTGGTCACCATCTCCTTGGTGATGCCGGTGTTGGTGGTGGACCGCTTACCGCCGGGCATCCGGTAGTGACGGGTAAAGTTCAAGCCGGGGAACACCGGCTTAGCGCCGAAAATTTTTGCAGGCGCCAGGTCCTCCAGTGCCACCTTGGCAGCTTCCACAGCAGCAGCCTGCATCCGTTCCACCAACTGTGCCACGATGGGATGGCTCAGAGGGGCGGTGGAAGGGCAATTGTGACCGTGGGTGCCGCCGAAAACGATGTGGCTGCCGGGAACACCGGTGGCCTTCTCGATGGCTTCCCGGAACAGGTCTGCCAGCTCCTTACGGAAGCCGCAGGTGTCCACGGTGTAGACAAGGGCAGTGACCCCGTCCTGCTTTGCTGCGATGCAGGTGATGTACACAGGCATGACCACTTCCACATGACTGCGCTTGAAGTCACCGCCATAGCCGCCCAGACCAACGGAGAAATCCGGCGTGTAATCAATTTTACCGAAACCGATTTCCAATTGAGATGCCATAGAAAACACTCCTTTTCTTCTTTTTTTTAATTATACTATATTTGCCAATAAAAAGCAATCTGTAAATTCCAATTTATCGTTTCGTTGATTGCCGACCCCAATACCTTCCCCCGTGGGGTGAGTTTCTTTTGCCCAAATGATTTGTAATTTTGCACGATTGGAAGGGAGTAAATTTGTCTAAACTGTAAAAATGCGTAAAGAGCGTTGATTTGCCGAAAAATTTATGGTAATATGCATTTGCAGAAATTATTTTTAGAACAAAAAGGCAGGCTGTTTTTAGGATAGCTTGCCAAAAGCATGTAAAAATTGTAGAAATGAGGACTTTTTTATGGACGAAAGAAAGCAAGCACTCAAACAGCTAAAAAAAGCCTGCAAGAAGGCGAAACGGCGCCATGTTACCCTTTGGAAAACCGTGGCGATTATCAGCCTGGTGCTGTGCATTTTGTTTAGTGCCGGCTGCGTGGGTGTGACCACCTTTGATAACACTGTGGCGCTTTTTACCGGTGACAGCTTCTGGAAGCTGGAAAATGAAGACCCCAATGCGGTCTACTACACCTCCGACTATGCCACCCAGGAAGACCGTGTGAAGGCCGGCTATGCGTTGGTCAAGCAGGTAGAGGGCGAGGGCGCAGCGCTGCTGGTGAATGAAAACAATGCTTTGCCTTTGGGTAAGGATGTCTCCGTCAGCTTGTTTTCCACCTCCTCTGTAGACCTGGTCTACGGCGGCACCGGCTCTGCCAATGTGGATGCCACTAAGGCGGACAACCTGAAAACCGCGCTGGAAAAGGCCGGTGCTAAGGTCAATCCCACCCTGTGGGACTTCTATCTCACCGGAGAGGGAAGTGCCTATAAGCGTGTTGCCGGTGGCTTTACCGGCTCCTCTAGTGTAGGCGAAGCTCCCTGGAGCGCCTATACCCAAAGCGTTTTAGACAGCGTGGAAAGCTTTGGCGATGCCGCTATTGTGACCCTTTCCCGTGTAGGCGGCGAAGGTGCCGATTTGGACTTTGTGGCAACGAACTATCTGGCCCTTGACCAAAACGAAATGGATATGCTCCAGAACCTGACGAAAATGAAGGAAGAGGGTAAGGTTAAGAAGCTGGTGGTGCTGCTCAACAGCTCCAACCCCATTCAGATGGACTTCCTCCAGGCTGAGGGCATTCAGGTGGATGCGGTTTTGTGGATTGGCGGCGTGGGCATTACCGGCATTAACGCAGTGGCGGAAATCCTGACCGGTGCCATTAACCCCTCCGGCAGCCTGGTAGATACCTATTGCTACGATAATTACTCCAGCCCTGCAATGAAAAACTTTGTGCCTACCACCTATGAGGGCTATGCAGAGGGCATTATCCCTGAAAATGCCAGCACCTATATGATTTATCAGGAAGGCATTTATGTAGGATACAAGTATTATGAAACCCGGTATGAGGACTTTGTGATGGGCACCGGCAAGGCAGGCAGCTATGCTTATGGCAAGGATGTGGCCTTCCCCTTTGGCTACGGCCTGAGCTACACCAGCTTCGCCTACAGCGATGTGGGTCTTACCTATGACAGTGCCACCAACACCTATGAAATCACTGTAACCGTAACCAACACCGGTTCTGTCGCCGGCAAGGAGACTGTGCAGATTTATGTTTCCAGCCCTTACACCCAGTATGACATTGACAACAAGGTGGAAAAAGCCTCCGTGTCCTTGGTGGGCTTTGAAAAGACCGCCCTTTTGAATCCCGGCGATGCCCAAACCTTGAAGATTGCTGTGGATGGCGACAATGTGGCAAGCTTTGATGCCTTCGGCGCTAAGACCTATATTATGGATGCCGGTGACTATTACTTCACTGCGGCTACCGATTCCCATAATGCTGTCAATAACATTCTGGCAGCCAAGGGCTACACCCCGGAGGCCACCGAAGGCCGTATGGACACAGCCGGCGATGCTTCTCTGGTTGCCAAGTGGAACAATCCTCAGTTGGATACCACTACCTATGCCGTCAGCGACAACGGCACTGCCATTACCAATCGGCTGGACAGCTCCGACCCCAACCTGAATGAAGGGGTTTCTGAAGATGTGGTATTCCTGACCCGGAATGACTGGGAGGGCACAATGCCCACCGGAGAGATCCTGAAGCTGACCCTGACGGATGCATTGAAGAAGGCGCTGCAGGATGTGCAGTATGACCCTGCCAACTATGAAGCTGTGGAAATGCCCACCATGTATGCGGATAATGGCCTGAAGCTGGTGGAAATGATAGGCCTTGATTATGATGATCCCAAGTGGGAACAGCTTTTGGATCAGATGTCCTTCCAGGATATGGTGTCCCTGATTGGCGATGCTTTCCACTGGACAATGCCTATTGAGTCCGTTCAGGCACCCGCCACCCGTGACGAGAATGGCCCTCAGGGCTTGACTGTCACGCTGTTTGGCTCCGGCTTGGGTGTGGAAACCACTGCTCTGACCTCCGAGGATGTACTGGCGGCGACCTTTAATAAGGAGCTTGTGTATGAAATGGGTAAAATCGTGGGCAATGACTGCCTGGATGCCAAGGTGGCATTTTTGTACGGCCCCGGTGCCAACACCCATAGAACACCCTACGGCGGCCGTAACTTTGAGTACTACTCCGAGGACGGCTACCTGTCCAGCGCCATTGGTGCGGCAGAGGTAAAGGGTATTGAAGAAAAGGGCGTCCATGTGGTGATTAAGCACTTTGCCCTGAATGACTGTGAGCAGGACCGTATCGGACTGGGCGTGTGGCTCAATGAGCAGTCCGCCCGTGAGATTTATCTGCGTGCCTTCCAGGGTGCATTGGAAAGCTCCCAGGCCGGTGGCAATGGCGTTATGATGGCCTACACCCGTTGGGGTACGCAGTGGTCCGGCGCCAACTATAACCTGGTAACCGGCATTATGGCCCAGGAGTGGGGCTGTAACGGTCTGCAGATTACCGATAATGTGCTGACCACCTATGTCAATGGCGTGGACGGCGTTATGGGCGGTACCACTGCCTACGACTCTATGCTGGCCTTCTATATTACCGATCAGCTTCCCAAGTACGAAAATGACCCGGTGGTGGTTTCTGCTATGCGGCAGGCTGCCCATAAGAACCTGTATGCCATTGCCCATAGCTGCGGTATGAACGGCATTGGCCTGGGCACAGTGATTAAGGCCACAACACCCAAGGTTGTCTCTTTGGTGCGCACACTTGCCATCGTCACCGGCGTTCTGTTTGTAGCGATGCTGGTTCTGTGGATTATTGGCAAGGGTAAGTGGAAGAAAACCGAGGAATACCTGAACTACCAAACGATGAAAAATGCCATAAAAGCAGAGAAAAAGGCAAAGTAAATACCAAGTGCGGCACCTATCCCGGTGCCGCACTTTTTTCTTGCAAAGCCCCGGTGTCTATGGTATGATTAAGATATCAAAAATAAGGGAGGTAATTTTATGAACAGTGTTTATGGCAACCCGTTTTATGATGGCGCAACCGTTCCGGGATATGACTACGGCGGCATTGGCGATGCAGCGGCCAGCACGCTGGGCATATTTATCGGTATGCTGATTTTCTTCTACATCGGAATGTTGGCGTTGGGAATTCTTTGCTATGTTTTCCAGTCTGTGGGCCTTCACAGCATTGCAAAGCGCCGGGGCATTCGCCACGCCTGGTTAGCTTGGATTCCCGTCGGTGTGCTTTGGATTTTAGGCAGTATCTCCGACCAATACCAGTATGTTGCCAAAGGACAGGTGCGCAACCGCCGCAAGATTTTGTTAGGTCTGGCAATTGGAACCCTGATATCCGGAATCGGTATCGGTGTTTGCTGCGGTGTTATGATTGCTTCCGGCGTTATGGAAGCGTTCAGTGCAGTGGGTATGAGCGCCCTGGTTATGCTTTTGTTAAGCGTCGCTTCTTTGGTTGTGGAGATTATTCTGATTGTTTATACCTACATTGCGATGTATGATTTGTATGCGTCCTGCAACCCGGATACGGCGACGGTGTTTTTGGTGCTGTCTATCTTCTTTAGTATTTTGCAGCCCTTCTTTATGTTTGCAGACCGGAAGAAGGATTTGGGTATGCCTCCCAGACGGGAAGAGCCTGTGGTGGAAGCTGTGCTCGTAGAAGCTAAGGAAGCTCCGGCAGAAGAAACTCCGGTAGAAGAAACTCCCATAGAAGAAACCCCGGCGGAGGAAACACCCACTCAGCCCGAAGAAGAATAAACGACCTTGAAAAACCCTCTCTTTTCTGTTAGGATAAAGAAAAGAGAGGGTTATGTATGAATGTTCTTTATTTAGACGATGATATTATTGTCTGCGTGAAGCCCCCACGGGTGCTGTCCACCGACGAGCCCGGGGGAATGCCGGAGCTTATCCGGGAATATTTGCAGGACAGTGATGCGGATGTGCGCACGGTACACCGGCTGGACAGAGTTGTAAGTGGCCTGATGGTGTTGGCACGCAATGCCTACAGTGCCTCGGAGCTGTCCCGGCAAATCCGGGAGGACGAATTCTCCAAGGAATATCTTGCAGTGGTTCACGGCCACCCGGATGCACCCCAGGGGACACTCCGGGATTTGCTTTTGAGAAATAAGCAGGAGCGTAAGACCTATGTGGTGGAAGCGCCCGGTAAGGGTGTGCAGGAGGCAATCCTGCGCTATCAAACGCAAAACTGCACCGATGATTTGACACGGGTAAAAATTCAACTGATTACCGGCAGGACCCACCAAATCCGTGCCCAATTTTCCTCCCGGAATATGCCTCTGGTGGGGGATAGAAAGTACAGCACCTTAGACGATGACTGCGAAATAGCCCTTTGGTCCTATTCTCTTGGCTTTACCCACCCCAGGACCGGGGAGAAAATGACCTTTACCCAGAACCCACCGGACACCTATCCCTGGACGCAGTGTTAAACTATGCATTACGAAAGTGAGGTACCTCTAATGGCAAACTACGAATTTTTCCAAAACCGGGACTGTGAGTATTTTCCCTGCCACAAGGATATTGATCCGGATAGCTTTAACTGCCTGTATTGCTACTGTCCGTTGTATGCCTTAGGGGATAAATGTGGCGGTAAGTTTGTGTATTTGGAAAACGGCATTAAGGACTGCTCCAACTGTCTGCGCCCTCACCGCCGGGAAAACAGCAGCGATATTCAAAAGCAGGTGGCGCAGGTGATCGAAATGGTGAAAAAGCCTTGATTTTTTCGGAGGCTGTTGATATAATAACCCGGTCATAATTTTGGAGATGTACCCAAGTGGTTGAAGGGTCCGCACTCGAAATGCGGTAGGCCGGCAAAACCGGTGCAAGAGTTCAAATCTCTTCATCTCCGCCAATAAAAAACGGAACTTTTGGTAATCAAAAGTTCCGTTTTTTGTTATTCTATATAAATCTTTTCTCGTTTTCTGGTCTGGCTAATCAGTAATATCACTACGCAAACAGCCAGCAATCCGGTGGTTCCCAGCGCCACATATAACACAATGGTATTTTGATTTTCTTCCGGAGTCTCCTGGGGTGCTTCTGTGGTGGCAATGGAGGTTTGGGGCACAGTGGTTTCCGTAGGCTCTGTGGCAACGGTCTGACTTTGTTCCAACCGGTACAAATAATCATCAATCACTTCCTGCAGACTGCCCTGATGGTGGTCTGCGTAACTGTCCGGAGCGCCTTCCGGTGCAGTACGGGATTGGTAGTTGGCAGTAAAGGCGTAGGCAACATCCAAAAGTAGCTGCTCGCAGTTTTTTGGGGCAGCAATTTCCATACCCATTCCGGCGCCTCGGGAGTGCACGCCAATTGGTACGGAAATTTCCGGCAGACTGGCGCTGGGGGAGAGGGTGCGGCAGTTGTTGATATTTACTTGGGCGCTGGCGTTCCAGCTTTTTCCATTTTCATCCTTTCCGGAACGGATGGGTGCTGTGAGATAGCTGGGATAAATCAGGCAGGAGACATTCGCCTCCTCCAAAGCCTTGAGAAATGCATCATAAAGAGCTTCCTTGTAGCGAGCTTCTCCACTGGCAAAGGTGCGCTGAGACAGGGTAAACAGATTGGGAATGGAAACCTTTACAACCTCCGCCCCTTGCTGCTCCAAAGCCTTTACGGCCTGGGCAAAAGCCTGAGAAACCTCGCTGTCGATATTGTTTTCCGTGCGCTTTTTCTCTTTGGCAGTAGGGTAAGTCAGCTCCTCCAAAATACCGATGCGCAGATCCTTCAAAACATTGGCATTCAGGTTTTCTGCATAACGGTAGGTGCCGCCGGTAAGGACATCCAGCATCAGCGCCTGGTCGTAGACAGTTCTGGTAATGGCACCGGCAGTATCTCTTGTGCTGTTGAGCCGCTTAATCCCCTGATTGGACAAAAGGCCAAAAGTAGGCCGCAGGGAAACACAGCCGTTTAAGGCGGCAGGAATACGCAGGGAGGAGTTGGTGTCCGTACCCAAGGCGGCTGCGGCAAAGTTTAAGGAGGCAGCAACTGCAGAGCCGCCGGAGGAACCGCCGGAGGCCATTGTGGGATTGTAGGCATTTTTGGTCTCACCGGCTACCTCGCTTCTGGAGCACAGGGCGTCCTGGGCGGCGGTGCTCATATTGGTTTTTCCAATAATAATAGCCCCGGCATCCACAAAGCTTTGCACCACATCTGCGTTGCTTTTGGCAATTTGGCTGGCCTTTTTCTTGCGGCCGTTGGTGGTGTGGAAGCCAATATAATTCATATTATCCTTCACCACAATGGGAATGCCAAACAGCGCACCCTCTGCTTTTCCCTGGGCTCTTTGCTCGTCCTTTTCCCGGGCGATTTCCAAAGCGTTGTCGCATAAGGTGATAAAGCAGTTATAGGGCGCATTGTAGTCTTCAATTCGTTTCAAATAGTATTCGGTCAGCTCCTGACTGGTAATCAGTCCTAAAGTCAGCGTCTGCTGGATAGAGGAGATATCTGCCTCGTACAGCCCGGAAAGCAGGGCCTCTTTCTCCACAGTAACGGTTTGCTCCTGCGCCAGCACACGGGGATTGGGTATCAGCAACAATACGCAAAGCAAAGCGATGAACCATCTTTTCATTTAGTTAGAATCCTTTCAAAACCTTTCCTTGCATTATACATAAAATGTCGAAAAATTGCAAGGACTCCCGGAAATGTTGTTGCGCTTTGGAGAAAAAGCATTATAATAAAAAAGATTAGGAAAGGGAGTGTTTTCTGTGGAGTTACAAGCGCTGGCAAGTGCCATTGGTATCACCTCAAAATATCCGGAGGCATTAGAGGAAATTTATGCCGGTTTGCCGAAAACAGGATTACCTGCCTGTGATTTGAAGCTGATTGAAAAATTGCAAAGGGAGCATAACCTTTTTGAGGAATATTACGAAGAGATATGCCGGGCAGCAGAACTGGTCAATCAGGACAAATTGCGCAGTACCTGGGTGCGTGTTGCCGGAAAGTTTGCTATGGAGGCAGATGTGAAAACTGCTTGCACATTACCGTGCCCGAAAATTACCGGCGAACCGGCAAATGATTTTATGGCGCTGTTTGTGTTACTGCCGCAAATACCCGGCTCTATTGACCAGTATCGCCGTCGTGGCTTCAGCGATACAGAGCTGAAGGATTTGCTGAATTGCTATGTAAACGGCATCCGGATTGTGAAAAGGCAAACCGGCCATCCCGGTATCAATAAGACCTACTATGATTGGTGCTCCATTTTTGCAAAAACGATGATTTTCAAAACAAACGGCCTGCAGTTTGAACTGCAGAGGCTGCCTAATAGCGCAATATGGCTGAAGGAGAAGTCCACCGGAGAGCTTATACCGGTTTTGCTTGGCGGACGGGTGAGCGAAGACGGAAAGCACCGCATTGGTGCGGCAGGCTTTGATGAGAATACTCCCTCCTTTGAGATAACTTTTGAAGAGGACGAGGAAAATTTCTATGGCCACCCAACCCGGGAGTGCGTGGTATCCAAAACCCGGGAAGTCTTTTCCAAGACCCAGTGGGAAGCCTACGCTCGTCCCGGAGAATACTGCTTCAGTATGCACATTCCTCCAAAGGCGGATATATCACCTGAAAATGTAAAAAAAGCCTGCTTCAATGCCAAAAAAATCGCAGTGGAGCGCTATCCGGAATTTTCCTGTGATAAGATTTACTGCTCATCCTGGCTGTTAGACCCCACCCTGGCGGAGCTTCAGGGAGCCAAATCCAATATCACGGCCTTCCAGCGCAGATTTGTGCGCTACCCTATCAAAAATAACGGTATGTCCGTGTTTAGCTTTGTATTTCCTCGATATTGCCCGGATTACAGGGAATTGCCGGAGGAAACCAGCCTCCAGAAGAAAATCAAAAAACTGTATTTAGAAGGAAAATATATTTATTTCGTTTCCGGTCTTTATGCTGAGTAAAGAAATACACCTCCGCTTGGGCGGAGGTGTATTTTTTTGCTTTTGGGGCATACTGACATTGGAAAGGATGGGAAGATTATATGGAAAACGATACTGTGAAACTTTTACGGGAATGTGATGCCGGGGTGCGCATGGGTACAGCGTCCATTGAGGATGTTCTGCCCCATGTTCGTGCGGAAAAGCTGAAAGAGCTGCTGGATACCTGCAAGGATGAGCACGATAAGCTGAATACGGAGATTCGCACACGCCTTACAAAGCTGGAAGATGATGGGAAAGCCCCAAACCCCATTGCAAAAAGCATGTCCTGGATGAAGACCAATATAAAGCTGGGCTTGGAGGATACGGATGCCACTGTGGCGGATTTGATGACCGACGGCTGTAATATGGGCGTCAAGTCCTTAAACCGTTATCTGAACCAATACAAGGCAGCAGACGAGGTGTCTAAGGATATCTGCAAGCGCCTGATCAATCTGGAAGAAAAATTAGCAGTGGATATTCGTGAGTTTCTATAAAAGGGTTTCCAACCCTTTTATAGACTTTTATAGAGAAATGTGGTATGCTATACGAAAATAAAAAAGCATTCTACTTTTTTAGATTGTATTTGCAAAGTGACTATGGTAGAAAAGTGCCATAACTCTTTGGAGGCGTCAATATGAAACGATTTTTGAAAAACGCAGCGTCCTTTTTTGGAAAACTTTGTCTTTTGGCCGTGCCTTATTTTTTGATTGAACTGCTGGCCTTTCTGTGCTTAAAGCCGGAAAGCGGATTTTCCTTGGTGTTCGGTGCTTGCTGGGCGCTGTTGCTGTCTGGTATATCCTTGATGTTGCCTCGGCTGGCAGGGCGGATTTTCTTTGGTGTTACATATTTTTTCATACTCTTGTGGACCTTGGCGCAAATCGGATACCATAGTGTATTTTCCCGAATGCTTTGGCTGTCGGATATATTTTATGCCGGCGAGGGTGCAGACTATTTTGGCGATGTGCTGAGCGCATTCCCGGTGCTTTTTTGGGTGGGCGGTGCTTTGCTGATTGCCGCAGGCGTACTGCTGATCTGGAAATTTCCCCAAGGCGGCAAATGGGCATTTTTGTCCAGATTGCCATATCTGATTACGGCATCTTCCGTGGTGGTGTTTCTGGCATTTTTGCCGGAAATCGTTTTTTTACGGGATTTGGATGTTTGGGGTACCCGTTCGGAGTATGCCCAATCCTCCTCCTACCGAGCCACCTATAACACGATGTATGACGGCAAAAATGTGTTCCGCATTTGTGGTATCTATCAATTAACCTTCCGGGATGTTTGGATGCACGGGCTGTATCCGATGACCCCGGCCTACCGTCAGGAGCTGCAGGAGCAAACCCGGGAAATTAACAGTTATTTTGAAAAGCGGACTGTGCCTGCTGAGAATGAGATGACCGGTGCTTTTTCCGGAAAAAATGTCATCCTGGTGCTTATGGAGTCTATGGACGACTGGATGATAACTCCGGAGGACACGCCCACGCTGTACAGTCTGATGGAGGAGGGCATTTTCTTCACAAATTTCTACACCCCCGGCTACGGCACTGCCCGGACAATCAACTCCGAGTTCTGTATGAACACCGGTATTTATCTTCCCACCACCGGAGATTATGTGTTTGACTATGTGACCAACGATTTTTCCCAGTCTATCGCTTCTCAAATGACTGCCAATGGCTATTCTTCTGAGGTTTTTCACTATAATACGCCGGATTTCTACAGCCGAGGGGTCTTTGAGCCGGCGATGGGGTACAATAGCTATGTGTGCTATGCCGATTACGAGAAGGATAAAGATAAGCTTTATGACGACTGTCTGCTGTTTGATATTCCTGAGCTTGCGGACAAGTTCTTCCGATCCGGGCAGACCTTTAATACAATTATCACCCGTTCTGCCCACCTAAGCTATAAATACAATGAGGTGCTTAGCTACTATGCGCTGAAGCAGTATCCTCAGTACCGGGGTAAGTATGCCAGCGAGGAAGAGGATTGCGCCAGAGTAAAAGCCAGACTGGTGGATGATATGTTTGATCGGCTTTTGCAGGAATTGACCCAGAGAGGTCAGTTGGAAAACACCGTGATTATCGGCATCACGGACCACTATACCTACGGCTATAAAAACGAGGAAGAACTGTATGCACTGTCCGGCGTGACAGAAAAGTTGTTGCTGGAAAAGACTCCCTGCTTTGTTTGGTCGGCAGAAAAACCGTCCTTGCAGGTGGATAAAATTCTGAACACCTCGGATTTTCTTCCCACAATATTGAACCTTTTGGGCATTGAAAGTCCCTACCGCTATTTAGGTCAGGATGCCTTTGACCCCAATTATAAGGGATATGCCCTGTTCCCGGATGGAAGCTGGATTTGTGACGGGGTAACCTGTCAGGTGACCAGCGAAGGCACCGCTATTTTGCAAAACATCCAAAATGTTCCGATTACAGAGGAATTTTTGAAGGAAATGGGGGAAATATCCCGGGAATATATCCGAATAAGTAATTTGCTTTTAACCGCAAATTACTACCAAAAAGTTTGGTAAAACGGTAGAAATCTGAAATTTCCTGTGCTATAATAGCAGAAACAGACATACAGGAGGAACAACCATGAGCAGAGCAGACGAGCTATACCGGGCAACCTGCCTGGATATTTTGGAAAACGGTTTTTATGATACAGAGCTGGAGGTGCGCCCGAAGTGGGCAGACGGCACCCCGGCCCATACAGTAAAAAAATTCGGTGTGGTGAACCGATATAACCTGAAAGAGGAATTTCCCTTAATGACCCTGCGCCGTACCTACTGGAAAAGCGCTTTGGATGAGCTTTTGTGGATTTGGCAGAAAAAGTCCAATCGCATCCAGGATCTGGGTAGTCATGTTTGGGACGAATGGGCAGGCGAGGATGGTACCATCGGTAAGGCCTACGGCTACCAGTTAGGTATCAAGCACCAATATAAAGAGGGCGAGTTTGACCAGGTGGACAGAGTGCTGTATGACTTAAAGCACAATCCTGCCTCCCGTCGTATTATGACCAATATTTATAATTTCCAGGATTTGCACGAGATGAACCTGTATCCTTGCGCCTATTCTATGACCTTTAATGTCACCGGAAATACCTTAAATGGTATTTTGAACCAGCGCTCTCAGGATATGCTCACAGCCAATAACTGGAATGTTTGTCAGTATGCAATGCTGCTGATGATGATGGCGCAGGTTTCCGGGCTGGAAGCCGGTGAGCTTGTCCATGTGATTGCCGACTGTCATATTTATGACCGTCATATTCCTGCGGTGAAGGCAATGCTGGAAAAAGAGGGCTTTGCTGCGCCCAAGGTCACCTTGGATAAGAGCGTGGATAATTTCTATGAATTTACCAAAAATAGCTTTACCGTGGAGGATTATCAGTTCCATCCCTTCGACTTTGAAATTCCTATGGCAATTTGAGGTAGATTATGGAGCTGATTGTAGCGGTTTATGACGATTGGGGCATTGGCAAAAACGGCACCCAGCCTATTGCGCTGTCTGCTGACCGGAAGTTTTTCCGGGAAACAACCCGGGGGGCAATGGTAATTGTGGGCAGACGCACCATTGAGGATTTCCCCGGACAGAAGCCTTTGCCCGGCAGAGTGAATGTGGCGCTGACCCGTTCCAAGGGCGAAATCTCCGGCTTCACAGTTTGCGACAGCCCGGAGGCGGCCTTTGAGCTGGCGAAAAATGCTCAGCGTGCAATGGTTATCGGAGGCGGCAGTATTTATCGGCAGATGCTGCCTATGTGCGATACCGCCTATGTAACCAAGGTGCATTGCACTCCGGAATCGGATACCTTCTTTCCGAATTTGGATGAAGACCCCCAGTGGGAGCTGAAGCAGGTTTTGCAGTCCGGCGAGGAAAACGGCACAGCCTATGAAATGTGCCTGTATTGCCGTAAATAAGCATAGCAGAAGGCGTGAGAAATCACGCCTTCTTTATAGATAGAAATAGGAAGAAAGAGATATGCAAGCAAAAAAAGTATGGCTGACGATTGGAATCTGCCTTGTATCCCTGGCTGTCTTTGCTGCCTCTGCCGTGCTTACCTGGCACGCAACCTTGGTGCTTTCCAACGAATACACCCTGAAAGTTTCCTATACGGGAGATCGGGAGCTGACACTGGAATACGGCCAAAGCTATGAGCCACCGGAGATAACAGCCAGTTTTTGCGGCAGCCACCTGCAAACCCAGCCTGTGGATGTGCCTGTGACGATAAAAGGGCAGGTGGATACCGGGCGCTTAGGCACATATATGCAAAAATATACCGCCCAGTATAATGGCTGTGAGGGAACGGCCTACCGGCGTGTTCATGTGGTGGATACCCAAGCGCCGGTGATTACCCTGACAGTGAACCCGGATAAGGTAACCTTACCGGGGGAGACCTATGAGGAAGAGGGCTTTACAGCTACTGATAACCACGATGGGGATGTGACCCATTTGGTGAAGCGGGATGTAAGCAAAAGTAAAATTGTCTACACCGTTTCAGACACCTCTGGCAATATCACCACGGTAGAGCGTGTGATTGTGTACGAAGACCCGGAGGCGCCGGTATTAAAGCTGAAAGGCAAGGACGCTATCACATTGCGTGTAGGACAAAGCTATCAGGAACCGGGGTATTCTGCTGAAGATAACTGTGACGGAAACCTGACGGGTAAGGTAACGGTGTCCGGGTCTGTGGATACAAGCAAAAGCGGCATCTATTGCCTGACCTATTCCGTTTCGGACAGCCGTGGCAACAAGACCACCAAATACCGCACGGTATCTGTGCTTAGTGAAAGCACAGTGACTCCGCCCAGTGTGGTGTATCCTGCCGGCAAAACGATTTACCTGACCTTTGATGACGGCCCCAGCGGTCATACCGGGCGGCTTTTGGATGTGCTGAAAAAGTATAATGTGAATGCGACTTTCTTTGTGGTGAATAAGCCGTCGTACTATTCTTTGGTAAAACGAGCCCATCAGGAAGGACACACCGTAGCCATTCACGCAAAGTCCCATACCTACAAAAACATCTATACCAGCCCGGAGGCTTACTATACAGACCTGTACGCAATGCAGGAGATTATCAAAAACCTGACTGGAGAAACGACCACTATGTTCCGCTTCCCCGGCGGCAGTTCCAATAAGGTCAGCAAAAAACATTGCAAGGGCATTATGACCTTTTTGACCCAGGAGCTGGTGAACAAAGGTTTCCAGTTTTTTGACTGGAATGTGGACAGTAATGATGCCGGCGGTGCCAAGACTGCCGACAAGGTGTTCCAGAATGTCATTTCCGGTGTCAGCAAACAGAATTACTCTGTGGTTTTACAGCACGATACCAAGGGCTACAGCGTTGATGCTGTAGAGCGTATTATTGTTTGGGGCTTGGAGAACGGATATACCTTCCGGGCGCTGCAGCCCAATAGCCCCGGCTGTCACCATCATTTGAATAACTGATAAAAAACCCAAAACGAAATTTTCGTTTTGGGTTTTTGATTAAGGCTTTTATTCAATATGTGTATGGTTGTTAATATGCTCCTGACAGTAGCAATAGTAGCCATTGCAACGGGAGCAGTACCGGAATTCCAGCTCCGGATTTGTCACATCGGTCCGACCGCACACAGTACATTTATGCAGATAGGCTTCCTGTTTAGGCGCAGTGTGAAACTGGATTGGCCTTTGCTGTGGCCTTTGCTTCTTTCTGCCCAGCTTGATACGCCAGGAAAGCGGAATAATGTTCGCAACATCCTTGCCGAAGAACAGGAAATAATTGGCAATGGCAATGAAAGGGAACAGACAGTAGGGGAACAGCCCTAAAGAAGCCAAAGAGATGACGCTGAGCAGGGTTAGCACCAAGTCGACCAGCGCAAAAATCCAGGCCTTTACCGGGATAATATAAAGAAGCAGGAATCTGGCATCGGGAAACATAGTGGCATAGCCTAAAAACAGGCTCATATTCAAATAGGATATATCTGCAGAGCCTCCGAAAATCATACAGAACGCATCCATCAACACAATGCCCGACAGATAAAATAGGTTAAACTTACATGTACCCCAGATCATCTCCATAGCACGGCCCAGAGAATAGTAGCAGAACAGGGCAATGGCGGTAATGAGAATGTGCCCGGCATTAAAGGTGAATACATAGGTAAAAAGCCGCCAAACCTGACCCTGCAGAATTGCAGTTCTGTTAAACCGCAGTGCTTCATACAGGGTATAGCTTTGGTCAAACAAGCTTAAAAGGTAGACAATGGCGCTGCCGAGGGTAATATACAGCATAAGATTGGGAATGCCTTTTCCCCGGTTGTTATAACAAAACCGTTCAAAACGGGTGCGTAAATTCTTCAAAAGCTCATCTCCTTATTATATTGGACTTATCATATCAGGTTTTTAAGGGATTGTCTACGGTGTAAATGTGAACTTTTTAGGAAGAAAAACAAAAAATAGTTGACAATCGGGAAAAATAGAGTAGAATAGACACGAACTGCATACTAGCCTTATCAAGAGTGGTGGAGGGAACGGCCCGATGAAACCCGGCAACCTGAATTTTCAAGGTGCCAAATCCGGCGGCAACGAAAGATGAGGATTCGATAGAAACGCACATCGGATTTCCTCGGTGTGCGGTATTTTTTTGATTCCGTGAAAGGAAAAACTATGGAAAAAAGATTATTTACCTCCGAATGTGTCACCTGCGGCCACCCGGATAAGGTGGCGGACAACATTTCTGTTGCGATTTTGGATGCCTGCCTTGCCCAGGACCCCAATTCCCGTGTGGCTTGCGAAGTGATGGTGACGACGAATTTCTGTGTGATTTGCGGTGAAATTACCACCAAGGCACAGGTGGATTATGCCCAGGTAGCCCGTAAAGTAATCGCCTCTATCGGCTATACCCATCCGGATGCCGGCTTCTGCGCTGAAAATGTGGAGATTATCTGCAAGGTCCATACCCAGTCTGCCGATATTGCTATGGGCACCAACGACGAGGTAGGCGGTGCCGGTGACCAGGGTATGATGTTTGGCGGTGCTTGCACCCAGACTCCGGAGCTGATGCCTCTGCCTGCTGCATTGTCCCGGGCGCTGAGTAACCGCCTGACGGCCTGCGTGGAGAGCAATGACTTGCTTCGCCCCGACGGAAAGACCCAGGTTTCTGTGGAATTTGATGAGAAGGGAAATGTGCTGGGCATTGATACGGTAGTTGTTTCTATTATGCACACCGAGGATTTTGAAATCTCTGAGCTGCGCCGTTACATCCGTGAGGGTGTGATTGCTCCGGTGTTGAAGCAGTACGGCTTTGAGATTGCAGATGTGCCCAATATCCATATTAACCCCACCGGAAAGTTTGTTATTGGCGGCCCGGACGGAGATACCGGCCTGACCGGACGGAAAATCATTGTGGACACCTACGGTGGATACTTCTCCCACGGGGGCGGTGCATTCTCCGGAAAAGACCCCACCAAGGTGGATCGCTCCGGCGCTTATATGGCACGGTATATGGCGAAGAATTTGGTAGCTGCCGGACTTGCGGAACAGGTACAGGTGCAGCTGGCCTATGCCATCGGCGTTGCACAGCCGGTGTCTGTCCGGGTGGACAGCTACGGCACCGGTAAGATTTCCGATGAAGAAATGACTGCGTTGTTGCGGAAGACCTGCGATTTAACGCCTGCCGGAATTATCAAGAAGCTGCAGCTTCGCAGACCTATTTATGAAAAGACTGCCCGTTGCGGCCATTTTGGTGTAGACGAGCTTCCTTGGGAGGCTACAGATTTAGCCGAGGAACTAAGAACACTTGCCCATAACGAATAAGGGCGCAATTTTGATCCCTTGTTGACATCTTTTTTTCAAAAGGATATACTAGACAGAGCAAAATGAGGTTGGTGAAGCGTGTATGAAAAACAATAAAATTTGGACAATTATATCTGTGATTATTTTGGCGCTGCAGGCTATTGCTGAGGTGTTGACGGTTGCCTTTATTCTGCGGCTGAATATTCTGCCGGAGAAATATGCACTGCTGTTGGCAATTGTGCTTGGTGTGCTTATGCTGATTACCGGGGGTATCCTGTTTATCCACGGGAAAAAGCCTGTGAGTATTCCTCGGCGAATTGTGGGATATATCCTGGCGATGTTGGTGATTGCCGGGTGTATGCTGGCATTTTGGGTATCCATGGATGCTTACCGGACCTTGAATAAGGTTACGGAGGAAGACCCGGAAACCAGTGTTATGGAGATGTATGTGTTTGTCCGCCAGGATGACCCGGCGCAGAGCCTTTTGGATGCAAAGGATTACAGCTTTGCCATTGTGGAAGACTATGATGTGGACCACACCCAGCAGGCAATTGTCAAAATCGGGGAGGTCATCGGAAATACACCGGTGATTGCCCAATATGACAGCGCCTCTTCTGTTGCAGATGCACTTTTTGGCGGCCAGGTGGACGCAGTAGTTCTCAATGGTGTGGCAGTAGCCATCCTGTTGGAGCAAGAGGGCTACGAGGACTTCATGGAGAAGGCTCGCATTTTGTGCACAATGGAGCTGGCGGATCTGGAGGAAACAGAGCCCACCACAGAGGAAACCACAGAGGAAACCACAGCACCCTCCAAAGATGTTGTGGTTGTGCCGCAGAAGCCAATCACCGAAGGTCCTTTTATTGCCTATGTCAGCGGCTCGGATACCCGAAATAAAAAACTGAGAACTTCCCGTAGTGATGTCAACATTTTGGTGGTTGTAAATCCCCAGACCAAGCAGGTTTTGCTGCTGAATACGCCCAGAGATTATTATGTACCAAACCCCGCAGGTAAGGGAGCTTTGGATAAGCTGACCCACTGCGGCTTGTACGGTGTGAAGAACTCTATGAAGGCCTTGGGCGATTTGTACGGCTTGGATGTGCGCTATTATGCGCAAATCAACTTTACCGGTTTTGAAACGCTGGTTGATGCGGTAGGCGGTGTTACGGTTTATTCCGATCAGAAATTCAGCGTAGGAAATATTCATTTTGTAAAAGGTGATAATGAGCTTAACGGAGTAGAGGCCTTGGCTTTTGCCCGGGAGCGTCATCACGTTAGAGGCGGAGATAACGGTCGTGGCCGTCATCAAATGGAAGTAATCAAAGCCCTGATTAAAAAGATGACCACCGGAACTACCATTATTTCCAACTACACCAAGATTATGGATAGTCTGTCGGGTATGTTTAAGACCAATGTAACCACAGAGGAAATTAGCCTTTTGGTGAAAATGCAGTTGGAAGATATGGCAACCTGGAATGTGCAGACCTTTGCAGCCACAGGAACGGGTGCATCAAAGCCCTCTTATTCCTCTCCCAAGCATAACGCTTATGTGATGTATCCCAACAAGAAAGTGGTTGCCTATGCTTCTGAGTTGGCAAACAAGGTTCTAAACGGCGAAATTCTCACATCCGGTGATATGAAGGTTCCTAAGTAAGAAAAAGGTTCTGTTGCAAGATGCAACAGAACCTTTTTTGTTAATAATTTCCGAAGCCCCGGAAGGGAAAGTTTTGATAACCGTTTTGCTGCTGTTGGGGCTTTTCGTCTATGGCGTTTTGAATTTGCTCACCTACGGTGATTTCCAAATCCAGGGACTCCCCTTGACGGTACACAGTGAATTTCAGAACCTGACCCACTTCACTTTCTTTGATGATACTTACCACATCGGAAGAGCCGGTAATTTCCTTTCCGTCCACAGCTGTGATGATGTCATTGACCTGCAAACCGCCCTTTGCGGCAGGAGCATCCTCTGCAACTACCTTCACGGAAGCGCCTTGCGGCAGGCCGTAGCTTTGGGTTTCCTTACTCACATCGGTAACGGAAATGCCGATGTAGGGCTTGGAAATATAGCCGTTTTCGATAATGCTTTTCACAATGCCCCGAATATTATTCAAAGGAATGGCAAAGCCAATATTATCAATAGAGGCCTCGGAGCCGGAGGAGGAGTATTTGGCATTGGTAATACCCACAACCTCGCCGTAGAGGTTAAACAGCGCACCGCCGGAGTTTCCGGAGTTAATGGCGCAGTCAGTCTGTATTAAATCCATAGTCACGCCGGAGGAGGTAGTCACCTCACGCTCCAAAGCGCTGACAGCGCCGGCGGTCAGGGAGAAGGTCAACTCTCCCAAAGGATTACCAATGGCCACAACCGGGTCGCCCACATTCATATTGTCCGAGTCTCCCAAAACCACAGGCGTTAACCCTTCGGCCTCTACCTTCAATACCGCAATGTCATTGCTGGCATCGTAGCCGATGAGCTTTGCTTCCTTACTGGTGCCGTCATAGAAGGAGACGGTGATGGCGTTGGAGTCGGCAATCACATGCTCATTGGTGAGGATATAGCCGTCCTGGGAGATGATAAAGCCGGAGCCGGATGCGGCAGAGGCGGTTTGAAATCCCCAGAAATTGGTGGTGATAGAGGTGGTAATGCCCACCGTGGAGTTCACATTTGCGGCATAAACCTCCGCCTGGGTCATGAGCTTTGAGGTGTCAATTTTCGTAATGTCCAAAACAGTGTTTTCTCTTTCACCCTGCAAAACTGTGGTGCGGTTGGGGTCGGCGGTTTTGGTAGCCAGCACACCGCCCACACTGCCTAAAATGCCGCCCAGCAGGGAACAGCACAGTGCCAGCGCAACCACCTTGCCTGCGCCAAAGCTGCGTCTATTTTTTGTTTCTTGTTTTAATTCCGGCTGATATTGTGGCATTTGAGGCTGCAAGGGAGGCTCCTGCCCGTATGTCCGATTTTCATCTCTTTCTTCAAATTGTTCCATAGTTAAACATCCTTTCGTTGTTCTATACGACTATTGTAAATCAGAAAACTGAAAATTCCCTTAAAAACCCTTAAACAGTTTGTGAACATTCTTTAACATATGCCAATTTTTAGGATGTCATACATTATGAACGAAAAAACCGATTAAAATGGCAAAGAATCATCCAATTTTTCATATTGTAATTTCCGGTAAGAAGTGTTAATATATTTAAAATACAAATGTGCACGACGAAAAGACAGAAAAAGGGCAAAAAAGGGAGGTATTCCTGTGAAATATATTGTAATTCTCGGTGACGGAATGGCCGATGAGCCCTTAGCGCAGCTAAATGGCAAAACCCCCCTGGAGCACGCCAACACACCTGTAATGGATGAACTGGCAGGGAAGGGGGAGATGGGGCTGGTTCAAACAGTCCCTAAGTCTATGAAGCCGGGCAGCGATGTGGCGAACCTGGCGGTTTTGGGCTATGACCCTGAGAAGAATTACTCTGGCCGTTCTCCCTTGGAGGCGCTTAGCGTAGGCGTGCAAATGCAGTCCGATGATGTGATTTTCAGAACCAATTTGGTGACGCTTTCCGAGGAAGAGTCTTATAGCGAGAAAACCATTTTGGACCACAGCGCTGGCGAAATTTCCACAGAGGATGCGGCAATTCTTTTAGAGGCTGTCCAAAAGGAACTGTCAACAGAAGAATTTCGCTTTTATACCGGCACCAGCTACCGCCACATTTTGGTGTGGAAACAGGGCAGAGTGCTGGATATGGCACAGCCCCATGACCACCTGGGTCAGAAAATCGCACCCTACCTGACCTCAGAGCCCCAGTTTTTACATATGATGGAAAGAAGCTTTGACATCCTGAATAACCACCCTTTGAATGTAGAGCGTGCCAAGCAAGGAAAGAATAAAGCCAATTCCCTGTGGTTCTGGGGCGCCGGCACAAAGCCCAGCCTACCGTCTTTCTTGGAAAAGACCGGAAAAAAAGGCGCAATGATTTCTGCGGTAGATCTTCTCAAAGGGATTGCTGTAGGCGCCGGAATGCAGGTAATAGAGGTGCCCGGTGCCAATGGCGGCCTACATACCAATTATCAGGGAAAAGCTCAGGCGGCAGTGCAGGCTGTGCTGCAGCAGGGCTGTGATTTTGCCTATGTCCATGTGGAAGCTCCGGACGAAATGGGGCATCAGGGCAGTATCGAAAATAAAATTCAGGCCATCGAGTCGCTGGACAGTAAGGTTGTTTCCGTAATCAAGCAGGCAATGGACCAAGCCGGTGAGGATTACCGTTTGCTGATACTTCCGGACCACCCCACACCCATTCGCTGCCGCACCCATACCGCAGATCCGGTGCCCTACATTCTCTATGACAGCACCCGGCAAGCCAGGAAAATAGAAAAATACAGCGAAAAGCAGGCAGCAGCTACCGGCCTTTTCCATCCGGAGGGCTACCGTTTGATTGACCGTTTGTTTGAGAAAGGATGAGATAAAATGTATAAAGTAAATTACCTTAATAAAATTTCCAAGGTGGGCACAGCCCTCTTCACCAATGATTATCAGGCAACCGAAGTTGTGGAAGAGGCAGATGCGATTTTGGTGCGCAGTGCAGCTATGCACGATATGGATTTGCCGGAAAATCTGCTCTCTATTGCTCGTGCCGGTGCCGGTGTAAATAACATTCCCCTGGAAAAGTGTGCCGAGCAGGGCATTGTAGTGTTCAACACCCCCGGTGCCAATGCCAACGGCGTGAAGGAAATGGCTCTTTGCGGTATGCTTTTGGGTAGCCGTGATGTGGTGGGCGGTATCCAGTGGGTACAGTCTATTAAGGACGAGGGCGATGTAGCCAAGAAGGTGGAAAAGGGTAAGTCTCAGTTTGCCGGCAATGAGCTGATGGGCAAGAAGCTGGGTGTAATCGGCTTGGGCGCCATCGGCGGTATCCTGGCTAACACAGCCATTGCTCTGGGTATGGAGGTGTACGGCTGTGACCCCTATATTTCCATTAGTGCCGCCTGGCATTTGGACAGCAATATTATTCCTGTCAAGACTCGTGAGGAAATCTACGAAAACTGTGACATTATTTCTCTGCATGTGCCTCTGCTGGATGACACCAAGCATATGATTAACGCCGAGACCCTGGCAAAAATGAAGGACGGCGTGATTCTTCTGAACTTTGCCCGGGATAAGCTGGTGGACGACGATGCAATGGAGCAGGCGTTGATTTCCGGCAAGGTAAAGCGCTATATCACCGACTTCCCCAACGATAAGACTGCCGGTATGGCGGGCGTTATTGCCATTCCCCACCTGGGCGCTTCTACCGAAGAGTCGGAGGACAACTGCGCAAAAATGGCAGTTTTGCAGACCATGGATTATTTGGAGAATGGCAATATCAAGAACTCCGTAAACTTCCCGGCAATGGATATGGGCATCTGCAACAAGCCCGGCAGATTGGTAGTCCTTCATAAAAATATTCCCAACACCATCAGCCGGTTCACCACTGTGGTGGCAAGCCATAACATCAACATCTCCGATATGCTGAACCGAAGCAAGGGAGAATATGCTTGCACAATGCTGGATTTGGACGAGCCAACTCCTCAGGTGGTTGCCCAGGAATTGGGTCAAATGGAGGGCGTTTCCCGCGTCCGTGTTATCCGATAAAAATATTTGCGACCAAAAAGGCGACCCCCATATCCGGGTGTCCCCTTTTGCTATGGTATTTAGTTACTGTCGGTGGTGGTGTAGCAGTCACAGCCGTCCTGCTGACGGTCACAGTCCCGGGGCGCAAATTGGGCTTCCGGGAAGGGGATACGGGAGAAAAGCTCGCAGGGGTCCTCGGCACAGCCGGGTGCATCGCAGCATTCTTTGGTGGGCATGGCGTAATCCAGCACCGGTACAATGAGTTGCGCATCCCGTTCCAGACGAATGATGGAGAATTGACCCAAGGTCACAAAGAGCCGACGGTTTTCTCCATTGATTACCAACGCCTCGTCAAACAACCTGGCAATCGCTTCCGGTATTCGTACAATGGGATTGTCACAGCTACATTGGCAAGTCTCAACCACCTTGGAACTGAGGACCATCGGGTCCAACACCTCCACCACTGCTGTGGGCAGATTGGCGCTGAGAATGCTCAGTCCGTCCGAGCCGCCTAAAACCGTGTTGCTGCGATAGATGTGCGCTCTGCTCTCTTCACCGCACAGCACAGCCCGTTTGGAAAATACTGCCAAACCGTATAAGCAGGCAGGCCGTCCGGTGGAGATGACGGCATCGGCCAAAATCCGGTAGTAGAATGTTACATCAATGCAATAGTGCTTTTTGTCGAAAGCGGCAGGCTCTACATCAATATAAGTGTAAAGCAGTTCTGCAGAGCGCACCTTCGCACCGGCGGACGTGTCCAGAATAGCTTGGGAACCGGTGGTTAAGTAGACCCGTAAATCCTCGATGCAATCCTTATCCCGACAGCTATCTGTAATTTTTCGGGTGTGAATGGACAGAGCCTGACGCAAATCCTCCGGATTGCAGCTCAGACTCTGCTGGCATTTCTCGGACATAATGAAACCTCCTATATAAAGTTGAGTAAGCTTCAATGCTTATAGGACAGTTTATGCAAAGATTTGCACTGTGTGCAGAAAAGCCCTCGGTGGAGTGTCCACCGAGGGCTTTGTTTTTGCAGAATGAGAAGGGATTATTGGAGCGCAAGCGTGCATGCATCGCAGACATAATCTTCGTCGCTGTCTACGTGCTCACAGTCTTCATACAACTGTTCGTCGCATCTATCGCATCTGCTGTCGTTGTTACTGTCCGAATGGTCTGTGCAAAGAAAATCGACTTCATAACCACAGATATCGCAGTAGCCATCGCCATTGGTTTCTTCGTGGGTTATACAGCTTTGTGCAAAGAATGTCTCACAAATATCACATACGCCGTCTTCATTATCGTCCTGATGTTCTACGCAGATCAGGTCATCCAAAATGGCTTCGCAGCTATCGCAAATGCCGTCGAGGTTGTCATCACGATGTTCTGTGGTTTCCGTGGTTTCTGTGGTTTCTGTGGAAAGCACACTTCCTTCCTCTATGGTCGTTTCTGTAGACTCCGGAGTGTCATTGCAGGCGGTCAGCAAACCAATACATAAGCTCAGCGCAAAAACCAGAGCAAGAATTTTTGAAATTTTCATAACGGTAACCTCACAAGCATATTTTTAGATTTTTACATAATTATACCATATCCGCCACCATATATCAACAAAAACCGTTCCGGAATCTATAATTCACCTGATTTTTAGTTTTTGGCGAAAAGGAAGAGCCTTGTTTTGCAGATAATAAATTAGGCAGAATAGAATGTATGCGCCCAGGCAAACAGCAAAGATGTAGATAGGGGTGTTGATATACCAGCCAAACCATTCCGAAAATTGCTTAAAAACGATAATGGGCGAATTACCGGGTCCAACGAAGAACATATTCATATGCTGGCCTAACCCAAACTGAACAAAGCAATTCAGGGAAAAGGCAATTACACACAAGCAGATGAACACCCAGGTAGCACCGATGTAGTCCGCTTTTTGATTGCCGCCTCGTTTGGAAAAACAAAGAAACAGACCCACAAAAACCAGTAACATATGCCATACACAGGCATGGATAGTCAGGAACCAATAACCGTGTAGCAATCCGGATGGCTCCGTAAAGGCAATGGCGCCGCCCAGCAGATTATACAGGACCATAAAGCTGTATATCCTCCGTTGGAGCTTGCCGGGTTTCAGCCACGGTGCAACCAAGCACATATACATAGGAATACTGCAGAGCTGGAAGGGAAAATCACCCCAGCTGTAGCGGTTATCCATCATAACATAATAGTAGAAGAACTGCTTGAAAATCTCTGAAAGGGTGAGGATGATACCGCAGCCAAATAAGAGCCAGCCGGCAAATTTATCATTTACCTTCCGTAGCTTCCACGCAGAAAAAACGCAGACAGCAAAACCGATTAAGGTAAATAAAATGTGAAAAGTACCGTATGCCGGTGGCCTTTCCATAGGCCAGGCCGCAGCTTCGAAGAAAGAGTCGAGCATTTTATAAGTCTCCTTTCTCTGTCTATAGAGCAGGATTATCTTACCACAAAATTGCCATTATGGCAATATATTACGAAACTCCAATAATTTATCATTAGACAAATAAAAAAGCGCCGGGAAACAAGATTTCCCGGCGCTTTTGGCACGCCTGAAGGGATTCGAACCCCCGACCTTCCGCTTAGGAGGCGGACGCTCTATCCAGCTGAGCTACAGGCGCATAGTCGCCTCTAGATTGTACCCCAAAAAAATGAAAGTGTCAATCAACAAAATTCTGTTCATTTTTTGCGCTTTGTTTCATATATTATCAGGAGTGTGTTTGAAAGGAGTGGAGAAGATGAGAACCCCTATAGATTTGGATGATCTGTTGTTTGCAGAGGTCGATAGCGGCCCAAGCCAGCGATAGGAGGCTATATGCGGAGAAAGTAACCGCCCCGTTCCTAATGGAAACGGGGCGCAGTGCTTTATTTGAGGTATTTTGGTTGTACAAAGAGCGCACATTATCTTGTAATGTGCGTTTTTTTGCTTTTCCTCTTTACAGTTTGGAAAAAATCGGCTATAATAAACTGCAAAATATTGGAGAAGGGGAGCATTTGCTCTATGAATATTGAATTTGACAGCTATAAGCAGAAGCTGGGTGATATGCGTCCTGCCTTGGAGGGCTTGGCAGAATCCTTAAATGTTGAGGGATTGAAAAATGAGCTGGAGCGCCTTCACGCTATGCAGGAGGCTCCCGGTTTTTGGGATAATGCGGAAAAGAGCCAGCAGGTGGTTTATAAGACAAAGACCACGGAAAATAAGATTGAGTCCTATGAGAATATGCTTTCCACTTGGGAAGATCTGATGACCATTTGCGAGATGGCAGCAGAGGAAGATGACGATTCTATGCTGGACGAGCTGAAGGAGGGCTTTGAGACCCTTTCTGCGGATATGGAGCGCTGCCGCCTTCAGACCTTGCTCACCGGAAATTACGATAGCAACAACGCTATGGTCAGCTTCCAGGCCGGTGCCGGCGGCACCGAGGCGCAGGACTGGTGCCAGATGCTCTACCGTATGTATACCCGTTGGGCAGAGGCCCACGGCTATACCTACAAGATTATGGACTATCAGGAGGGCGACGAAGCCGGCCTGAAGTCTGCAGATATTCTTATTGAAGGTGAAAATGCCTATGGCTTCCTGAAGGGTGAAAACGGCGTGCACCGTTTGGTCCGTGTGTCTCCCTTTGATGCCAATGCCCGTCGGCAGACCTCTTTTGCGGCCATTGAGGTAATTCCTGACATTCAGGACGATAGCCAGGATGTGGAAATCAAGGCAGAAGACTATGAAATGCAGGTGTTCCGTTCCTCCGGTGCCGGCGGTCAGCATATTAACAAAACATCCTCTGCTGTCCGTTTGATTCATAAGGCTACCGGTATCGTGGTGGCTTGCCAGACGGAGCGCAGCCAGTTCCAAAATAAGGAAAACTGCTTGCGTATGCTTCGCAGTAAGCTGGTGGAAATCAAAGAGCGTGAGCATTTGGATAAGATTTCCGATATCAAGGGCGTACAGAAGAAAATCGAGTGGGGCAGCCAAATCCGTAACTACGTCTTTATGCCCTACACATTGGTCAAAGACACCCGTACCGGCTGTGAAACCGCCAATGTCAATGCGGTGATGGACGGTGCGTTGGATCCCTTTATCAATGCCTACTTGACCTGTGCTGCAACCGGCAC
>JAZOME010000044.1:0-93740 GCA_045653685.1 Faecousia sp.
AGACCCATAATGCAGTAGCAGTCCGGACGGTTATTGGTAATTTCGAATTCCACAACAGTGTCATCGTTGCCGATAATCAGATTGATGTCATCACCGGGCTTGCAATCCTCTTGGATAATCCAAATGCCGTCTTCTACAGCATAGGGGAAGTCATTTACAGTCAAATTCAGCTCATTGACAGAGCAAAGCATACCGTTAGAGGCCACACCACGCAGCTTGCCCTTGGTGATGTGAATTCCGCCGGGGAGGTAGGAGTTGTGCAGTGCGGCAGGGACTAAGTCGCCCTCATGTACATTCTGTGCACCGGTAACAATCTGCACAGGCTCTTCCTTGCCCACATCCACCTGACAAACCCACATATGGTCGGAGTTCTCGTGACGGACGATGGACAGAACCTTGCCCACAACTACATTTTTAATTTCAGCATCCAAACGCTCATAGGTCTCTACCTTCTGACCAAATACAGTCAAGGTTTCCACATATTCCTTATCGGAGATATTGGACAAATCCACAAATTCTTCATTCAGCCATTTTCTGTTTAATTTCATTGCTTCTACCTCCTTAGAACTGATTCAGGAACCGTACATCGTTGTCAAAAATTAGACGCAGGTCGTTAATGCGCATACGGCCCATTGCCATACGCTCCAGGCCCATACCAAAGGCAAAGCCGGAATATTTCTCTGGGTCAATACCGCAACCACGCAGAACATCAGGGTGAACCATACCTGCACCGAGAAGCTCAATCCAACCCTCTCCGTGACAGGTAGAACATACCTGTCCGTCTACCTCGCCGGTACCGTGACATTTATGGCACTGCATATCCATCTCACAGCTGGGCTCGGTAAAGGGGAAGTGGTGAGGACGGAAGCGCATCTGAGCGTCCTGACCGTAAATGCGACGCATAACGGTAATCAGCGCACCCTTTAAGTCGCCCATTGTGATATTTTCGTCTACGACAAGACCTTCAATCTGGTGGAACATAGGAGAGTGGGTAGCATCTGCTTCGTCCTTACGGTAAACACGGCCCGGTGCTAAAATGCAGATAGGAGGTTTGGCATTTTCCATTACTCGAACCTGCATAGGGCTTGTCTGTGTCCGCAGGAGCACGCTGTCATCATCTGTAAAATAGAATGTATCAGAACGATCCCGGGAAGGATGACCCTCCTCAATGTTCAAACGGGTAAAGTTGTAGTCCGCTAGTTCAACTTCAGGACCGTCAACAATTTGGTAGCCCATACCCACGAAGATATCCTTGATTTCTTGCAGAACCTTGTTCATCGGATGCTCGTGACCCATATTGACATTTGCACCGGGGATGGTAACATCAATGACTTCTTCTGCGAGCTTGGCATCCAAGGCTTCTGCCAATACGGCAGTCTTTCTTTCTTCCAGCTTTTCTTCGATTTCAGCACGGACAGAGTTTGCGATCTGACCCATAACAGGACGCTCCTCGGCAGAAAGCTTGCCCATCATTTTAAGAACAGCAGTCAGTTCACCCTTTTTTCCCAAGTAGCGTACACGCAATTCTTCCAGCGCAGCAGGGGTCTGCGCTGCACTTAAGGCTTCCAAAGCCTGGGATTTAATCAGTTCCAGTTGTTCTTTCATTGAGATTAACTCCTTCCAAACAAAAAAATATACCCTCATCCCATATCGGGACGAAGGTTAATCCTCCGCGGTACCACCCGCAATTCGCCTAATGGCGCAACTTATTGATGCATTGCATCACGATACATAACGGATATCAACCGGCACACTCTACTGATCATTCAAGCGGCAGCTCCTGGGAGAAGGCCGATTTATCCCTGCGTAAGTGGCTCACACCATCCCACTCTCTCTAAAACGCAATTGCGAATAAACGACAACCCATTCATAGCCTTTGTACATTGTCGATATCTTAACATATCTATTATGAAAATGCAAGTTAAAAATGCTTTTTATGACAATTGACTGAGAAAAAACCACATGATATGATAATAGAAAAATTTGGAGTGTGCAATATGGATACTTTGCAGATGAGTCACAATGATGTGCTTTCCTTACTTCCGAATCGAAAAGAAGAAAGTCACAAGGGTGATTACGGTAAAATTTTGCTTCTGTGTGGCAGTAGACGATACACAGGAGCAGCAGCTTTAGCGGCTATGAGTGCTTTGCGCTGCGGTGCAGGGGTTGTATATTTGGGAGTTCCGGAAAGCATATATGCCATTGAAGCTACAAAGCTTTTAGAGCCCATTGTGTTTCCGCTACCCGATGCAAAAGGAATGTTTTCTGCAAATGCAATTGAGGAGCTGACACCTATTATTCCGAATATGAACGCAGTGCTGATCGGTCCGGGAATGGGTGTTTCTGAGGGCACCTTTCAGTTGGTTTGCTGGGTGCTTCAAAATGCAAAATGTCCTGTAGTATTGGATGCAGATGGTATAAATGTACTTTGCCAGCATAAGGATATATTGCGTGGAAGGACATATCCTACAATTTTGACCCCACATACCGGTGAATTTGACCGTATTTACGGAATGAAATCCTTGGACAAGTTTTCCGATACCATTAGCGTCGCAAAGGACTTGGGTGTCATTATGGTTCATAAGGGACATCATACCGTAATTACGGATGCACAGACGGTGTATGTAAACCCCACAGGGAATGCAGGGATGGCTGTTGGCGGTTGCGGAGATGTACTTGCTGGGATTATTGTGTCTTTATTAGGACAGGGGATTGCGCCTTTGCAGGCTGCTGCCTGCGGCGTTTGGCTTCACGGAGCCGCCGGAGATATATGTGCCCGGGAGCTTGGACAGTACGGTATGCTTCCCAGCGATATGCTGAACGCCTTGCCACGACTACTAAAATAGTTGAGGGAATTATGAAGCGCTTTCTTGGTATTATTCTGATATTTTTGATGTTGTGTGGATGCAGTCACGAAAATAATGCAATGGATGTTGCCGTTAATTTAAGAAACACACTTTTTAAGAGCGATACCTGCACATTTGATGCCCAGGTCACAGCCGATTTTGGCGAAATGTTTTACACATTTAAGATGCATTGTAAAACTGACGGACAGAACTTGCTGTTCGAGGTTGTAGAGCCTGAAACGATTTCGGGTGTGTCCGGCTCAGTGGCACAAGAAGGCGGTAAGATTACATTTGACGACCAGGCTTTGCTTTTTGACACAATTGCAGATGGTCGAATTACTCCTGTCAGTGTACCCTGGCTGCTGATGAAGACTTTAACTGGGGGTTATATAAGAGGTGCAGGAAAAATAAGCGACGGATTTTTGATCCAATTGGATGATAGTTATGATGAAGATCCCTTAAAAATAAACCTGCAGTTAAATATGCAGGAGGTGCCTGTGTTTGCTGAAATTTTCTGGCAGGGGAAAAGGGTTGCGTCGATTAAGGTAGAGAATTTTGTGATTTTGTAACATCCGGTCTGAATTCCCATAGGATAAATTGCCTGGACTGCTGTATAATTTTTCTATGTTCGTGGGAGAATTTATTTACCACGTTACATAGCAGTACAGTAGCGTGGCAATGAATTCCTCGGAGTGTGAAGATATGGATGATACTGTAAAGCGTGGCGATATTTTCTATGCAGATTTGTCCCCGGTTGTCGGTAGTGAGCAAGGTGGTACCCGACCGGTTTTAATTGTACAAAACGATACGGGCAATAAGCATTCTCCCACGGTTATTGCGGCTGCAATTACCAGCCAGACCGGCAAGGCCCGACTGCCTACCCATATAAATATTGCCGGTGGAAGCGTAGGTCTTAGCAAGGACTCTGTGATTCTTTTAGAACAAATACGCACCATCGACAAGCGTAGATTACGGGAACATATGGGCAAGCTGGACGAAGGCCATATGCATTTGGTGAATGAAGCGATTGCTATAAGCTTTGGTTTGAACGATATAAGACCAATATAAAAAACTCCCTTTGCAGAAATCCACTCTGCAAAGGGAGTTTTTATGAAAAGCTAGTTGTCTTGCACTCGATAAGATGAATCATCATGGATTTGAAAGCTGTTTCTTGTGAAAATTAGTTTTTCTTCTCCGTTAATGAACTTTTCTGCAATGCGGATTTCGATGGTCTGAAAACTTGGAAAAGAAAATAAGGTCATACACAGACATGCACAGCAGACAATAACATTTGCGTTTGTTTGCTGCGCCATATGGGGACTGAGTACTAACGTAGCATATCCGTTTGAGAATTGATAATCTTCTAAAACAGTTCCTGCGGGGAAGGGCGTGTAACACTCTTTTTCTTTCGGTCCGTTCAGGAACGCATCAATGATCGCAGGATAGTCATTTTCGTCACAAGAAAGTACTCGCATTTCGGATGCAAATAACCCTTGTGCTGTGCCATAGGTATCTTCAGAGGAACAATAATAGAATTTGACCGCATCATCCGTATTTGTTTTACTACAGCTGGACAGAGCGAACAAGAGCGACAGCAGAAGAATGATTGATATAATCTTTTTCATTCAATACCCTCCTCTGTGCTTACAATAGGGAACGACAGAGTAAATGTTGTTCCCTCACCGACGATGCTGTTCACTGTAATCCGCCCATTATTTCGTTCTACCATACTGCGCACAATAGATAGTCCCAAACCACTGCCGCCGGTGGAACGGGAGCGAGCCTTATCGACCCGATAAAAACGTTCAAAAATATGACTGAGAGCTTCTTCCGGAATACCAATGCCGGTGTCCCTAATGGTAAGAAGTGCATTCTGACCTTGTTTTTGAAGAGTTATAAACAATTTTCCGTGTTTTTTATTGTATTTAATTCCGTTTTCGACCAAATTGAAAATTATTTGGGAAAGGTCATCCTCTAAAGTTTGGACCGGAATATCCTCTTCCAGATTTGTAATTAGCTCGATGTTGTTGCTTTTGGCATTTTCCGATAACATCCGGACAACGCGCTGAATAGTTGGTACAAAATAAGTAACATCCTTACTGTCTTCCAATTGTGTATCCGCCTTCGATAAGCTCAGCAGCTTCTGGGACATTCTGTTTAATCTGTCTGCTTCTTTACCGATATCGCCAACGAATTCCTTGACTGTTACTGCATCCATATCGTTTTGCAAAATAGAATCGGATAAAAGCTTTATGGAAGCAAGTGGGGTTTTTAATTCGTGGGATGCGTCGGAAACAAATTGACTTCGTTTGTTTTCCGATGTTTGCAATCTGCTGATAAGGTCATTAAATTCATTACTGAGACTGTTCAGTTCATCTTTGCCGCCAATATCCAGCTTGTGGGAATAATCGCCTTTTCTTACTGTACGAATGGAATTCATAATTTTTCTTAACCGTTTGGTGTATTTTTGTACAAACAATATGGAAAACAGAATGACAACGAACTCCAGCACCAAGGTAATAATGAAAATACTTGTTTGCAGGGTGGATATCAGCGATCCTTGCACAGTGTCTGTCTCGGACATATAGACACAGCCGATTAGCATATTGTAGGCGTATATTGGCGTTGCGGCATTGGAAATCATAGCTCCGTTTTCGTGCCGCCAATAAAAAACATCATTGCCATACAAGGCTGTTACAATTTCCGGTAAAAGGACATAGGAATTTTCGTTAGCGGTTGTGCGCAAGGAATCGTATATAGATTTTCCGGAATCGTCTGTAATGATCAGGCGAGTTGCATTCAAACCCTCAAAATTTTCCACAGTGTTTGCCACAGTTTCTGAATTCAAAACATTGAGATTGGCAATGTCCACAGATGCCAGCTTGCATTTTTCAATCATAGATGCCTTTTTGTTGTTATAAAAAAGCTCCTGCGTAATTCCGGAAGCGTAGATATTCAGAAAAATTAGAGCGATAGATGTAACCACCATATATATCAGGGCATAGCGCAATTGGGCGCTGCGTGAATATAGCTGCTTATTTCTTAAAGTAATAGCCAACGCCCCATTTCGTAATAATATACTGCGGTTCTGCAGGGTTTTCTTCCAGCTTTTCTCTTAATCTTCGGATATGCACATCCACAGTGCGGATATCACTTCGATACTCGTAGGCCCAAATGGTATCCAGAAGCGCCTCTCTGGAATATACACGATTGGCGTTTCGCATCAAAAATTCAATCACATCAAATTCTTTGGCTGTCAAATCTACCAGTTGACCGGAAAGGTAAGCGTTCCGAGCATCAAAGTCCAAAGTAATATTGCCGATTGTAAGCGTGTTTTCTTCCGGATCTTGATTTGCTCGGCTGCGTCGCAGCAGAGCCCGAATTCTGGCTTTTAGCTCTAAGATGTTGAAAGGCTTTGTAATATAGTCGTCAGCACCTTGTTCAAAACCCATTAGTTTATCCATATCCTCTGCCTTTGCGGTTAGCAGGATAATCGGTACGTCGGAAAATTCCCGGATTTTACTGCAGGCAGTCAATCCGTCCATTTCAGGCATCATAATATCTAAAATAATCAAATCGGGATGTTGTGTTTTAGCAAGCTCAACAGCCTCCGTACCATTGTAACCGGGAATTACGTCATATCCTTCATTTTGCAGATTAAAACGGATACCTTTTACCAATAATTCTTCATCATCTACTACAAGTATTTTCATATTAACCTCCACTGGAAATGCATATAAATTCCGAGATGTTTTCTAATTTGGTTTTTCCAAGCCCATCCACATTCAAAAGGTCTTCTAACCAAATAAAATTTCCGTTTTCCGTTCGGTAGTCCACAATTCGGTCGGCAAGACTGGGACCGATACCGGGAAGGCTTGTTAATAGGTCGGCGCTGGCGGTGTTGATGTTAATTTTTCCTAATGTACCAGGCTGTACAGTAACGGTTGCTTCTTCATCCGGCAGCCAATGCTTAGCCAATATAACGGTTGTATGCTTCGTGTGTCCGGAAATGATTAGACCCAAAACAATTCCTAAGAATAGTGCAACAATTAAGCAAAAAGTGATTGGTATAGATTTTTTCACAGTAAATCATCTCCCTAATTGACGCAGTGGAGAATAGCTGATATAATACGTACATTATACACAAGATTTTTTTGTCGTACAAGTACGATTTCTGTTAAATGGAGTTTTTTTATGAAGAAAATTGCAATCTGCTTACTGTGTCTTTGCCTGATTATAAATTTGACATCAGTTTTAGCTTTCGCAACGGCAACAGAAGTGCCGGAAGAAACTACGGATAATTCCCAAACAGCATTCGATAATTATCACGGTATTGACGCCCAAAGTGCTATGCTTGGCTCAAGAAAGCTAATTGACAATATAACAGCAGGCTTTTTGTATGAAGCAAACAGTCAAACACTCTTGTATGCCTATGAAGCGGATAAGCAGGTTTATCCGGCCAGCCTTGTGAAGCTGATGACAGCGCTTTATGCCATCGAAACCGGAAATCTTGAGGATGTTGCGGTTGTTTCATCTTCTGCATTAGCTACCATACCTGTAGATGCAGTGAATGTTAAGCTGAAGGTAGGGGAGCAGATGCGATTGGAAGATTTGCTTTACTGCCTTTTGGTCAGCTCTGCCAATGATGCCGGTGCTGTCATTGCTGAGCATATTTCCGGAGATCCGGAGACCTTTGTTTCCGGAATGAATGATTACGCCCAGCAGTTGGGCTGTACAAATACCACCTTTACCAACCCAAACGGCTTACACGACGATAACCAGGTAACAACCGCCAGAGATATGGCTCGTATTTTAGACGCTGCTCTGAAAAACGAGGTATTTCGCAAGATTTTTACTTCAAAGACCCATCGTATTGAAGCCACAAATTTAGCAGGCGTTCGCAAACTGCAGACAAGCAATTCCTTGCTGGACAGTGTCAGCAAGCAGTACTACGATGCCCGGGCAATTGGCGGAAGATCCGGTGTAAACCAGGATGGAAAACGGTGTATGGCCACTGCGGCAGAATCCAAGGGTATGCTCCTGATTAGTATTGTAATGGGATCAGAATCCATTTACCAGGAGGATGGATACAGTGCAATCAGCGTTGGTGGTTATAAGGAAACGACCGCCATGCTGGATGCCGGTTTCAAGGGATATCAGACAGCGCAGATACTCTATGCCAATCAAGCACTGCAGCAGTGTAAGGTAGAAAACGGAGACTGTGACCTGGTGGTTGGACCTAAGGAGTCTGTCCGTTCTGTACTTCCTGCTGACGCAACTGTAGATACCCTGACATTTCGTTATGAGCTGGATAATCTGAAGGCACCTATTAAAAAAGGTGATAAAATTTCGGATGTGGAAATATGGAGTGGCAGTATGTGTGTGGGTGTTTCTGAACTCTATGCACTTAACACTGTAAATTTTGTGGATACTTCCGACGCAGTTAATAATGCTCCATCAAGCCGTGGTAATGGTTCTGCTATCTTTACTTGGACAATTGTAGGGATTGTGGCAGGTGCATTTGTCTGTCTGTTTGTGGTTCGCTATTTACCAAAGCTTCGTGTAATGAAGCGTAGAAAGCGTTTGCGCAGAAGTCGCAGAAGGAGCTAATATGCTGGATTGGGAGGAGTTGGAAAATGCGTGTGCGCAATGCAGACAATGCTCTCTTTGTAATTTGCGCAGCAACGTTGTTTTTGGCGTAGGTAATAAAAATGCAGATGTAATGTTCGTTGGGGAGGGACCTGGCGAACAAGAGGATTTACAGGGTATTCCGTTTGTGGGTCCTGCGGGTAAGTTACTGGACGAAATGATGTCTATTATTGATTTAGATAGAAATAACAGTTACATTGCTAATATTGTAAAATGCCGTCCACCCCACAATCGGGACCCAGAGGAAGCGGAACAGGATGCTTGTATAGATTATCTTCGTAATCAAGTGGCGCTTGTTCAGCCTAAGATTATTGTTTGCCTTGGCAGAATTGCTGCCCAACGGATTATAAAGCCTGACTATCGGATTACCCAGGAACACGGACGATGGATTATTCGCAACGGTATTTGGATTACAGCAATGTATCACCCTTCAGCGCTGTTGAGGGACTTCTCCAAGAGACCGGAGACCTTTGTGGATTTATTGCGCATCCGTGATAAAATGAGGGAAGTAAAAAACTTTGGATTATAAAAAGCTTCGGTTCTGTCTGAACCGAAGCTTTTTCTTACTTTTCGTAATCCAATATCTCTTTTGCAATATAAATTGGTCTTTCTTTACTTTGTTCAAAGGTTCTGCCTACATATTCGCCGATGATGCCAATGCAGAAAAGCTGCATACTACCTAAAAATAGAATCAGGACAATCACCGTGGCGTAACCCGGAATGTCTATGCCGGCAATTAATTTTTGCAATATGACAACAATCAAATATAAAAAGGCGGCAATAGCGGAAAAGAATCCCAGGAAGGTCGCAATCCGAAGGGGCTTGGTTGAAAAACCAATGATACCGTCTATGGCATAATTCGTAAGCTTACGGAAATTCCACTTTGTAGCGCCTGCAGCACGCTGGCAAGCTGTATATGGGATATAACAAGCGTTGTAGCCGACCCAAGCAAAAATACCCTTTGAAAAGCGATGGTACTCCCCGACAGAAAGAATGCTCTCTGCCACGCATCTGCGGAAGGTTCTAAAGTCGCTGGCGTCTTTCTTCATTTGGATATTGGTCATTCTGTTGGATAGACGATAGAACATCTTTTTGAAGAAGGAGAGAAGCTTGCCTTCGCCACGCCGGTCCTGATATGCCGCAACAATATCATATTCCGGTTTGGTTTCTAAAATTTGTACCATATCTCGCACAATTTCCGGACGCTGCTGTAAGTCAGCATCAATGAGGGAAATGTATTCTCCGCTTGCGTGCTGAAGACCGGCGTATAATCCTGCTTCCTTGCCAAAGTTTCTGGAAAAGCTAACAACCTTTACAGGGCATTTTTGCTGCTGAAAGACCTCTTTTAGCACCTTAAGAGTACCGTCGGAGCTTCCATCGTCAATAAAAACCAGCTCATAATCATAGCCGCAGTCAGCGAAGGCTTTCATGGCCTCTTGCTGAAATAATAAGATATTTTCTTCCTCGTTATAGCAGGGAACTACCAGTGATAATTTCATATAACACACTCACAATCTGCATTATTTACCATATTATATGCCAAATCTGTTCCTTCGTCAAGAAAATGCCTGATTTTAGTTGACAGAGAGGGTAAATTATGATAAATTTAGGAAGTTAAATGCAATGACAGGGAGTTTTTACAAGCATAGCTGTTACAGAGAGTGTGCAAATGGTGAAATGTACGCACTGCTGCTTGCAAATTGTCGCCCTAGAGCTGGCTTTTTGAATTTTAGTAGATAAGCCCGGGATTGCCCGTTACAGCTTTTAAGAGCCCGCTTTGCGGGAATTCAGGTGGTACCACGGAAATTGTAATTTTCGCCCTGAGCCATTCGGCTCAGGGTTTATTTTTTAAGGAGTGTATATTATGTCCAGAGAATTGCCGAAGGTTTACGAACCCCAGCAAGTGGAAAACAAGATCTACAAAATGTGGGAGGAAAACGGTCATTTCCGTCCCAACAAAACTCGTGATGCAAAGCCCTTTACCATTGTAATGCCCCCTCCCAATGTGACAGGTCAGCTTCATATGGGACACGCAATGGATGCTACCTTGCAGGATACCCTCATTCGTTTTAAGAGAATGCAGGGCTATAATGCGCTGTGGGTTCCCGGTGTGGACCACGCCGGTATTGCCACCCAAATCAAGGTAGAAGAAGAGCTTCGTAAGGAAGGCTTAACTCGCTATGACCTGGGCCGTGAAAAATTCTTAGAGCGAGTATGGGACTGGAAACATAAGTATGGTAACCGCATTGTTCAGCAGCAGAAGAAACTGGGTGCTTCCTGCGATTGGGAGCGTGCCCGCTTTACTATGGATGAAGGCTGTTCCAATGCTGTGCGTGAGGTCTTCGTTTCTCTGTATGAAAAGGGCCTGATTTATAAAGGAAGCCGGATTATTAACTGGTGTCCCAACTGTGTGACAGCGCTGTCTGATGCTGAAGTTGAATATGTGGATAAGCCCGGACATCTGTGGCATATTCGCTATCCCTTGGCAGACGGCTCCGGCGATGTTATTGTTGCTACCACCCGTCCGGAAACCATGCTGGGCGATACCGGTGTTTGTGTCAATCCGAATGATGAGCGTTATACCGCAATTGTTGGCAAGAAGGTTATTCTGCCTCTGGTCAATAAGGAAATTCCCATTGTTGCCGATGATTATGCAGAAATGGATTTTGGTACCGGTTGTGTCAAGATGACACCTGCCCACGACCCCAACGACTTTGAGGTCGGTCTGCGTCATAATTTGGAAGTCATTCGTGTGCTGGATGATAACGGTGTTGTCAACAGCTACGGCGGTAAGTACGAGGGCATGGACCGTTACGATGCCCGTAAGGCCATTGTCGCGGATCTGGAAGAGCAGGGTTACTTGGTTAAGGTGGATGACCACGCCCATAATGTTGGTACTTGCTATCGCTGCCACAATGATGTTGAGCCCATTATCTCTGCGCAGTGGTTTGTGAAGATGAAACCCCTTGCTGAGAAAGCGATAGGTGTTGTAAAAGATGGTCAGACAAGGTTTGTGCCTGATCGGTTTAGCAAGACTTACCTCAATTGGATGGAAAATGTCCGTGATTGGTGTATCTCCCGTCAACTTTGGTGGGGTCATCAAATTCCGGCATGGACTTGCGCAGATTGCGGTCACATTACTGTATCCCGTGAAGACGCCTGTAAGTGCGAAAAGTGCGGCAGCAGTCATATTGAGCGTGATCCGGATGTGTTGGACACTTGGTTCTCCTCGGCGCTTTGGCCCTTTGAGACATTAGGCTGGCCTGAAAAGACAGAGGATCTGGATTATTTCTATCCTACGGATGTGCTGGTTACCGGCTATGATATTATTTTCTTCTGGGTTGCAAGAATGATTTTCTCCGGCTGTGAGCACACCGGCAAGACTCCGTTCCACACTGTGCTTATCCACGGCCTGGTTCGTGACGATAAGGGTAGAAAGATGTCTAAGTCCCTGGGCAACGGCATTGATCCTCTGGAAATGATTGACAAATACGGCTGTGACGCACTGCGTATGAACATGGTCACCGGTAACTCTCCCGGAAACGATATGCGTTTTTATGTGGAACGCTGTGAGGCTATGCGAAACTTTGCCAATAAGCTTTGGAACGCCAGCCGTTATGTGCTGATGAACCTTGGAGATGCCGTAAAGTATGAATTGCCGTCCCTGGATAGGTTGACCATTGCTGATAAATGGGTGCTGTCCAAGCTGAACACCTTGATTGCTGAAGTCACCGAAAATCTGGAGAAGTACGAGCTGGGTGTGGCTGTGCAGAAGGTTTATGATTTCATTTGGGATACCTACTGCGACTGGTATATTGAGCTGACAAAAGCTCGTCTTTATAGCGAGGATACCGAGCAAAAGCAGGGCGCTCTGCAGGTTCTGGTTTATGTTCTGGATCAGGTTCTTCGGCTCTTGCATCCCTTTATGCCCTTCATTACTGAGGAGATTTGGCAGTCTCTGCCCCACGAGGAGGAAGCTTTGATTGTAGCTGCATGGCCGGTTTATAATGAGGGTCTTCAGTTCAAGACAGAGGAGGCACAGATGGAAGGCGTTATGAATGCCATCCGTGCCATTAGAAATCGCCGTGCAGAGATGAATGTTCCTCCTTCCAAGAAGGCCGCCCTGTTTGTGCAGACCGCAAAGCCGGAAATTTTTGCCGAGGGTGAAGGCTTTATTCAACGCCTTGCTTATGCAGACCAGGTGAACATCATCGACAAGGAGCCTGAGAATATTGACGGTATGGTTTGCTGCACTACAGCAGATGCCAAGCTCTATATTCCCATGGGTCAGCTTGTGGATGTTGCCAAGGAGCTGGAGCGTATTGCAAAGGAACTGGAGAAGGCCCGTGCAAACCTGGACAGCTTGCAGAAAAAGCTCGGCAATGAGAACTTTACCTCCCGTGCACCTGAGGCGGTTGTAAACGATATTCGTGAAAAAGCTGCCAAGGCGCAGGAACTGATTAATCAACTTGAAGATAGCGAAAAAGCGATGAAAAAGCTGTAAAAACTAAATTTTTGGCGTGCAAACATTTTGTTTGCACGCTTTTTTTATTTCGACTGTAAATACTTTTTTGAGTGCTTATACTAGCTTTGTAAATAAGAAAGGAGTTTTACAAATGCGACTTACAAGCTATCTGCAAGACGGACAGTTGACAGTGGAACTAACCGGAGAAATTGATCACCATTGTGCAAAACAGTATATTCAATCCATCTCATCGAAAATTGAAGCATACACTCCTCAAATATGTATTTTGGATTTTGAGCAAGTGTCCTTTATGGATTCGTCCGGAATTGCTGTTGTTATTAATGCGCTGCGATATCTAAATCAAATAAATGGGAAGCTGATTTTATCCGGAATTCGTGATCAGCCGTTAAAAGTGTTTCGTGCATCCGGCATTGAAAATCTTGTAGAAATTAAGGAGACAGTATTATGAAATTTGAAAACCATATGACATTAGAAATACCCAGTAAATCAGCAAATGAGGCTTTTGCCAGGTCTTGTGTGGCCTGTTTTGCATCACAATTAGACCCGACAATGGAGGAATTGGGAGATATTCGGACTGCTGTTTCTGAAGCGGTAACAAACTGTATCGTGCACGCATACCCGGATGCGCTGGGTATCATTACTATTCGCTGTCGAATATTAAAGGACAACACGCTGGATATTATCATTAAAGACAAGGGTGTCGGCATTGCGGATATTCAGCAGGCAATGCAGCCGATGTATACCACCGGTGGTTTTGATCGCAGTGGTATGGGCTTTACCATTATGGAGAGCTTTATGACTACTTTTTCCGTTGTTTCCAAGCCGGGTAAAGGTACCTGCGTACATATGCGCAGAAAGCTTCAGCGCCGCAAATGAGCAGAGTAGAGGAGTTAATCGCCTTGTCAAAAGCAGGGGATAAGCAGGCAGAAGAAGCTTTGGTTACAGAAAATTCCGGGCTAATATGGTCAGTTGCACGGCGGTTTCTAGGCAGAGGAACAGAGGCAGACGACTTGTATCAATTAGGCTGTTTGGGTTTTCTAAAGGCGATTGAAGGCTTTGATTTAGAGTTTGGTACCCAGTTTTCTACCTACGCTGTTCCAAAAATTGCCGGAGAAATCAGACGGTTTCTGCGAGATGACGGCGCAGTAAAGGTGTCCCGTGGTATCAAAGAACGTGCGTCAACGATTAAGGTTGCAAGAAGTCAGCTTTTGCAGGAGCTGGAAAGAGAGCCGACAATTACGGAAATTTCAGAAAAAACCGGACTGGCGCCTGAAGATATTGCAATAGCGGAAATGGCTACGGCAAGCGTTGAATCTATTCAGCAAGAAACCGGTGAGGACGGTTTTACCTTGGAAAATGTATTGACAGATACGCAAACCGAGGAAAAATTATTAGAAAAAATTTCTCTGCGTCAGGCGATAGAGAAGCTTCCGCAACGGGAGAGGACAGTAATACAGCTTCGTTATTTTCATGCTTTGACACAAGAGAGAGTGTCCAAGGTAATGGGGGTCAGTCAGGTTCAAGTCTCCCGAATTGAAAAGAAAGCACTTTTACGATTAAAAGAATTCATTCGTTAGTTTTTTTGCTTTACCTTTTGACAAAAATGCGGTAAAATAGAGGGGATATTTTAGATAGATAGGTGCACATATGAACGAAGCTATGATTTCTCGCTTTATTGCGGCAAGAAAAAAATATATTGCCCGTCAGTTTGCCAGCTTAAATTCTATGCAGCAGCAAGCCGTATTAACTACGGAAGGGCCTCTTCTGTTACTGGCTGGCGCCGGAAGCGGAAAGACTACGGTTCTAATAAATCGTGTGGCAAATTTACTCCGTTTTGGCCGTGGAAGTGATACCAATGAGGTATTAGACATCGTGACAGACGAGGATGTTCTCTTTCTTGAGAATCTTCAGGAGCCGATTTCTGATTTTGAGCGTAGCCGTGCAGATTATTTGTGCGCTGTGGAGCCGCCGGCGCCTTGGAATGTGATCGCAATCACATTTACAAACAAGGCTGCAAACGAGTTGAAAGAGCGTCTTGTAAATATGCTGGGCCCCGAAGCCCAGGATGTTTGGGCAATGACATTCCACTCTGCTTGTTGCCGGATTCTCCGCAAGGACATTGAGCGACTTGGCTACAGCAGTAGCTTCACAATCTACGACAGTGCAGACTCAGAGCGATTGATGAGGAAAATTATTAAGGAAATGGGCCTGGATGATAAGACATTTCCTGCAAAATATGTGATGAACATCATCAGTCGTCAAAAAGACAAAATGTGCACTCCTGAAGATATGCTGGAGAATATGGAAGCCGGTGGAGATTACCGGATGCGCCATGTGGTGAAAGCGTATAAAATTTATCAGAGTAAGCTGAAGGAAAATAATGCGTTGGATTTTGACGACATTATTTTTAAGACTGTGGAGCTTTTGCAGCAGTTTGAGGATGTTCGCACCTATTATCAAAGAAAATTCCGGTATGTTTTGGTGGACGAGTACCAGGATACCAACCATATGCAGTATTTATTAACCTCCTTGCTTGCAGGCGGCTATGAAAATATCTGTGTTGTAGGCGATGATGACCAAAGTATCTACCGTTTTCGTGGTGCCACCATTGAAAATATATTGAACTTTGAAAATCAATATAAGGGATCACGAATCATTCGCCTGGAGCAGAACTACCGTTCAACCCAGTCTATTTTGAATGCTGCTAATGCGGTGATTGCCCATAATCTTGGCAGAAAGGGCAAGCGACTTTGGACCGCCAATGACGCAGGTGACCGAATTACGGTTTATGAAGCAGGCGATGAAACCCAGGAAGCTAATTTTATATCCGGTCAAATCATGGCCCAATCAAAGGGTAAAAATTTCAAAGATTATGCGATACTTTATCGCACAAATGCCCAGTCCAACGCTTTGGAATTTTCGTTAAAGCGCAATGGTATTCCATACCGTGTTTTTGGCGGTATGCGCTTCTTTGACCGAGCTGAAGTGAAGGATATGTTATCCTACCTGTGCGTCATTCACAACCGCAATGATGATTTACGACTGCACCGTATTATCAACAATCCCCCAAGAGGCTTAGGCGCTAAGGCAATAGAAACAGCGGATCGCCTTGCAAATGCCGAGGGAATGGGCTTTTATCATGTGATTTCTAACCCTGATAATTATGCACCCTTGGAGAAGTCTGCGAAGAAATTCCGTATGTTTACGGATATGCTGGACGAATTGGACAGCCTTCTGGACAGTGGCTTATCTCTTCCTGAATTTTACGATGCGCTGTTGGATAAGTCCGGCTATGCCGCAATGCTGGAAATGAAGCCCACGGAAGAAAACAAGACGAAGCTTGAAAACATTAAGGAATTGAAATCCAGCATTATTTCTTATGTTCAAAATGCAGAATTGCCTACATTGGCTGGATTTTTGGAAGAAATTGCTTTATATACGGATTTGGAAAAATATAACGACAGTGATGATGCTGTGGTAATGATGACTATGCACGCTGCAAAGGGTCTGGAATTCCCCAATGTATTTCTAGTCGGCTTTGAAGACGGAATTTTCCCTGGTATGCAGGCAATTGGAGAAGTGGAGGTAATGGAGGAAGAGCGCAGACTGTGCTATGTGGCCATTACCCGTGCAAAGAGAAAGCTCACCATTTCTTATGCAAAACAACGTATGCTGTATGGTCGCACCAACGCATCCTTGCCATCTCGTTTCTTGTCTGAAATTCCGACGGATATTGTGGAGAAAAAGGGAAGTGTTTATTCCTATCCGTCGAGCTTAAATTCCTATCAGTTGCCTCGCTCTAATACCTCTTATTATAAAAAAGAGGTGGTGCAATCTGCTCCGAAAGTAAGCATTTTAGAGCTGAATAAAGGGGATATGGTACAACACAATGCCTTTGGAAAAGGTATGGTGCTTTCCGTGATGAAAATGGGAGGCGACGCACTTTGGGAGATTGCCTTTGACCGAATTGGAACAAAAAAACTAATGGCAAAGACTGCCTCTGTGCAGATTAAAAAGCTGTAAAGTATATGAAATTCTTGCATATCTTTTACTCTGGAGGGGGTATGCACAGAATGTGGCGACGTTTTTTGCGTTTTCTCGCACTGATCTGTATTCTTTTCTTTGTACTTTTTTTCTTTTTCCGCTATCGCTATCGGAATACCATCCGTGGACTTGCGGAAACGCAGGTAAGAAACACAACCTCTGATTTGATCAATGATGCAATTGATAAACAGATTGAAGACAGTGTTATTCAATATGACCGGATTGTATATTTTGAGAAAGACTTAGATGGTCGGATTACTGCATTGAAAACAAATATGAGCGAGGTAAACCGGCTCAAGACGGATATTTTGAATATTATTAACGATGAAATATTAGCGCTGGATACTTCGGATATCGGTATTCCTATCGGAAGCTTGTTTTTTTCGGAATTTCTATCCGGGAAAGGGCCGAAAATTCCTGTAAATATCCTATCTATCCGTAATTCGGACGCATCCTTCTCCAGTAGCTTTACAGAGGCTGGCATCAACCAAACGCTTCAGCAAATCAATATGCAGGTTAGTGTAGATGTAGCGGTGCTGGTATTGGGAGAAACCAATTATTTCACAGTATCCAGTCATGTTGTTGTAGCGGAAACGATTATTGTTGGGCAAGTCCCGGACACTTTTTTACAAACCGGAGGAAATTATGGAACCAAGAAAGAGAATTGAAGAGCTGACCAAAATCCTCAATGAAGCGAATTTTCTTTACTATGTGCAGGATAATCCCACAATGCCTGATTTTGAATATGACCGACTTTTGCGGGAGTTAGAGGACCTGGAAGGGGAGTACCCGGCATTTGCTAAGGAGGATTCTCCTACAAAGCGTGTTGGCGGAGAAGCTCTGAGTAAGTTTGAGAAGGTAACGCACAGTGTGCCGCTTATGAGCTTGCAGGATGTGTTCTCCCTGGAGGAATTGTCGGATTTTCTTGAAAAAATCTTGGAGACTTATCCGGATGCGGAATTTACGGTTGAACCGAAGGTTGACGGATTATCCGTTGCTTTGGAATATGAAGGCGGAAAATTTGTGCGTGGTGCTACCCGTGGCGACGGAAACGTTGGTGAAGATGTTACAGAGAATCTTAAAACAATTCGTTCCATTCCTATGACGATTGCCAATGCTCCCCAAAAGCTGATTGTTCGCGGCGAAGTCTATATGCCAAAGAAAAGCTTTGAGAAACTCAATGAACATCAGGAGGCAGAAGGAAAGCCGTTGTTTGCAAACCCCAGAAATGCCGCAGCAGGCTCTCTGCGTCAGCTAGACCCGAAAATTACAGCCAAACGGTCACTGGATATTCTGATTTTTAATGTCCAGTATGCAGAAGGTGTGGCATTCAAGACCCACGCCGAATCCTTACAGTTTTTGCGTGATCTTCAGTTTAAGGTTATTTCCTGCGATACCTACCGTTCTGTAGACAATATTCAGGAAAAGGTTCTGTGGATAAATGACAACCGGGAGAAATTGCAATGTGACATTGACGGAGCTGTTATCAAGGTAAATGACCTGTCCCTGCGTGAAAAACTTGGTGCTACTGCAAAGTTCCCCCGGTGGGCTGCTGCCTACAAATATCCCCCGGAAATTAAGCCTACTGTGGTAGAAGACATTGTGGTTCAGGTGGGCAGAACCGGTGTATTAACCCCCAAGGCTGTGGTAAAGCCTGTTCGCTTGGCAGGCACAACGGTTACCAATGCCACGCTGCATAATCAGGATTTTATTACGCAAAGGGATATTCGGATTGGCGATACTGTGCTGATACGAAAAGCCGGTGAGATTATACCGGAAATCCTGGAGGTAGACCTAACAAAGCGCCCTGAAAACGCTGTGGCATACCGTCTGCCTTGCTATTGCCCCATCTGTGGAGCAGAAACAAAGAAGGACGAAGACGGCGCATTTCTGCGCTGTACCGGCGTGGAATGTCCTGCCCAGCTTTCCCGGAATATTTCTCATTTTGTCAGCCGTGACGCTATGGATATTGACGGATTAGGATCTGCCATTGTGGATAGCCTGATTGAAAAGGGCTTTATTAAATCTCCTGCCGATATCTATTATCTGACTTTAGAGCAGATGAAGAGTCTGTGGCAAAAGGGTGATGTGGCTGCAAAAAAACTCCTGTCTGCCATCGACGAAAGCAAGACAAGAGATGTCAGTAAGCTTATTTATGCTCTGGGAATCCGACAGGTAGGTGCCAAAACCGGCAAAGTATTGGCAAGCCAGTTTGGAAGCCTGGACAAGCTGATGGAAGCCTCTGTGGAACAGTTGCAGGAAATCCCGGACATTGGCGAGGTCACCGCGATCTCTATAGTGGAGTGGTTTGGCCAAAGTCAATCTCAAAATATGATCGAAAAGCTGCGCAATGCAGGCGTAAACTTTGAAAGCACACGAGTTATTTCCGACAGCAGATTTGCCGGAATGACCTTTGTGTTGACGGGCGCATTAACAAAGTTCACCCGGGAGGAGGCTACGGAAAAAATTGAGCTGCTTGGCGGTAAGGCCTGCGGTTCTGTCTCGAAAAAGACAACTTATGTTGTGGTTGGCGAAAACGCAGGTTCCAAGGAGCGTAAAGCCCGGGAGCTTGGGATACCCATTTTGTCAGAAGATGATTTCTTAGATATGTTGAACTAAAAAAGTGCATCCCGTATGTGGGATGCACTTTTTTTATAACGAAAAATCTTCCTTTTCGTATTTATTAAAATTAGATGTTTTCGCCTTTGGCGGAATGCGTTTACAAGGGTCATAGAGGAATTTTCGGCAAGTCCGGTTCAAATTGACGATGCCCTTTTTTATGCAGAGAACCTCATCCTCATTGAGTAGCACACCGTATTGGCAATATGAACAGGAACGGGGCATTTTCTTACGAAACAGCATAGAATGCACCTCTTTTGTATGGTTTCTTTTTCCATTATATCAAACTTGGTGCCAAATTTCTACTGTTATTTTTCAACCTGTGTAGCAAAATCAAGAGAATCGAAAGAACGAGTAAAATGACAACCCAGCCAAATCCGTGAAACATAAAGATATCAGAGCGTTGGAAAAGCAGGGGCTGCAGCAATAGGGCGAGGATGAAGCTGAATATTCCTTGTAACAGTTTTCCCGGGAAATAATATCCACAGCCTAAACTACCAGTTACAAATATTGTTTGCATTGCCACACACAACCCTCCAAGGCTCAGCATGGCGGCACACATAACAAAACGCAGACCCTCAACAGGAATGCTCATCAATAAGAAAATGCCGTTGGTAAGCTCCAGAAGACCCGAGATAAAAACCTGAATTTCCATTGGAAACAGCCATAAGAACCACCGTTTGCAAAAAGCAATTACAATTCTGAAAATAACTACCCAACCGCATATATTGCCCATAATCCGAATGCTGTTTTGAAAAATGGTAGGCGCACTATCATTTGTTGTTTTCGGAATGGTACATACCGTTTCCGTTCGATTGGGAAGCACAATAGCAACAAGTATTGCACTGATCATATGAGTAAGCCATAAAGCCCAGGGTGCGTAGGGATTGGAAAATAGACCTGCCGCCATTCCAAAAATAAAAGCAGGGCCGGCATTGTTGCAAAACCCCAGCATGCGCTGTGCGGCTTTTCTATCAATTGCTCCGGTGTTGACTGCGTAGTGAATATTCTGCGCTCCCACCGGGTAACCGCCTAAAAAACCAAGTAACATAAGGCTTTCAGCGCCTTGGGGAATTCCGGCGAGCATTCCCAATGGTCGAAGCACGATGGTTTTATTGTCCATAATACTTTGGCATAATATGTTTGACAAAATTAAAAAGGGAAACAGCGCAGGAATAACTGATTGCAGGCAAAGCGTTATCCCTTCTTGTGCGCCGTTGATTGCAGTTTTACCATCCAATATGAACGCAAACATACAAATGGCGGAGCATGTTCCGATCAGTGCTTTTTTCATTTGCAACACCTCGAGAAATATCTATGCGCAGGAAGTGAAAATCTTACTATAAATTTCATAGACTTACCCAAAGGGGGTGTGACCTTTGAAGGATATGAGTTTTTGGGAGCGATTGACAATGGGAATGGATTTACCCGGCGAATCCGTTCCAACGCTTCCCTTGATTGAGATAGCAGGCGAGCATAGAGTGTTGGTTGAAAATCACAAAGGGGTCATCGGCTATGGCGATCATGAGATTTGCGTAAAAGTCAAATTTGGACATATCAAAGTTTCGGGAAGTCAGTTAATGTTATCGAAATTAACAAAGCAACAATTGGTGATTTCCGGTTCGATTGACAGCGTCAGTTTGTGCAGGGGGTGATGATTTGGCGTTTTGGAAATCTCTTTCCGGTCAGTATCGAATTTCCCTTACCAGCAGTGATTTAAGTCAAACGCTGACTGCAATCAATCTAGCCGGAATAGCATTGACTGAAATTCGATTTCGAAATGAATTACAACTGGAAGCAATTGTGCAAAGAAACCAGTATGCGAAGCTGGATAAACTGTTAAAGCACAGAGGAGAGGAGCTTGAGAACCTTTCGCTGCTGGGCATTTTCTGGAAGCTAAAAAGCTTACGCAAAAGACCGGTTTTGGTTATTGGTATCTTGGCATTATTATTTCTTTCGTTTTTTCTTCCGTCCCGGGTCTTGTTTGTAAATGTGGATGGCAACACTATGATTCCGGATAACTATATTATTGAAAATGCAAAGCAATGCGGCATTGGTTTCTTCTCGTCCAGAAGGGAAGTGCGTAGCGAAAAAATTAAGAACAGGCTGCTTTCTGCCATACCGCAATTACAATGGGTTGGCGTGACAACAATGGGCTGTGTAGCACAAATTTCTGTCCGTGAACGAAAGGAGGTAACAAGCAATCCGGTAAGGAATTTACCTTGCAGTATCGTAGCTGACAGAGATGGTATCATTCAGGAGATGACAGTTCTGTCGGGAACACCCTTGTGTAAGGTGGGTCAGGGGGTAAAAAGCGGACAGGTTCTGGTTTCTGGATATACAGATTGTGGTCTGAGTATCCGTTTAGAACGGGCGGAAGCAGAAGTCTTTGCGACTACATTTCGTCAGTTGCAGGCAATTTCTCCCGGAAAAATGCAAGTACGGCAATCTGTTCAACAAGAAAACAAAAAATATTTCCTCCGTATCGGAAAAAATATCATAAATTTATGGAAAGATAGTGGAATTTCTCATACCGAATGTGTTAGAATGTATGAGGAAGAGTATTTGTCTTTACCCGGTGGCTTTTCGCTTCCGGTTGCTTTGATTACAGAAACCTGCATTTGTTATAAAACCCGGTGGGTTGATTTGGATGCGCCTGGCGTCCAGATGGAGGAGGCTGCCAAAAGCTATTTGTCTTTGGATATGGTTAGTGGTGAAATCCTGCAGTGTAAGACTGAGGTTTTGCCGTCTGAGGATTCATTTATGTTATCCGGCAGATTTGTTTGCCGGGAGATGATTGGTAAAGTACGATATGAGGAGAATTTAACACACAATGGAACTTGAAAGAATTGTCAGCGTGGACAGAGTAGAGGATTTGATTTCTGTCTTTGGTTCGTTTGATGAGAACATAAGAAGAATTGAGGAAGCTCTGGATGTTACCATTATTAACCGTGGTAATGAACTGAAGATCGCTGGTGAGCCGGAAGCTGTCGATAAGGCTGCCCGTGCCTTGGATGGACTTCTTTCTCTTGCTTCAAAAGGTGAAACCATTGACGAACAGCGTGTTCGCTACTTGATTACCTTGGTTAAGGAAGGCAATGATGCCCAGGTTGCCCAAATGGCCAAAGATGTAGTTTGCATTACAGCCAAAGGAAAACCCATTAAGGCCAAAACTGTGGGCCAGCAGAACTATATGAGGGCAATTCAGAAAAACACGGTTACAATTGGCGTGGGACCTGCCGGTACAGGTAAGACATATTTGGCAGTGGCTGCTGCGGTAGCGGCATTCCGGGAACGGACCGTAAACCGGATTATTCTGACAAGACCTGCTGTGGAAGCCGGTGAACGGCTGGGATTCCTTCCCGGAGATTTACAGAACAAGGTAGACCCCTATCTGCGCCCACTGTATGATGCGCTGTACGATATGCTTGGTGCGGAAACTTTTCAAAAGTATCAGGAACGGGGCTCTATTGAGGTTGCGCCCCTTGCTTATATGCGTGGACGAACATTGGATGACAGCTTTATCATTTTGGATGAGGCACAAAACACCACAAAAGAGCAGATGAAGATGTTCTTAACTCGATTGGGTTTTGGCTCTAAAATTGTGATTACCGGTGACGTGACGCAAATTGACCTGCCAACTGATAAAACATCTGGCCTTAAGGATGCTATTCGTGTGCTGGAGGATGTGAAGGATATTGCAATTTGCAGATTAACCTCTGCCGATGTTGTTCGTCACGCCCTGGTTCAGGAAATTATCAACGCCTATGAACGAGCAGAGAAAAAATCGCCTGCAAGCAAACCGGAAAATAAACCTATTCGCTATCAAAGGAAGAAGGAAAATGGGAAAAATTAAGATAAATTTGACATTTGACCACTTCACCCTGCAAAGATTGTCTATAGATGCAATTGTTCGCAAATGCATCCAAAAAACATTGGATGTTGAGGGTGTGAGTTGTCCTTGTGAAATCAATGTGCTGATAACCAACGACAGTGGTATTCAGGCGATCAATTTGGCAAGCCGAAATTTGGACAAACCCACAGATGTTCTGAGCTTTCCTATGTTTAACCTTGTTCCTGGAGAGTTACCGGAGGATTGGCAGGAATTTTTGGACCCGGAAACCGGACTTTGTCCCCTGGGCGATATGGCAATTTCTTTGGAACGTGCTGCAGCACAGGCAAAGGAGTTCGGTCATAGTCTGCGCAGGGAAATTGGCTATTTAACAATTCACTCAATGTTGCATTTATTAGGCTATGACCATTTGGACGAAGGACCACAAAAAGCCCAAATGCGGAGCAGGGAAGAGCTGATTGCTTCTCAAATTCCTAAGATGTCCCGATAACCTACTTATACAAAGGAGAATACCATGGCTACAACAAAAACCGCTATGATTACCATTGCCGGCCGTCCGAATGTGGGCAAATCTACACTGACCAATTATTTAGTTGGCGAAAAAATTGCCATTGTTTCCAATAAACCCCAAACCACACGCAACCGCATTTGCGGCATTGTCACAAAAGGTGAAACCCAATTCGTGTTTGTGGATACACCGGGATTCCATAAACCCAGAACAAAGCTGGGTGATTATATGGTCAACGTGACCCGTAGTTCTATTACAGATGTGGATTTAACCATTTTGGTGGTGGAGCCGATTGCTTCTGTTGGCCCTCAGGAGATGGGCCTTATTGAACAAATTCAGGCCAATAAATGTCCGTCTATTTTGGCGATTAACAAAATTGATACCGTAGAGAAGGACACACTTTTGGAAGTGATTGCAGCTTATTCACAGGTGGCAAATTTTGATGCTATTATTCCGATTTCTGCAAAAACCGGTGACGGCGTAGATCTTTTATTGGAGCAGTGTGAAAAATACGCCATTGAAAGTCCGCTTCTGTTTCCTGAGGACATAACTACTGATCAGCCGGAGCGCCAGGTGATGGCAGAGATTATCCGGGAAAAATTGTTGTGGTGCCTGGATCGTGAGATTCCTCACGGCACGGCAGTGGAAATCACAAGGTTCTCTGAGCGTGATAACGGCATTATTGACATAGATGCAACCATTTTCTGTGAAAAGGCAAGCCATAAAGGGATTATTATCGGAAAAGGCGGAGAAATGCTGAAAAAAATCTCCTCTATGTCCAGAGCAGATTGCGAAAAATTTATGGGAACAAAAGTGTTCCTTACCACTTGGGTCAAGTATAAGGATAATTGGCGTGATAATGATTTCCTGGTGCGTAACTTTGGCTACAGAGAATAATTTCCAAGGGTAAGATTTATACATCCCGGAAAACCTATATTTGGGAGGGATGTATATGGATTCGCAGAATCTTTGGAGTTTATTTTTGGAAACCGGTGCGCCGGAAATGTATTTACTATACAATCAGGCAAAGAAGATGGAGGAAGGCTATGTATCTGACTGTCCGAGGTTTGGTGCTTCGGGTTTCAAATTATAATGACACGGATGCATTGCTCACGGTTTTGACCCAATCTCACGGCAAACTTACGGTGAAAGCAAGGGGCTTGCGCAGAAAAAACAGCCCCCTTGCAGCACCGTGCCAATTGCTGGCATATAATGAATTTCTTTTATTCGAAAACCGAGGGCTTTATACAATTAACGAAGCACACTGTCTGCAATTGTTTTCCGAATTACAAAAGGATATCGGGAAACTGTCTTTGTGTACATATTTTGCCCAGGTTGCAGATGTTCTTGCGCAGGAGGATATGCCAAATTCTGAGCTACTTTCGCTGGTATTAAATTGTATTTATGCAGTTGCGAAGCTTGCATCCCTGGAGATGAAGGTTAAGGCGGTTTTTGAACTGCGCAGCGCCTGCATTGCCGGCTACACACCGGATTTGTCCGGTTGCCGTAATTGTCAGAATTCGATACCGGAGTTTTTCAACATTTCAGAAGGACAATTGGAATGTGCATCTTGTCACAGTTTGGGCAGCAGTGGTATCCGGATGCCGTTAAATCCCGGAGCGCTGGAGGCAATGCGCTATATCTGCTATTGTGACAGCAAACAACTCTTCTCATTTCAGGTTGGAGAGGAATCGTTAGAATATTTTGCAAACATTGCAGAAAGCTATTTGATAACCCAGTTGGAACACAGCTTTTCTACGCTGGACTTTTATAAAACACTACGAATGTAATCTTGGAGAAATCTATGTCAGAACTATACGAACGCTCGATAATAAAGCTGGAGCTCAATCAGGTGTTTGCGCAATTAGCTGACTGCGCTGGCAGTGCTTTGGGTAAAGAAGCTTGCTTAAATTTAAAACCCACCTCAGATTTGGATGATGTGCGTGAATTGCTTTCAGAGACCACTGCAGCATCTGAACTGATCACAATGAAGGGCAACCTGAATTTCTCCGGCGTCTGCGATGTAGGCGCTTCCCTGGACAGGGCGGACAGGGGAGGATGCCTGCAGTTGAAGGAGCTTTTAGAAATTGCGGGAGTACTCCGTTGTGCCAGAACCGTTAAGGATTACCTGAATGAAAATGACAACCATACAATTTTGGATAATCTTTTTTATGCATTGACTCCCAACAAATTTTTGGAGGAACGGATTTATAACTCTATTCTTTCAGATGAAGAAATTGCTGATACTGCAAGTACGGAGTTATCGGATATCCGTCGGCATATGCGTGTTCAAAGTGCCAAAATTAAGGACGGCTTACAAAAAATTATATCTTCTGCGTCCTATTCTAAATTTTTAAGAGAGCCTATTATCACCATTCGTCAGGGGCGATATGTGGTCCCTGTAAAAAGTGAATGCAAAAATGATATTCCAGGCCTTGTCCACGATGTGTCTGCAACCGGATCTACCTATTTTATTGAACCGATGTCAGCAGTTAGTGCCAATAATGCGTTACGAGAATTGGAAATCCGTGAACAGAAGGAAATTGAACGGATTTTATCGGAACTGTCCGCACAAGCTGCAATGTATAAGGATGCAATTCGAGAGAATATTGCTTCACTTATCCGACTGGATGTTATTTTTGCCAAAGCAAAGCTTGCGTACCGGATGAAAGCTTGGGCGCCTGAAATGAACAATCAGGGCAGGGTAGTGCTAAAGAATGCAAGGCACCCCTTAATTGACCCTAAATCTGTGGTTCCTGTTTCTTTACACTTAGGAACAGATTTTGATACAATGATTATTACCGGTCCCAATACCGGCGGTAAAACTGTCACATTGAAAACAATCGGTCTTTTGACCTTGATGGCCGAATGCGGATTGCATATTCCTGCAGGTGACGGCAGTGTTCTTTCAACCTTTGATGCGATTTTGGCAGATATCGGTGATGAGCAATCTATTGCACAAAGCCTTTCCACATTTTCCAGTCATATGCGAACGATTGTGGATATTGTGGAGCAATGTGATGGCCGGACTCTGGTCCTATTTGATGAGCTGGGCGCAGGAACAGACCCGGCAGAAGGCGCTGCATTGGCAATTGCGTTGATTGGGTTCTGCAGAAAAACCGGTAGCTGTGTGGTGGCTACTACCCATTATGCGGAATTGAAGCTTTATGCAATGAGAACTGATGGGGTTATAAACGCCTCCTGCGAGTTCAATGTTGAGACATTACAGCCGACCTATAGGCTGCTGATTGGTGTTCCAGGAAAGTCCAATGCTTTTGCTATATCCAGAAAGCTTGGCTTGTCCGAAGATATCCTAAAGGAAGCCGGTGACCTCGTTGGTCAAAGCGATAAGGATTTTGAGGATGTGTTGTCCCAACTGGAGCAACAACGCCAGCAAATGGAAGGAGCTCGTTTGGAAGCGGAACGACTCCGCAGGGAAACGGAAAGCATTAAAAAACAAAGCGAACAGTTTAACCGGCAGATTGAGCAGGAACGAGAACGAGCCTTAGAGCAGGCCCGTGCACAAGCTCAGGAAATCATTGAAGATGCCAGACGCGCCGCAAATGCCGCAACGGAAGAAATCAAAGCGCTTAAAAAGCAGCTCTCTGAAAGTGCGGATACCCAGGGTATCAATCAAAGACAGTCGGAGTTGCGCCGTAGCTTAAATGAGGCTGAGAGTAAGTTGCGCTCAGCTAAAAAGGATACACAGAGAAAAGAACCCACAAGAGGCATTTTGGTAGGAGATACTGTGGAGCTTTATAAGCTGGGCACTAAGGCAAGCGTCATTGCAATCAACAAGGACGGTTCTTATCAGCTTCAGGCAGGCGTATTGAAGCTCACTGCAAAGCCGGAGGAAGTGTATCTGCTGGAAAATGAGAACCCCTATACACAAAAAGCCGGCAGACCCGCCCATTCCGGAAGACAAATGAAAATGTCTGCTATGTCCAATGAAGTTGACTTGCGTGGTATGGACAGCGTGGAAGCAGTCTGCGTTATGGAACGATATTTGGATGAGGCGATGCGGAGCAATTTGCCCACAGTCCGTGTAATTCACGGAAAAGGAACCGGAGTTTTACGCAGTGCCGTACATCAGGCTTTGAGAAAAAATAAATTTATCAAAAGCTATCGCTTGGGTGTATATGGTGAAGGCGAAGACGGTGTAACGGTTGTTGAGTTCAAATAAATTAGTAAAATGCACAATTTTCTAAAATACTGTTGACTTTTTTGCTGGATTTGTTATCATATGTTTATAGTTTGCAAGAATGTTTTTTGCAAGAAATGGAGTGTTAGATATGATCTCTAAGGAAATGGTTGTTCGTTGCGAATCTGGATTACAAAATAAGCAGGCTACTTATTTTGTGCAGAAAGCCAACGAATTTGACTGCAGCATTTGGCTTAGTGTTGGTAGTCGTAGAATGAATGCAAAAAGTCTGCTTGGTATTATGTCTTTAGGCGTTGTGACCGGCACTGCTGTTACCTTGTCTGCTGATGGTGCAAATGAGGACGCTGCTGTGGTTGCACTGGAAGAATTACTCTTAAGAGACGTTTATTGATTTTTACTTGTTTCCGCCTCAGTGCCATTTAAAACGCATTGAGGCGGGTCTTTTTTGGAGTGGCTTATGATTTTGGAAGAGTTGAAGGAAAAGGCTTCTACGTTGCCTCTTTCTCCCGGTGTCTACATTATGAAGGACGCACAGGAGAATGTTATCTATGTGGGCAAGGCCAAAAAACTGAAAAACAGAGTTAGCCAGTATTTTCAGGACACCGCTTCGCACAACCTTAAAACCATTCGTATGGTTCAAAATATAGACCATTTTGATGTAATTGTTGCAGCCTCGGAGTTTGAAGCTTTGGTTTTGGAATGCTCTCTTATAAAGCAGCATATGCCAAAATACAATATCCTCTTAAAGGACGACAAGGGCTATCCCTATTTGCGGATCCAAATGAAGGATGCGTACCCGACGATTTCTATGGTCAACAAGCTGTCTGACGATGGTGCTGAATATTTTGGTCCATTTGGAAGCCGAGGTGTGACAGCCAATGTGCTTGAAACAATCCGGCAAACGCTGAAGCTGCCCAGTTGTTCAAAAAAATTTCCAAGAGATATCGACAAGGACAGGGTATGTCTGCAATACCATATGAACCAGTGCTCCGGTTGGTGTCAGAGCTCGAAAACAAAAGAGGAGTATCGAGAGTTAATAGAGCAGGCAAGACAGCTTCTTTTAGGAAACTACAAGTCCGTTTCATCAAAGGTTCGTTCCCAGATGCTGGAAGCATCGGAGACGCTCAATTTTGAGCTGGCAGCATCCCTTCGTGACAAGCTTCATGCAATTGAGACCCTTGGGAGAAAGCAAATTGTTACGGCAGGCGCAAAGTCAGATACGGATGTAATTGGATTTGCGCAGACTGATGCAAAAGCTTGCTTTGCTGTACTACATTTTTCCGATGGAAATTTGATAGATAAGGATTATGAGCTTCTACCTTATCAGGAGGATGAGAAATCCGTTGTTTCTTCTCTTGTAAAGCAGTATTATTTGTCAAGAGGATTTGCGCCTAAGGTAATACTGCTGCCTATGTCAATTGACGATAGTAGTTTGTTTGAGGAGTTGTTATTACAGCGCTTTTCCAAAAAGACACGCATTCGTGTACCACAAAAAGGGGACAATATGCGCCTGGTAGAAATGGCTGTCAATAATGCTAAGGAAGAAGCGGAACGGGTTACCAGCCAGGAAGAACGAACCAATGCGGTGCTGATGAATTTGGGTAAAATGTTGGGGATAGATGATTTGAAAAGGGTTGAATCCTTTGATATTTCCAACATATCCGGCACAGATATCGTTGCCAGTATGGTAGTGTTTGTTGACGGAAAGCCTCGACGCAGCGAATATAAGCGGTTTAAGCTTGAGAATATGGCCGGGCAGGATGACTACGGAGCTATGCGGCAGGTTCTTACCCGGAGATATACCCGTTATTTAAATCAGGATAAAGGCTTTGCAGGTGCGCCGGATTTGGTACTCATAGACGGCGGCGTAACTCACGCTCAGGCAGCCGCAGAGGTATTTTCTGAGCTTGATATCAGCTTCCCTACATTCGGTATGGTCAAGGATGACAGACACCGCACACGGGCGCTGGTAACGGCACACGGCCAAGAAATCCGCATCGATAACCAACAATCCGTATTTTCTTTGATAGGTAATATTCAGGAAGAAACCCATAGGTTTGCTATCACTTATCATAGAAAGCTGCGCAGCAATCGTCTAAGATATTCGGAACTGGATAAGATTCCCGGTATAGGTCAGGTTCGAAAACAGTTGTTGCTAAAAAAATTCCTATCTATTACCGCAATTTCTAATGCAGAATTATCACAGTTAGAAAGATATTTGCCCAGAGATGCTGCGTTGGCGGTTTATGAGCATTTTCACAAAAAGGGGGAGGGGAGTAAATGAGAGTAATTTCCGGAACTGCAAGAGGTATTTCTTTAAAAACACCGGATGGGTTAGCTACAAGACCCACGGCTGATAGAGTAAAGGAAGCAATGTTCAGCATTTTGCAGTTTGACCTCCCAGGTGCTGCAGTTCTTGACTTGTTCGGCGGTACCGGGCAGTTGGGGATTGAAGCATTAAGCCGGGGTGCAAAGAGTGCTGTTTTCGTTGATGAGCAAGAATCTGCATGCAGGCTGATAAAGGAAAATCTAAAGAGAACAAATTTTCAAGATATGGCCTTTGTTAAGCGCAGTGATTATATGTCTTACCTTAAAAATTGCACAGAAAAGTACAATATCATCTTTTTAGACCCCCCTTATGCAGAAGTTTTTTTAGAAAATTCATTAAATTTGATAACAGAAATTGACATTTTGCAATCTAGTGGTATAATAGTCACAGAGCGCCCGTTAGGGAAGGATCTTCCATGTGAATTTTCGGGGTATCAGCGCTCGAAGGATTACAAATACGGCAATACATTACTTGTACTTTATCGCAAAGACTGATTGCTAAAGAGAGGGCTTTATGAAGATTGCCATTTATCCCGGCAGCTTCGACCCGATTACCAGTGGACATTTGAATATCATCCGTCGTGCGGCTAATATTTTTGACCGCTTGATTGTTTGTGTGATGGTTAATCACACAAAAACGCCTATGTTTACCCGAGATGAAAGGGTAGATATGATTAATAGGGTAGTTGGTGATTTAAAAAATGTTGAGGTTGATTCCTCAGACGAATTGCTGGCCGAGTATGCAAAACGGGTTGGAAACTGTGTAATCGTCAAAGGTCTGCGGGCCGGTTCTGATTTTGAAAATGAATTCCAGATGGCGCTAATCAATCGAAAGATTAACCCAAACCTGGATACGATGTTTTTAACAGCAGAACACCAATTTACGTATTTAAGCTCTAGCACGGTAAAGGAACTGGGTATTTATGATGTTGACCTGTCCGATTTCTTGCCAGAGCAAATAATTCCGGATTTTAAGCAGCGAATTGCTGCCATAAACCAAGGAGGATATAGAAAATGAACGAGCAAAATATCGAAGATATCATCTCTGCGTTGTATGATATGGTACAGGATGCCAGAGCTTTGCCTTTAGGTGCAGATAAGTGCATCGTAGAGCGCGATAAGGTTTTGGATATGTTGGACGAAGTGATTGCGCAGCTTCCTGTTGAACTCAAGCAGGCTCGCACAATTGTTGAGTCTCGCAATGAGCTCATCGGTCAGGCTCGCCGTGGGGCTGAGGCTCTGATTCGCCAGGCTCAGGAAAAGGCAGACAAGCTGGTTGAGGAAGAAGCAATTTATCAGGAAGCCAAACGTCAGTGCCAGGAGATGGTGTTAAAGACACAGACCCGTTTGGCTGAGCTCCGTAAGGTCAGCAATGACTACATGGACGACGCCCTGCGTCGCACCGAGGAAGCAATTGCAATTTCCTTGGAGGATGTGCGGGATACCCGGACAAAATTCAAGGCTCTGATTGAAAATCAGGAGAAGAAAGCCAACGCTGCTGTTTTGGATGTAGAAGAGTAATATTTAGAAAGACAGCTCAAATATTTTGAGCTGTCTTTTGAATCCCGGAGGTATTTATGGATTTTTTGAAGAATTATGATTTTTGGTGTTCTGCGGATCTGCCAATCTCTGTGAAGGAGGAATTGGAGCAGGTGCGAAATGATGCCGAAGAGTTAAAAGGCAGATTTGGAAGTGAACTACAATTCGGCACTGCTGGTATGCGTGGCTTGATGGGTGTTGGCAGTAACCGACTGAACTATTATACCGTACGCCGTGCCGCACAGGGAATGGCCGCTTGGCTTTCTGAAACCGATTTGCCGCAAAAAGCTGCTATTGGTTATGATTCCCGCCATAATTCTCAAGTTTTTGCAGAAGCTTGTGCTGTTGCCTTTGCAGAGGTGGGTATCCATACTTATCTGTATGACCGTTTAGCGCCTACCCCAATGCTCTCTTTTGCTGTGCGTAAGCTCAACTGCGGTTGCGGTATTGTGATTTCTGCTAGTCATAATGCCGGAGCTTATAACGGGGTGAAGTGTTACGGTCCGGACGGCTGTCAGATGACAGATGAACCGGCAGCGATTGTCACAGAAAAAATAGGGAAAATTTCCTATTTTATTCCCGAAAAGAAGAGCTTTGCAGAATATATGCGTGACGGTCTGATTTCTTATATCGACCAAGCATTGTGGGAAGATTATTATCAGACTGTAATGGCTGAGGCTGTTGCGCCTGAGATTATCAAAAAATCCAACCTGAATATTGTGTACACGCCTCTGTGTGGTACCGGTAATGAACCCGTCCGTGAGGTTTTGGGCAGACTGGGTGTTAATACCACTGTTGTAAGCTGCCAGGAACTGCCTGACGGTGATTTCAAAACTTGTGAGTATCCGAATCCGGAAACCGACGCTGCACTGAATGAAAGCTATAAGGTTGCTCGCAATTCGACTTGCGATGTGATTCTCGGCACGGACCCGGACTGTGACCGTGTAGCCATTGCAGTTCCGAATGGTGATGGGTTTGTAAAGCTTTCCGGTAATGAGCTGGGCTGCTTGTTAATGGACTATATTCTGAATGCTCGTTCTAAAAAGATGGATATTCCTGAGGGAGCCATCGTAGTTCGCAGTATTGTTTCTTCTCCCTTGGCAGACAAAATTGCAGAAAGATATAATGTTACTATGAAAGCGGTTTTAACCGGCTTCAAGTACATTGGCGGCGAAATTTTGGAGCTGGAGAACAAAGGCCAGGAGCAGAAGTTTATCTTTGGTTTTGAGGAGAGCTGTGGCTATCTTAAGGGCACTTATGCAAGAGATAAGGATGCTGTTGTTGCCTCTATGCTGGTTTGCGAGCTTGCTGCGTCGTTAAAGCTCGAAGGTAAAACCATCTTGGATGCCCTGAATGACCTTTACAAGACGTATGGGTACTACCTGGCATATGTAGAAAGTGTTGAATTAACCGGAGCAGATGCTATGGAAAAGGCGGCTAATATGATGGCTGAGCTTCGTGAGAATATTCCTGCAAGTATCGGAGGCGCTGCTGTAACGGCTGTGCGTGACTACCGCACCGGTGTTGCAAAAGATCTTGTTGAAAATTCTCAATCTGAAATTAAGCTTCCCAGATCCAATGTTCTTGAGTTCATTCTGGGAGAGCAGGGAAGCGTAATTGCCCGACCTTCCGGAACGGAACCGAAGGTTAAGTTTTACTATACTGCCATCGGCGAAAACAAGGATGTTGCCCAAAATTTGCTAGATAAAATGGTTAAGCAAATGAGCTAATAATTTTGGTCTATAAATACCTGAAGCAATTTAAGTTGCTTCAGGTATTTTTTTATTTATGAAGAATACAATGAAGTAAACAGGGGAGGGGATATTTATGAGATCCAAAAAATACAAGAATAATCCTGCGTGGAAAGGTATTACAATCGGATTTACAATTGCTGCATTACTTTCCTTTACGTTTAGCTTCTTATGCGCAATATGTATTAATAATGAATATATTGATTTCCAAACTTTTTTAAAAGCGCAACCGGTCATTCAGGTGTTATCTGCTTTTGTAGGGTGTTATATCTGTGGAGTGATTGTTCCTGATGGAAAAATCTTAAGATGTGCTATCACCGCGTTAGGTTATTATCTGTTTCTGGTCGGTGTATCCTGCTTATTCCTTGATGGGGTATCTGGTTACTTTTGGGTTGGAATTCTAACCAGTTTAATTGGTTTTGCTGGGGCAATTTTGCTATGTGCAAGAGGGAAAATGAACACAGGTAGAAAACGACGCAAAAAAGCTTATTGTTAAATTGTACAAAAAGCATTTTGTGATGTTAAAATGTCAGCAATTTGTATAGAAAGTAGTCTAGTCAATAAAAACAACATATAGTGCTGGATATTTTGAAAAATGACAACATCTTGACTATGTATTAATTTAGTCCATATCATAATTTTATGTTTACATAATATTGTTTACATAAAAATGTGCACAATTCACAAAAATTGAAATTTTATCCATTTATAACTTGCAATTGTTTGGAAATTGGTGTATAGTATTGAAGCATATTTAATGTCATAATTTTCGGCATTTTCTGTTGTGTACCAATGCAAATCACCACTTCCTTGGTTTTACATCGGAGGTTTTAGGTGTTTCGTTACATTAAGGGTACAATCAGCCGAAATCCACTATTGGTTTGGTTTTCCTTTTTTTGGATTGCCGGTCTTTTAATGGGTTCCTATAGTGCAATTCAAACTTCTACTATACATAATTCTTGGACGCAAGGGCTGTTCAACAGTCATTTGTCGGTCGTGGGTTTGATTGCATGTTTAACTCTTCCATTTTTGTTGTCTGCCATTCTTTTTAGGATGTCACTGCCGGGAGCTGTTATCCCGGTAATATTCTTAAAAGCTTTTTCTTTTAGTTTTTGCGCATCTTCCTTGGTCTACCCATTACATTACTCCGGCTGGCTTTTGCGTTTGCTGTTTCTGTTTTCAGATTCTGTATTATCCGTGCCGCTTTTACTTTTTGTGATGCGTAATATTCAATCAGATAGAAACAGCAGGCATAATGACCTTTTGCGGTGTCTTGTGTTGATACTGGTAATCGGTTGTATAGATAGCTTTGTGGTTTCTCCGTTTGGGGTATCTCTGCTATCATAATTCTTACGGAAGGGTTCACGTATTCATGTTGGATTTAGTTCAGGCCTACGAAAACTATCTTTCAAAGGTGAAACAAGCATCTGCCAACACCATAGCTTCTTATATGCGTGACATTCGCCAGTTCTCACAATGGCTGCGTCAGTCACAAAATGTGGATGTTATTGATGCTACACAACTGAATATTTCTGATTTTCTTGCCCATTTGGAAGCAGAGGGGCGCACTGGTGCTACCATTTCCCGAAGCTTAGCAAGCCTGAAGAATTTCTATAGCTATGTCGTTTCCTCTGGTTTTTTGGAAAAGACTCCGGTTATGGATATTCACATTGACAGGGGAGAGAAGAAGCTTCCTCAAATCCTTACAGGCAGAGAAATTGAGCTTCTGCTTGCACAGCCTGTTTGTGTAGACGCAAAGGGTTATCGGGATAAGGCAATGTTGGAGCTTATGTATGCAACCGGCATTCGTGTTACAGAGCTAATTGACCTGGATATAACAGATGTAAATCTGGAGCAGGGGATAGTGAAATGCAGCACCGAAAAGAAATCCCGGATTATACCGCTTTATCCTGCTGCATTAAAAGCATTAAGCATTTATATTAAGGATGTTCGCAGCAGTATGCTGGCCACTCCTACGGAGCAGGCCTTATTTGTCAACATCAGTGGTGTGCGTATGAGTCGCCAGGGCTTCTGGAAAATCCTGAAGCACTACCAGCAAGCAGCGCATATCGACAAAGAAATCACGCCGCATACGCTTCGTCATAGCTTTGCTGTGCATCTTTTGGAAAACGGTGCGGATTTAGGCTCTCTGCAGGAGCTGATGGGGCACAGAGATATTTCTTCAACGCAAATGTACACCCATCTGATTAACCAAAAGCTGAAATCTGTGTATGAAAAATGCCATCCAAAAGCATAAAAAAGACTATCGCTTCCAAAGAAACGATAGTCTTTTTTGTTTTATTAAATTCCAGTCATCGCAGCTAATACATCAACCTCGATGGGCTGAATACCACGCTTCATTTGTAGGCCATCCCGGATATCCACATCTGTGAAACGGCCGTCCTTTGTGCATATAATGCGATTTTTATTTCCGGCAATTAGATGCTCCACAGCCAAATATCCCATTTTTGTAGCATTAACACGATCCCGACCGGTAGGGGAGCCACCACGCTGTATATGTCCAAGTACGGTCACGCGAGGATCTAAATCAATTGTTTCCTTAATTTTTGCAGCAATTTCAGCAGCAGAACTGACGCCCTCGGCCACAACAATCATATAGTGGGTAAATCCGTTAAGGCGAGCTATACGGATTTTTTCGATTACATCCTTTTCAAAATCCAATTCCTTTTCCGGGACAAGTACCGCAGTTGCACCCACAGCCAGGCCGACATACATCGCAAGATAGCCAGCGTTTCTGCCCATAACCTCCACAACAGAACAACGCTCATGAGATTGCATAGTATCCCGAAGTTTATCAATACATTCAATGGCTGTGTTGGCTGCTGTATCGAAGCCAATAGAGTAATTTGTACAGCAAATATCATTGTCAATTGTTGCAGGGATGCATATGACATTAACACCGTGCCTTGACAGAGCTGCAGCTCCACGGAAGGTGCCGTCGCCGCCAATAGCCACAATACCGTCCAATCCCAGGAATTTGCAAGTGGAAACAGCTCGCTGTTGACCTTCTTCGGTCATAAACTCCTGACTGCGTGCGGTATATAATATGGTGCCACCACGGTTAATAATGTGACTGATGTTCTTTTCATCCAAACGAATGACATCGCCGGTAATTAATCCATTATAACCACGACGGATGCCGTAACACTCGATATTGTGATATAGAGCAGTACGAACTACGGCGCGAACACAGGGATTCATTCCTGGAGCATCACCACCGCTAGTTAAAACACCAATGCGCTTAATACTCATTCTCAGAGCCTCCTAAAACATAGCTATTCATATTTTAGAATGGAATTAAAAAAATGTAAAGAAGAAATACAAGGGAATAACAGCTAAATATATAGAATTTACGGAACAAACAATAATGATATTTCAAATGTGTTTTCACTTTTCTCTGAATTATTATAATGTGAGAGACTGTTGATACAATCTAAAATATAATAAATGTCTTATAATTTAACCAATTTATCCATAGGGTAGAGGGCTTGGAGAGTTCGCTCGGCAGACTGCCGATTATTTCTTTGGATAAAGCGAACGCAACAAAATAAAAATTTTGTTGCGTTCGCAGATAATTTGTGTTATAATACCCATAGTATATAATCAAAGTGCTGTTTAAGGCTTCAGAATGCCGAAATTGCTGTTATTTATCAATTTCATTATATCCGGATGTTTGCATGCATTTTATAGATGAATTATTCGTTATTCTTTATCTATGTATTATAAATCATTCTATTATTTCATTTATGTTCTGTCTTACGCTTTCTAATCGCTGAATAAATACACAGTATTTCGAAGACACACATTTATATGATATAATCTATTAAGTCAAAGCCAGTCGTAATCTCTCTACAAAAAATGCATCAATCTCGCCGTAAGAGAAATTTCATTCAATCCTTATATGTATGTCACTACGGTATAGGCACTGTTCATAATTTTACTGAACATATAATAAGAATACTATTTACTTGTATTTATTTCCCTATTTTAACTGCTTATTATCTATACAAACACGCTCATTTGTTCGATTTTATTCGATTGTACTATTTATACGCAGGAGGTTAAAATTATGCAAAAATATGCAGACTGTCCCAACATTTTAAGAGAATTTCTGGTATATCATGAAACAATTAAAGGTCAATCACCCCGTACCATCCAAGAATATTATCTGGATTTGCGTATGTTTCTCCGATTTATAAGGTTAATGCGTAATGATATGCCCATTCATACAACACTGGACGATATTGACATCAAGGATGTGGATATTGATTTTATTCGTAGCATAACTACATCGGATATCTTTGATTTTTTGTCGTATTTGGCAAACGATAGAGTGCAAAATCCTGACTCCCCTGCCCCAGAGTATGGCATTTCTCCTACTGCACGAGCCAGAAAGCTCTCGGCCTTAAAGTCTTTCTATAAATATTTATCTGTAAGAACGAAACAGCTTCAAGAGAACCCTGTTGCAGATATGGAGTATCCAAAATTACGAAAAAGCTTGCCAAAATACCTCACTTTGGAGCAATCTTCGGCACTTTTGCGGTCTGTAAGTGGCGAAAATCAAAAAAGAGACTATGCAATTTTAATGCTGTTTCTCAATTGTGGTATTCGTCGCAGTGAATTAGTAGGTTTGAACTTATCTGATGTATATGAAGATCGAATTCGCGTGGTTGGTAAAGGTAATAAAGAGCGAATTGTGTATTTCGGCTCTGCCTGTCGAAAAGCCATTGATGCCTATCTTCCGGAACGGGAAAAGAAATGCTTAACGGATAATCGGGCGCTGTTCGGCTCTCGTGATAACAATCGTATCAGTGCCTCTGCAGTTCATAGGCTGGTAAAAAAAGCGCTTTTACAAGCAGGATTAGATGCCACGCAGCTTTCAGCTCACAAACTGCGCCACACTGCGGCCACTATGATGCTCTCCGGCGGTGTAGATGTAAAAACCGTACAGGAGGTTTTAGGACACGAAAACCTAAACACCACACAAATCTATACCCACATTGAAAATACAGAATTAAAAATTGCCGCCGAAGCAAATCCCCTATCAAAGCTCGATTTTACCGATGATTAAAATAATCCCTGCTAAACGCAGGGATTATTTTTATAGGACAAATTCAATTGCTTCCCGGAGATTTCTTACACGGTAAACCGTTAGACCCTCAGGAATCTCTAATTTTTCAGAACCAAATTTGGGGATTACGCATTTGGTAAAACCCTGGCGATATACCTCCGTTAATCTTTGCGACATATGAGAGACTGCACGAACCTCACCGGTCAGTCCCACCTCGCCAATTGCCACCAAATCATCCGCAATGGCAACATCTCTATAAGAAGATGCTACAGCCAAGGCAACAGGCAAATCTGCAGCCGGCTCGTCAAGCCGGAGGCCTCCGATTACATTTATATAGGCATCAAACACACTTAATTTCAGTCCTGCCCTCTTTTCGGCTACTGCCAACAGAAGTGCAGCACGGTTAAAATCAAAACCGTCCGAGGTCCTTCTTGGCACATTAAACGATGTCTTAGCAACAAGAGCCTGGACTTCAGCTAAAATCGGCCGTGTGCCCTCCATTACACAAGCGACACAAGTACCGGATGCACCCTGAGGTCTACCTTCTAAAAGCATTTGTGAGGGGTTCGGCACCTCTTTAAGACCACTGTCAACCATTTCAAAGACACCAATCTCGTTGGTAGAGCCAAAACGGTTTTTAGCGGCACGCAGAAGCCGATAGGAGGAATTAGAGTCACCCTCAAAATACAAAACGCAATCAACCATATGCTCCAAAACCTTAGGGCCGGCAATGGCGCCGTCTTTATTGATGTGACCAACCACAAAAATGGTGATACCCTGGGATTTGGACAACTGCATTAATGACATTGTGCAATCCTTAACCTGAGAGACGCTGCCAGGGGTAGATTCGCTGGCTTCGTTATAAAGTGTCTGGATAGAGTCAACAATTAAAATGTCAGGCTTAATTTCATCTGTCGCTTCCAAAATATCAGACAGTCGTGTTTCAGACAAAATATAAAGTTCATCCGGCATAACGCCTATTCGCTGGGCCCGCATTTTTAATTGTTTTTCACTTTCTTCGCCGGATACATACAGTACCTTTCGGTTCGTGCAAAGGCTTTTGCAAATTTGAAGCAATAAGGTAGATTTGCCAATTCCGGGTGCGCCGCCCACAAGCACCAGAGAACCATCCACAGCGCCGCCGCCCAAAACTCTGTCCAGCTCAAATATTCCTGTAGTAAAACGAATTTCATCTGTTGTATCAACATCATGAAGACGCACAGGATTTCTGCTCATACCAACGCCATTGCTTCTGCCTGCAGTTGCCGGCTTTTCAATATGCTCCTGCAGCGTGTTCCATTGACCGCAGGAGGGACATTTACCCTGCCATTTAGGCGTCTCATTTCCGCAGGATGTGCAAAAATAAACAACTTTTGCCTTTGCCATATGTACTGCTCCATTCTATATAATCTATCTATATTATAACAGTCGTTTGAGGCCTGGTCAAGTGATGCCCCTGGCATTTAGAAAGGAACTTAATCCGGTGGCAACCACTGCGCAAACCTTTATTTGATAAGAATGTGTACGAAGCAGGGCCTCCTCCTCTGGATTTGACAAAAAGCCGCATTCGATTAGAATACCCTCGCAGGGAATATTCTTCATAATGTAAACACCTTCCGACCGTTTTGCTTTGCGATTGCTGCCTGGATTTATGGTCTTCACAAAATGATCCTGCAGTAATTTTGCCAAACCTGCACTCTCCCCTACTGCGTTATAAAACACCTGAGCTCCGTGATATTGAGGCTGCAAGAAATGATTTTGGTGTATGCTGACAAATATAGCGTTTGGTGTATCGGCTGCAATTCTAACCCGGTTCTTTACATCCGATATTTTTTTGGCGGCAATCGTCTCCCCTTCTGTGTATACAGAATCTTCTGTAGTTCGTATCATTATTGTGCTAAATCCCAACAGGTGGCAGAAATCCTGAAGTTTTAATGCAATCTCCAAATTTATATCACTCTCTAACACACCGGTGCAGGATGTGGCACCGCCATCCGGCAGTCCATGCCCTGCATCAATGATAATGCAATGACCCGGTACGAATCCGGAATTTTCGGTAACAACAGTAACCGTTTTGTTTAATGAAATTGCAACAAATGCAAATATAATTATGATCACCACATAATAGGGTGTTAGTTTTTTCAACAGCTTCACAAAACCACCTCCCTAAAAATTATGATTGTCCATAAGCATTATGAACATCCCGGAAAAATCCGGCATAGTATACCAAGGAACGACAGTTCCCACCATAATTTGATTGGAGGAATTACCGTTGGATAAGAACCAAAATCAGGCACACGGTTATCACGGTCGACTGCCTGCTATGGCACCTCTGGCAAACCCTTATGTTCCATTTCAGCTCGAAAACGCTCCAAAATATGAGGCACGCAAAGCATTGGTGCGGGGCACATTGTTTCCTGGGCTGGATTTACCCTTCTTGGGAATGGTAAATAAAAATGAGTTGCCTATCACACCACTGACTGAACTGCAAACGATGGCATTTATGATTCAGGAGCTTGCATTGTATCTCGACACGCACAGGGATGACATCGAGGCGCTGGAGCTCTACAGAAGTTATCAAAAGATGTATCATAACGGAAGGAAAGAATATGAGAAACAATGCGGTCCATTGACGCATATGTCTCATGAAGACGGCCCATACAGGTGGCTGGATGAACCCTGGCCCTGGGAATATGCGAAGAATCGGGAGGTTTAAGATATGTTTATTTATGATAAAAAATTGCAATACCCTGTTAAAATCGACAAACCGAACCCGAGACTGGCTTCCATTATTATCTCTCAATATGGCGGACCTGATGGAGAGCTAGGCGCATCCCTGCGTTACTTGTCACAAAGATACTCTATGCCCTTTGACGAACTTAAGGGCTTGCTTACCGATATCGGCACCGAGGAGCTCGGTCATTTGGAAATGGTAGGCGCAATTGTGCATCAATTAACAAGAAATTTGAAGGATTCTCAAATACAAGACTCAGCCTTTGCACCTTATTTTGTGGATCACACTGTAGGCGTCTATCCGCAATTTGCATCGGGTACACCCTGGAATGCGGCAACTATAGCTGTAAAAGGTGACCCCATTGCAGATTTAACCGAAGATTTGGCTGCTGAGCAAAAAGCAAGAGTAACCTATGTTAACATTCTTCGCCTTAGCGATGACCCTGACGTGAATAATGTGATTAAATTCCTTCGTGAAAGAGAAATCGTGCATTTCCAGCGTTTTGGTGAAGCGTTGGAGTTATTAAGAGAAAAGCTAAACAAAAAGAATGTCTATAGTATGAACCCATCCTTTGATATGTAAGAAAAAATCCCGGGAAAATCCCGGGATTTATTTATTTTAATCTACTTGTTAATGAATTGGCAAGGGCAGCCATACATTCACTGTTTTCAAAGACAGACAAGGCTTCAATAGCCTTTTGGGTATGATATTGCACCAATTGATTGCATTTTTCCAAGCCATAAAGATGTACAAAGGTGTTCTTTTGCGTATCTACGCCAACAGCCTTGCCTAACACCTCCGCATCGCCGATCACATCCAGAATATCATCACGAATTTGGAAGGCCAGACCTAAATGGCCGGCAAACTCTCCGGCTGCGGAAAGCTGCTTTTTACTGCCACCGCCAGCCAAAACACCAAGCATACAACTGGCACGAATTAATGCACCGGTCTTTCTGCTTTGAATATCAATAACCTCTTGCTCGGTACAGTCTCTTTCTTCGCTTTGCATATCCAAAACCTGACCGCCAACCATACCAAGCTCACCGGCACATTCTGCAAGCACATTCACTGCATCAATACGGGTTTGCGCAGAGTAGTCCGCCTTGGCAAGAAATTGAAACGCCGCAGTCAAAAGTGCGTCACCGGATAAGACTGCAATGGCCTCGCCATAAACCTTGTGGTTTGTCAGTCTGCCTCTGCGATAGTCGTCATTATCCATACAGGGTAAATCATCGTGAATCAAGCTGTATGTATGCACCATCTCTACTGCTGCAGCAAAATTGGATGCATTCTTCCAATCTCCGCCGCACATTCTGCAAAAATCATATACAAAAATTGGGCGTAGTCTTTTTCCTCCAGCCAAAAGGCTATATCGCATTGCAGAAAACAGCGTTTTTTGCGGCTCGGAATCGTATTGAAAACACTGTCGGTCTAAAAACTCCTCAATATACTCACGGTACTCAGAAATTATCATATCATAATTATTCTTCATTAAGAAAATCCTCTTCTACAGGCTCTGCATCAGCGTTAGCGGAGATTTTTTTCACCTGAAGTTCTGCGTCGTCCAAAAGCTTACTGCACTGTGCAACAAGGCCTGTGCCCTCCTGAAACAGCTTCAAGGATTCCTCCAGAGCCACATCGCCTCGTTCCATCGCTCTTACAATTTGCTCCAGACGCTGCATATTTTCCTCAAAGCTTTTATTCTTTTCGTTCATACCTGTTCCTCCCTGATATTTTGAACTGTTGCAGATATCACACCGTCAGATAAGGAAATTCGGACACTATCCTGGGGGCAAACCTGCTGCACCGTCCGGATAACCGTACCGTTGTCGGATTGTACCATTGCATATCCACGAGACAGAACTTTTAGTGGACTCATAGCATCCAGCTTCGTCGCTAATGAAATAAATCCCTGTTTTTTTCCGGAAACAATTTGCTGTCCGCAGACACATAGCCGTGTATATATGTGTTTCAAATTTTCTCTGCGTAAATTTAGATATTGCACAGGGCTTTGTAATGTCGCACTGCCGGACAGAGCACTCAAATGTTGCCTTGCGCTCTTGATTTGACGCTGTAACACAGTCAGCATAGTATCCTGCATCGTGTCTAATTGCTGGCGCAGAGCATCCTGATCCGGAACTGCTAATTCTGCGGCATTAGAAGGCGTGGCAGCACGCAAATCTGCAACGAAGTCCGATATTGTTATATCTGGCTCGTGTCCAACGGCCGAAATGACCGGAATTTTCGACTGAAAGATGGCGTGAGCAACCAGCTCATCATTAAAAGCCCATAAGTCCTCCAATGAGCCGCCGCCTCTTCCTACAATCAGCAAGTCGGCAAGGTTATGCAAATTTGCATATCGGATGGCGCTTGCAATTTCAACCGGTGCTTCTGCACCCTGAACACGCACCGGTAATAGACGAACCTTCGTTAAAGGATAGCGCTTTCGCAGAATTCGGAGTATATCATGGACAGCCGCACCGGCTGAACTGGTGATGATTCCAATTACACCCGGATATTGAGGCAACGGTTTCTTATGTTCTTGATTAAAAAGTCCTTGCGCCGCAAGTTTTACCTTCAACTGCTCAAATGCTGCATGCAAGTCCCCTACCCCATCCAGCGCCATTGCAGAGCAATAAAGCTGATATGCACCATCTCTGGGATAAACAGAAATCTTGCCCATTGCGATAATTTTCATTCCGTTTTCCGGCTTGAAGCGCAATCGCAATGCACTGTTACGGAACATAACACACTTCAAGCTGGCGCCTTCATCCTTTAAGGTGAAATAATGGTGCCCAGAGGGATACACCTTGTAGTTGCTGATTTCGCCACGCACAGCAACCCCGGCAAGCAACAGGTCCCGATCCATCAGGCGCTGGATGTATTCATTTATTTGCGAGATTGACAGAACCTGACGCTCCATACTATCCCTCCTGACAGCGATAAGATAAAACTGCAACACCCATTGCGTTATCCGTAGAAAACTGGGGCTGGCAAAAAATGGGATTCAAATCCGCTATATATTTACGAAGCATCGAGTTGGACGCCACACCGCCTGAAAAAACAACCGGATAATCAGGATATCGCTTCATTGCGTTTTGAGTCGCCTTACCAATGCCATAACAAACACAGCGCAACGCAAAGGCAGCTGTCTCCGCCTGATTTTGACAATTATACCAATAAGATTGAACCTTATTCTGAAGCCCGGAAAAGGAAAATTCCAGTTCAGGACATTTGATATGAAAAGTATCTGTATTTTGTGCATCTGCAGCAATGGCATCCAAATGCTTACCCGACGGGAACGGCAGGCCTAAAAGCTGACCGGTGCGGTCGATTAACTGTCCGGCAGAAATATCGGAAGTTCCACCAATTCTGGTACACCGTACATTCATACCGTCCGGCTCTACAAGCAACAGCTCTGTGGTTCCACCAGATAAATGCCAAGCTAAATGAGGCATATCCATTAGCTCCATCCGGTTTGCGCTCCATAAGGATGCGGCAATATGTCCCTGCTGGTGGGAGCACTCTATAAGAGGCACGTGCAAAGCGTCTGCAAGAAGTTTAGCATGAGAATATCCAACCAAGAAGCAAGGCATATAACTGCCCTCAACGGCTCTGGGCCGCGTGCTGACGCCCACTGCAGTAACCGTATCAATATCTATATCGCAAAACAGCCTGTCGGAAAGCTCCGGCAGGCCTTTTGTATGGTAAAAAACAGCATCACTTTGACGAAGACCCAACTCTCCTTCCTTAACAGGAAGCAGCTTGGATTGATTGACGCCGTCCTGGCCGTCAAAGTATGCAATAGATGTGGTGTAATTGCTGGTGTCAAATCCAATAACACTCATCCTTGTACCTCAGTAGCTAAACTCCGGGCAAATGCGCCTAAAATACCGTTTACAAACGCTCCGGTGTCATCACCGTCATACATTTTAGCAATCCGAACAGCCTCGGAAATTGCAACTCCAGTGGGAATGTCTGCAATATAGAGAATCTCAAAAATAGCCAACTGCATAATTGCCCTAGCTAGCTTGGAAATACGGGAAACATCCCAACCAATGGAAAACTTTTGAATCTGCGCATTCAGTTCATCTAAACGATTGGCAACGCCGCCAACCACAGTATCCAAATAAGCAACCTGCTTGCCGGAGGGCATTTCCGCATAAATTTGGTTTTCCTTGGAAAGCAAAGAATAATACTCTTTGTTTAATCTGCTGGCAATAATCTGCTCCGGGTCTTCCCCGGTAAACTCACGGGCATAAATCAAATGTACTGCCAGCTCTCTGGCGTTTGCTCTTGTCATAAATGCTCCTTACTGACGGATGATACCGCAAATATTTACATTTACGGCAGTAACGCTAACACCGGTGGTGGATTCCACTGCGGCTTTCACTGCATCCTGAACAGCTTTAGCAACGGTAATGACGCTCTGACCGTAACCGATGTTTACATTGCAGTCAATGCTCATGGCATTATCCTGAGCAATCATAATTTTGATGCCCTTTCCCCAGGCTTTCTTGCCAATCTTTTCAGCAATATCAGCACCGGGCTTAACGCTTAAACCGACAATACCCTCCACATCCTTAATTGCATTATCCACAATGGAAGCAATTACATCTTCGGAAATCAAAACACTGCCGGATTCCTGTTCCTGGGTAATATACTGCTTATTATCAGCCATAATAAGTACCTCCTAGTTCCCTGTCATTTTTTATGACCTGTTTGAAATTATTGTAACACAAATCAAAAAAAATACAACTGTTTTCTGCGGATAATGCAAAAAACCCCAAAGGTATAACCTTTGGGGTGCATATTATTGGACCTCTACAACCCGAATGTCCTCCATGGTGAATTCAGATTGGGTCATCACAATATCCGCAATGACAGCCACATCCGCTTTTACAAGACCACCTTCCGGGGCAGCAACTGCAACAGACACTCCTTCATCACTGATATAAGTAACACAATCTGTATAGCCCTTTGCAATGACAAGACTTTCTATTTGCGCTTCACATAAGGCAAGCTGTACCAGGTCTTCCAATTTCTTGTTGGTTTGTGCAGATTGGGCATCATCACTGTATGCCATTGCTTCTTGTAACAGTCCTACAGCGCTGTCACGGGCCTCCTGACGGGAAAGTCTGACGGCTGCGAAATAATCTGTGATTGTGTTATTCGCTGCTTCCAGTCCGTCCGACAAGGCAGAGCCGTCATTCATAACCAGCATATCAGCAGACATAATCTTATCCTCGTTCAGTGTATCTGTTAAATTTGCGGTAGTTTGATTTTCCGTATAGAGCCAATTTACATAGATACCTGCACATACCGTCACCAGAACAGCCCCTGCAACTAAATTTTTCTTCCAAGTTTTCATAAATAGCCTCCTAATCATTTCATTTTCAAGACAGAAATAGAATTTGCACCAAGACCGGTGAGCTTTGATACCGCATCCACCAAACAATAGCATACGCTGGGATCATCTGCGCCCTGGCACATAATAATTGCGCCCTTATATACCGCAGGAATGATTTGTTTTATGAGTCCGGTTTCGTTGCGCTGTGCATCAGAAACAATAACCGTGTCTGTGCGTTCCGAACCATTATCACCACTGCCGGAACGATCAACATCCATTTGGTATAATATTTGCTCACCCTCTGATGCGGTGAGAATAACCTTTACATCCCCTGCCCCCTCTACGCAACACAGCATTTCAGATAACCGTTCTTCAAAGGATGGCTCACACACTGTCTCCGGTGTAGAAGATTGCGATAACTGTTCGCTTTTTTGTGTGGGCAGTAACATCAGTACAATGCCAATCATAAAAATCAAAAAAACATACCGATATTTCTTTATGAAGGAAATTGCCTTATCTGTCAAAGTTTTTATCGCCATCGCTGATTCTCCTTTGCAATTCCAATCTCCTTCTCCAAAAACGCAGACAGAACATTTTTAGCGTAAGGGGAAATATCGCCAACAACCGTAACCGTTTGCGGTGAAGGTGGCAAATTTTCATCCAAGGTAAGCTCTACGCCCACATCCAGTTGCAATGTTGACGCTTTGTCCAAAATATATGCTTCCAATTTCTCTTTTATGATTTCACCGGCGGCATCACCTGCCATTTCTTTTCCTTCTGATACAACGGAACTTGCATCCTCAGTGATGCCAATGTAGAAATCGCCAATCTTCTCGATTTTAAGCTTAAAAAGAGGATTTAATATTGTAAAAGACAAAAATATCCCGCATATTAGCCTAATTACAGCAAAATTGCTGTTTTTCTTATTTATAAATCTGGATATAATCCCCACAATGACAGATGCAACAATTATGGATATGAGATATTGGCGCACAAATTCCATTAGCCTATCCCCCTCATAAAGCAGACTGTACTGACCAAATGCAGAAGGCATACGCTTCCGGTCATAGCCAGCAGAAATCCCATTACTGTTGTAAAATCCTCTATTAGCTTTACTGTGGATTTCTCTGCAAATACACCACATACAGCACCGCTAAGCTTCAGCAGTATATACTGAATACCAATGCGAAGAAAAGGTGTCACACAGATGGCCACCATAGCCAAAATACCGTAAATACCAGCCGCATTTTTAAGCACACCGGCGCTGACAAGTATTGCCTCCGATGCATCGGAAATGATACCGCCAACCACCGGAACAACACCGGATAAGGCAATTTTAGTTGCCTTAACGGAAGCAGCATCCACTGTGCCGCTTACTACGCCGGTAACACTTAGAAAACCCGTAAATAAATACAGTGTTATTTTTAAGATCCAAGTCATAAGCCACTTCAAAAAGTCTTTTAATTTCTTTAGAATATTTTCGCTTACTGCACTGTTTGCAACAGATAACACGAGAAAAATATAGACTAACGGTATGAGTAATTTTGAAATGCAAATACTTAAAAATGTATTAAGAAGAATTGTTCCTGTATACAGTCCTGTAGCGGTGGTGAGGCCTCCCTCCGCCGCCATAGCGCTTGTTAAGACCGGTAACAGGAGTTTTCCGTACTCACACAACTCAGTAACAGTTTCAATGCCGAGCTGAATAAAAGCATTTGTGGGCTTCAAAAGTAGTATACCAACGCACAGAGTTCCTGCAAGCTCCGTAGCTTGAATTGACACCGAAGCATAGCTTTTCACCAACGAGACAAGCAACGAAATCGCAATCAAACCGGCACATACCGAAGCAGCCTGGGAAATATCCGGTCGTAGAGAGCTAATCGCATTTTTCAGGATATACCATATGTCCTCTGTAAATGTACTTTGAGTTTTTGGTATTAAATCCTGAGCAGAATCCGGTGCGTCTGGTGGAGTGAATTCCATTGCCTTTACGGGAATACAAACCGTAAAAATCAGCAAAATCAGAATAAATATTTTTCTCATATTGCCACCAAAATTTCTTCCACCAAATCCAGCAGTCCCGTAAATAAAGGTACACATAAATATAAGATTACGCCGGAAGAAAATAGCTGAACAGACTTGGCCATCGCACCGTTTCCTGCATCACTGCAAATATGACCGACCACCTCTGATACAAGCGCAATTCCCACGGATTTTAATAATATTTCCAGCATTTGATTATCCAGATTTCCCATGGATTGCAACTGCTCAATAAGCGTAATCAACGGTTTTATAAATTGGACAGCCGCTAAAATTACCATTGTACAAACCGCAACCGTCAGCAGCAGTGATATATCCTTTCCTTCTTTTGTGAGGATTAAATAAAAAACCAGGGCAATCAGGATACCCCCGGATACCTTAAAAAATGTTTCCATTAAAAACCAAACAATGTCTTCACAAGGTCGAATAGATCTGCAATTTTTTGCGCAACAATCATTAACACCACCACAAGTCCTGCCAAGGTTGTCATTGTAGCCTGCTCATCCCGGCCGCTTCGTGATAAAACCTGGTTCAAAATGGATGTTATGATACCGATTGCTGCTATTTTAAAGATTAAATCAATATCCATATTAAATAAATAAAATCACAACTGCCGCACCGGCGCATACACCAAGGGTTTGGTAGCTTCGGATTCGAACATCCTGGTTTTCTGAGCACTCTTGTAAAACGCGCTTCGTTTCCGCCTTAATAGCATCTAAACCCTTTTTTTGACCCTCCAAATCAAAGCGGCCAAGAACAGTGCCCAACTGAGCCAACAAGCACTTCGTTTTCGCCGGCAACTCCTTGCACTGGGAAATGGAAGCCAGCATACATTGATGCACATCCGGAGAAATCTGATGCTCCAATTCCTTGGAAAGTGTGTAAAACAACTTATCAAGAATTCCCACGGACAGGTCGCCGGCTTGTCTGCACAGCTCCGGAAGCGGAGTTAAATGAAACAGTAATTCACAGTCAATGAATGTTAAAACTGATGAAAGATTGCGCAAATATCGGATTTCCTTCTTATGCTGCATTGCAATTAAAAAACCGTAACCGCCGCAAGCGGTAATCACCAATATGGCACCTAGAATTTTGAAATTCATGGATGTAAACGCTCCCCTGTCCAAGACTTGTCCTTATGTATTGTAATGAGTGTTTCAAACAACCGGCTTTCTAAAAGCGGTTTATAAATCACTCTGTGTTCTAAATCATAACGGCTTCCTGCGTGGGCGGTAGCCAGTAGTTTTACACCGCACCATCCGGCATGCAGTAAGGCATCGCAGTCAGATTTATCTGTAATCTCGTCAACAGCGATCGTTTGCGGCGTCATATTGCGCAGCACAGCCATAATTCCCTCTTCCTTACTACAGCCTGTCAAAACATCTGTGTGAACCCCTGTAGCATAACAGGGCAGATTATTGACAAAAGGAAAGATCTCCCCTTTCTCATCCACAACAGAAACAAATTCACCAAGCCTGTCCGAGCATTGGCGAATTAGGTCTCGCAAAAGCGTGGTTTTTCCGCATCCGGGTGGACCTATCAATAGCACAGAACCGGCATACACAACTGCCTTCTCAGCCAGATCCGGAAAATCTCTTGCAATACGGATATTCAGTGAGGTTGGAGACCGAATGCCTGTCATTTTCTTCTCTGTGACAACTGCATTACCGCAAATACCTATTCTATGTCCACCAGGCGCTGTTATATATCCACTGTCTATCGTGGAGGCTGCCCAAGGCGAATACCGTGATGCAACATTGATGCAGAAGGATATGTCGTCTACGGAAACCTTCTTCCCTAAGGAAATACATTTACCGCGAAACACAAGCTCCGGTGGCTGATTTAACCGCAAACGGATTTCCTCCATATTTTCCCTACCACGCCTGTCCACCTCAGTACGCATCCACAACGGCAGAATATTGATAAACGATTCCCATGCGCATATCATTTGCATCACTCCCATTGCAAGACTATGTGAAATAGACAAGCATATGCAAAAAAATAATCAGCAGCCAAAGCTGCTGATTATTTTTTCAATTATTCAAAGTCTTCCTGCTCCGGGATATCCTGAAAATCCAACTGGTCACCACCGCCGTTTTTCATTGCATTCCATTGCTCCTTCGTCACCAAAATCGCTCGTGGTTTGCTACCGGCAAAGGGACCAACGATTCCCTTTTCTTCCATTTCGTCCACAATTCTTGCCGCACGGGCATATCCAAGCTTTAATCTGCGCTGCAGCATAGAAACAGAAGCCTGACCTGTTTCTAAAATAACATCTACCGCAGCCGGAAGCATATCATCGCCGGATAACTCATCAGAAGTAGGTTCACCGGAAACCGCACCGGAATTGGATTTTGTTTCTGTTTGCAGTGCTTTTTTCTCAATTTCTTCCATAACCTGCTGATCGTAATCGGTGGAGAAATTGGATTTTACATAATTGGCAACCGCTTCCACCTCTGGGTCACTGACAAAGCAACCCTGCACTCGGCGAGGCTTTCCGTTGCCGATGGGTGCATAAAGCATATCACCCTTGCCCACCAGCTTTTCTGCGCCCTGAGTATCCAAAATGATACGGGACTCCATTGCAGATGCAACAGCAAAAGCGATACGGGAAGGAATATTGGCTTTCATAAGACCGGTAATCACATCTGCCGAAGGCCTTTGCGTAGCAATAACAAGGTGAATACCGGCAGCACGGCCCATCTGTGCTATACGGCAAATGGACTCTTCCACTTCTTTTGCCGCAACCAACATCAAGTCCGCCAGCTCGTCAATAATGACAACTACCTGCGGAATCTTCTTGCCGTCTACTTCCTGACTTTCAATAATGCTGTTATAAGACTCCAAGTCTCGGACGCCTACATCGGACATCGCCTTATATCTTCTCATCATTTCTGTAACCGCCCACTGCAGAGAGCCAGCGGCTTTCTTGGGATCGGTGACAACAGGGATTAGCAGGTGTGGAATCCCGTTATAAATTCCAAGCTCAACCATTTTGGGGTCAACCATAATCAGCTTTACATCATCCGGGCTTGCCTTATACAAAAGCGAAATGATGATGGAATTCATACACACAGATTTACCGGAACCTGTAGTGCCGGCAATCAGCATATGGGGCAATCTGGAGATATTGCCAACAATACAGCTTCCGCCAATATCCTTACCAACCGCAAATGAGGATTTTGATTTTGCCTTAATGAATTCCTGGGAATCAATAACCTCACGCAGAGAAACCATTGTGACTGCCCGGTTAGGCACCTCAATGCCTACAACAGAAATTTTTCCGGGTACTGCCGCAATTCTGACACCAGTAGCGCCCAAGCTCAATGCGATATCATCTGCAGCAGAGGTTAGCTTACTGAGTTTAACACCCTTCTCCAACTCTACCTCATAGCGAGTGACACTGGGACCACGGGTAACATTGATAATATGTGCATCAATTTTGAAGCTTGCCAGAGTATCGTTCAATCTACGGGAGTTTTCACGCATCTCTGCAGTGCCATCCCCGGCACTGCCGTGGGGCAATTTCAGAAGGTCAATGGGCGGGAAGCAATATTCCGGTTTTTCGATTTCTTCCTGCTGGGCAATTTCCATTGCCACCTCTGCAGCAGAAGCCTCTGCATCCTTTGCGCTTACCTTTTCCTTGGCAACAGATGCTATTTGCTCCTTCGTAGGAACCATCTCAGGAATCTTCTCCAATTCCAAAGGCGGCATTTCGGAGGGTACCGGTTCAACCGGTTTATTGGCTATCGGCAAAATTTCCGGATCCTCAAAGTAAGCTTCCTGTGCAGTTCCGGCAGCATTGACCGGCTCATCCACATCGCCACCTATTTGACTCATAATCGCATCCAACTTACCGGAGGACTGCTTTTTTTCTATCGGTTTATTCTTCTGGATCTCTTCCTCAATGAAATCCTCTTCCGGTTCCTCTTTTGCCATTTGGCGGCGGCGTTCCAAATATTCAATCCGCTTGTTAGCAATATGGTTTACCACCACTGCAGCCGGCTCTTCACGGGGCTGAGGAACATCCTCAAAATCCGGACGGGGTCTGTTCTTAATCGCCCGAATGATGCTGGGAATGGTGATTTGCATACCGGCCAGCAGAAGAATTAATGCTGCAAGTACCAATACTATGTAAGAAATAATCGGACCGCAGAGCAATTTAATCAGAATTGCAATACCACCGCAAACCAAGCCACCAGTGGTGCCATCTGCACCGCCCATATACAGCTCCTGCACAAAAGCAACGCCGGAGGGCAGTCCTTCGGGATTTAACACCAAATGAGAAATACATCCACAGATTAACACAAAAGCACTAAGGGCAATTGTACGAACCTGAATAGGACGATTGCCACTGAAAGCGTGGATAATAAACAGATAAAGCAAGACGGGGATTGCAACGACAAAGCCTGCTTTTCCCACAAGACCGTGAATAAAATTGCTTAAAAAAGCCAACAGCACACCTTCCGGCAGAAAAAAGGCAACAGCGAAAAGGATAAACAATCCCAGACAAACCAGAGAACTAATGAGTCGGACAGGAATTTCCTTGATCTCCGCTTTTTGAGGAGTGGCCTTTTTAGCAGGCGACTTCTTTTTTGTCTTTGATTTTTCAGCAGCGAGCTGAGCCTGTGATTTGCGTTTTTTATTAGCCATATGCCCCTCCTTAAACTGCAAACAAATAGAGAATGAATAACAGCAGAGCAACGCCCCAGCTGTAATAAGCAAAACCGGAAAAACCAGCTCGTGCCATTATCAGTCCGGCAAGCTTCAGTCCGCAGTAACCACCGGCAAAGGCACTTGCTCCGGATAGAAGATATGTGAAAAAACTTCTCCAGAAAGGAATGTATCCCACAGTAAACATCTGCAATACATCCAAAAACGAAAGCAACACTAAGGCCGGTACGCTTAAAATAATTGCCCATTGTAAAGCCTGCTGCCTGTCTGCGCCTCTGGCAATAGATAAGCCTGTAAAACAGCCAATCCGGGAAACCCCGGTCAAAGCGCCCAGGCCTGCAAACCCACCGATTAGAACTCCGTCAAATTGGGACATCGCCCTGGAATCCTTATTCCCCTGAAGCATTCTTCCGGGGATAAATAACAGAATTCCATTTAACAGCAGAAAACCGGATATCATAAGTAAATTTCCGTTGGCAGAACGAAAAATATAGGTCAATGCAATCAAGCAAATCAACATCGGCAAGGTTGCACTTCTCATAAACCGGACATCCATACGCTGTTTGGACACAAATTCATATCCGCTACGAAAGCTTCGTTGCGCCTTTGCGCGCTGTAATTGCTCCAGCATTGATTTGTATGTAAATATCAGCGCAATCAACATACCAATATGTACTACAAAATCCCGAACAGGGTCTCTTTGCTCCGCGCCAAACAAAAGCAAAGAGATATCCTGGTGCGCAGAGGAAGATAACGGCATAAACTCTGTAATGCCGGAAATAAAGCCGTATAAAATACTTTCAAACCAGCTAAGGTTCATATTTTATCCTCCTCTGCACATAATTACATCTATATTAACATAAAACTATTCAAATTTCCAGTCTGTTATAAAAAAATTAACCTTTTGAAGCAGATTTTTCTCTCTTTTGTATATCAATCATTTGGTGCAGAGCCTGCAGGGCATCGTTTAAGCCGCCTAATTGATCAATCAGACCGGAAGATACTGCTTCTTTACCGTATAAAATCGTGCCAACATCTGTGGCCATTTCCCCGGTAGCCATCATATATTTTTCAAATTGCTCTTTTGAAATTTTGGAATTTTCTGTAACAAAATCCGCAATTTGTTCCTGAATTCGCTGGAAATAACGGAAAGTCTGAGGTGCACCCACAACCAACCCGGTCATACGCACCGGATGGACGGTCATACTTGCCGTTGGCGTGATAAAAGATTTTTTTGTGCACACGGCAAGCGGAATACCGATACAATGACCGCCGCCCAATACAAGGGAAACAGTTGGTTTTTTCATACCGGCAATCATTTCAGCGATAGCAAGACCTGCTTCAATATCACCGCCAACAGTGTTTAGTAACAGCAAAAGTCCGTCAGTTTCCTCACTTTCCTCAATCCCGGCCAGAAGTGGCAATACATGCTCATATTTTGTTGTTTTTACATTTTCCGGTAGAACCTGATGTCCCTCCACCTGACCGATAATCGTCAAGGTGTAAATGCTCCCGTTTTCACTTTTTGTGATATCAGAACCCAGCTCTATAATTTGTTCCCGTTCTTCCTTTTTCATTTCTGCATGATTATCTGTATTCATATCCTTACCTCCCCTATTTTCATAGTCTAACCCAAATCAGGTAAAGAATTCACACTTGTCATTTTCATGTTTATGTCGTATAATACCTGCGGTGATAAAATTGGCTACAAAAACGAATGCTGTCAGATTGGTAGAGCAAGCAGGCTTTTCCTGCAAAGAAGCTTTTTACGAATATGATGAAAATGATTTGAACGGTAATCACGCTGCTGTTGCATTGGGTTTGCCTGCAGAACAGGTTTTTAAGACCCTGGTCGCCCGGGGAAGTCATACGGGAATCAATGTCTTTTGTATCCCCGTATGCTGTGAGCTGGATCTAAAGCTTGCCGCGAAGGCTTCCGGCGACAAAAAAATTGAAATGCTTCCTGTTAAAGAGCTTCTGGGTATTACCGGTTATATCCGTGGTGGTTGCAGTCCCATTGGAATGAAGAAAAAATATCCCACATATATTGACGAAACCTGCCAGTTATTTGATGAAATTGCTGTTTCTGCCGGCGAGCGTGGGCACCAGATGATGGTACCGGTGGATGCAATTCTGACCGTAGCAAATGCCAAAATTGTTGAAATAATCGCATAAAGAGAGGAAATACTATGCAATACGAATACAAAACAAAAGGCACTTGTTCTCAAAGGATACTTTTCGAAATTGAGGACGGAAAGCTAAAGAATGTTCAGTTTATCGGTGGTTGCAATGGCAATCTGCAAGGTATCAGTAAACTTGTAGAAGGTATGGATGTGCAGGATGTGATTGATAGAGTTGAGGGTATCCATTGCGGTATGAAGCCTACCTCCTGCCCGGACCAACTGGCAAAAGCACTGAAAGAAGCAATGAAATAAAATAACTGCCGTAGCATTTGGTACGGCAGTTATTTTATTGCTGTACAACAGACAAAATACAATTTACCAAATCGTCACGGCCAGTTCCTTTTTCAGCAGAAAACGGAATAATAGGACACTCCTCAGGAAGCTCCAAATCTTCACGAATGGTTTGCAGATTGCTTTCAATCTCGCTTTTCTTAACCTTATCCAGCTTATTTGCAACAACCACAAAAGGGCATCCAGAATTCAAGAACCACTGCGCCATTGTAATGTCATTGTTGGTAGGCGCATGACGAGCATCCACAATGAATACACCCAGGTCAATTCTGTCGGAAGCAAAATAGCTTTCCATCAGCTTGCTCCAGCGATCTCTTTCTGCTTGAGAAACCTTAGCATAACCATATCCGGGCAAGTCCACAAAATAGCACTTTTGATCCACAGTAAAATAATTTACGTGGATAGTTTTCCCCGGTTTCTCCCCTACTCGTGCAAAGTTTTTTCGTTGCAAAATCCGATTGATTACCGAGGACTTTCCTACATTGGACTTACCGGCAAAGGCAATTTCCGGCAACCTGTTCCCAGGAAAATCCCGAACAGAGGCCGCAGAAATTAAGAAATCCACATTATTGAAATTCATAGCGACACCTCATTGACAGATTACGGAATTACGCTTTTGGGCTTTGAGTTCCTCCGGAATGTCCTGCAGGATTGCCGGAACAATTTCATTGGTTCGGTTCAAGGCAACAGACAACACAGTATCAACCGTTTGGGCAGTGACAAAATTCAGGCTGCTGCGTACCACCGGGTCAATGTCCTGCAGGTCACGCTCGTTGTCCTTAGGGATTATCACCGTAGAAACACCGTGGCGAAGTGCCGCCATAGTTTTTTCCTTCAGTCCTCCAATCGCCAGAACCCGTCCACGCAGAGAAATTTCTCCGGTCATTGCTACATCCCGGCGAACCGTTGTGCCTGTCAGAGCTGACACAATGGCCGTACAGACCGTAACACCGGCAGAGGGACCGTCCTTTGGAACTGCGCCTTCCGGAAAATGCACATGGATGTCCTTGTTTTTATAAAAATCAGGAGCGATTCCTAAATCCTCTGCATTAGCTCGGATGTAGCTCAAGGCAGCATGTGCGGATTCTTTCATCACATCTCCCAGATTCCCGGTAAGCTCCATTTTTCCGGAGCCGTCCATGACATTTACCTCAACCTCCAGGGTTTCACCACCTACAGAGGTCCACGCAAGACCGGTGACAAGACCAACCTGGTCACTGCCGGGAATTCGATCAGGCAGGAATTTGCGAGTACCAAGGAATTTTTCTATACAATTCCCGGTAACCTCCACCTTCTTCGGTGCATTTTCCTCCACAAAAATCATATCTGCCTTGCGGCAAATCTGAGCAATATTGCGCTCCAGATTACGAACACCGGATTCTCTTGTGTAGCAGCTAATTATCTCACGAACAGCATCATTAGAGATTTTCAACTGAGCCTTTTTCAGACCATGCTTTTTCATTTGCTTAGGTATCAGATGCTTTGTGGCAATAGCCAGTTTTTCTTCATCTGTATAAGAACCAAGCTCAATAATCTCCATACGGTCCAAAAGAGGTCTTGGAATGGTGTCCGTGGTATTGGCAGTGGTGATGAACATTGTATTGCTTAAATCAAAGGGAATTTCCAAATAATGATCACGATAGGTTTTATTCTGCTCACCGTCCAGCACCTCAAGAAGGGCTGCACTGGGGTCTCCACGGTGGTCAGAGCCGAGCTTATCCACTTCATCCAACAGCAGGACAGGGTTTGCGCTGCCTGCCTGAATGACAGCAGACAGTATTCTGCCGGGCATAGAACCTACATAGGTCTTTCTATGTCCACGAATTTCCGCTTCATCGTGGATACCGCCCAACGCAATTCTAGCCATTTTCCGATTAAGGCTCCTGGCAATAGAATAAGCTACGGATGTCTTACCAACACCGGGAGGACCGACTAAGCACAAAACCTGGGGCGGCATTTCCGGCGACATCTGACGCACTGCGATGGTCTCCAGGATTCTTTGCTTAACCTTATCCATACCGAAATGGTCTTTTTCCAAAATCTTTTTGGCCGATGACACATCCAGTCGTTCCTTAGTGCTCTTATTCCAGGGAATTTCCAGAACAGTATCCAGATAATTGCGCAGAACCGATGCCTCTGCAGAACCAAAGGGCGGTATTCTTAGCCGTTCTACATCCTTCAAAAGCTTTTTCTCGGAATCTGCATCCAAATTAAACAGAAGAATGCGCTTTTCATATTCAGCAAACTCAGAATGTTCGTCTTCTTCCCCTAATTCTTCACGAATAGCCTTCATCTGCTCACGCAGATAATAATCCCGTTGATTTTGGTCAATATGCGCTCTGGTCTTCTCCTGAATATCATTCTCCAGGCGGAGCATTTGCATTTCCTGCTGCAAAAGAGAAATCACACGCTCCAATCGTTTAACAGGATTTAGCTGACACAGAAGCTTTGCCTTATCCGGATAGTCAATCCCGGAATTTTGGGCAATGGCATCTGCAATGAAGCCACAATCCTCGGAAGCCATCATCTGCAGTTGCACCGCATGTGCCGGATTATCTGCCAATTCTGCATAGCTTGTATATAAAGACTTTGCCTCTCTGCGCAAAGCTTTGGTATTCAAATTGTCAGTATGTTTACTATTGGGGACACTCTCCACAATCGCTGCCAGGAAGGGTGTAAGTTGGTTTAGCTCCGTAATTCTCGCACGGTACATACCGGTTACAAGAACACGAACATTATCCCCATGGGTTTTCAGTATCTGCTTAATACGCACAACAGTGCCAATAGGATACAGCCCAATCAGACCGGGATCGTCCTCCAGTATATCTTTTTGAGGCATTAACAGCAGAGTTTGGTCGTGCTTCATAGCGTTTTCCAACGCCAACGCAGACTTTAACCTGCCAATATCAAAATGCACAGTCTGCTCCGGGAATACAGCCAATCCCCGCAGTGCCAAAACCGGCATTCTTCTGGAAATCATTTCTTCGCTCATTTGGGTCTCCTTTCCACTATGGAACAAAAAGGGGGTAGAAATCTACCCCCTGCAAGTGTTAGTTATTTGCACTTAGCGCCGTTCTGGGTTTCGCCTTATTCCTGACAATCTTGGGTTGACCGCCGTTGACACAATCTGCGGTAATAATCACCTTTTTAATTGTAAGGTCAGAGGGAATTGCAAACATAATCTTAGTCATTGTTTGCTCCATAACTGCACGCAAGCCTCTGGCGCCAATCTGTCTGTCAATTGCCTTTTGTGCAATTGCCTCCAAGGCCTCCGGCTGAATTTCCAGCTCCACATTATCCAAAGCAAGCAATTCCGAATACTGCTTTGTCAATGCGTTTTTAGGTTCTACCAGAATTCGGACCAAATCCTCCTTCTTCAGATCCTGAAGTGCTGTAATTACCGGCAAACGACCTACAAGCTCCGGAATAATGCCGAATTTTAATAAGTCGTGAGGCTGAACCTGAGAAAACAGCTTACCGATATCCCGGTTTTTTTTGCTTTCTACAGGTGCATCAAAGCCGATTGCAGAACGGTCTGTACGACTTTCGATAATCTTATCCAAGCCGTCGAAGGCACCGCCGCAAATAAACAGAATGTTTGTTGTGTCCACAGGAATCGTCTCCTGCTGAGGATGCTTTCTGCCACCCTGAGGGGGAACATTGCAAACAGTGCCTTCCAAAATTTTCAGCAGGGCCTGCTGCACACCCTCACCGGAAACATCCCGGGAAATAGATGTATTCTCGCTTTTTCGGGCAATCTTGTCCATTTCATCGATGTAAATAATGCCACGCTGTGCCCGTTCTACATCAAAATCCGCCGCCTGGAGAAGTCGAACAAGGATATTCTCCACATCGTCACCCACATAACCGGCTTCGGTAAGCGTAGTGGCGTCGGCGATGGCAAAGGGCACATTGAGAATTTTTGCTAATGTCTGTGCAAAGAGGGTCTTGCCGGAACCGGTGGGGCCGATGAGCAAAATATTGCTCTTTTGCAGCTCCACATCGGAGTTTTTGGCAAGATAAATACGCTTATAGTGGTTATAGACAGCCACAGAAAGTGCAATCTTTGCATCCTCCTGGCCTACAATGTAACTATCCATATACGCCTTCATTTCCATCGGCGTAGGCAAATGGTCAGGCATATCGCTATTCTGTTTGTCATCACGCAGCAAATCACAACACGCCTGCACGCAATCACTGCAGATGCAAACATCGGGGCCGGCAATTAACCGGGCCTGATCCTCAGGCTTGCCGCAAAAAGAACAGAATAACTTCTGCTCATCCTTCTTCGCCATGAACAGCTTCCACCTTTCTATGAATTAGCCGTGATGCGCAATCACACGGTCGATAATGCCGAAATCATTTGCCTCTTGCGCAGTCATAAAGTTATCACGCTCACAAGCGGCGGTGACTTCTTCAACGCTCTTTCCGGTGTTCTCGGCCAAAATAGTATTCATACGGGACTTGATGGTTTCCAAGCGCTTCATATGAATTGCCATATCTGTAATCTGGCCCTGGGTACCGGCAGAGGGCTGGTGAATCATAATTTCGGAATTGGGCAGTGCCATACGCTTACCCTTAGCACCGGCAGACAGCAAAAATGCACCCATAGATGCAGCCATACCCACGCAAATGGTGGCCACATCACATTTAATGTACTGCATGGTGTCATAAATTGCCATACCGGCAGTTACACTGCCACCGGGGCTGTTGATATAGAACTGAATGTCCTTATCCGGGTCCTGTGCCTCCAAATAGAGCATTTGGGCAACAATCAGGCTGGCAGTAGTGTCATTCACTTCTTCAGAGAGGAAAATAATGCGGTCATTCAGCAGACGAGAAAAAATATCGTAGCTACGCTCACCACGGCTGGTCTGCTCAACAACATAAGGAATAAAACTCATGGTCATGTCTCCTTTCAGGGTTTAGAACATTGTAACCAAGCAACAGGAAAATTATTCCTTATCGGCTGCCTCTTCCTTCTTAGGAGCGACAGCGATTGCAGAATCCACAATCACCTTGACTGCCTTGCGAGTCTCCAGGCTGGCCTTGAGCTCCTCAGCAGGAACAATTTCCTTAATCTTTTCAATTTCCATATCGTACTGCTTAGCCATAGACTCCAGCCCAGCAGCAATATCCTCATCGGAAACTGTAATTTCCTCAGTTTCAGCGATTTTGGCCAGGGTTACATTAATCTTTGCCTGCTTCTCGGCAGCAGGACGGAAAGCGTCACGCATGGTGTTCATATCGCCACCCATCATCTTTGCGTAAGCATCCATAGAATAGCCACTCATCTGCAACTGGTAGCCAAAGCGCTCCATCTGGTTATCCAGCTCAGCTTCCACCAATGCCTTGGGCATGTCCACAGTGGTGTTTTCTGCAGCCTTCTCAACACAAGCCTGCTCAAAAGCGTTGTTAATCTTCTTCTGAGCATCCTCCAAAGCCTTGGTACGGATATCGTTCTTCAATTCCTCAAGGGACTCAAACTCAGAAACATCCTTTGCAAACTCATCATCCTTGGCAGGAACATTGGTAACAGTAACCTTGTTCACCTTCACATGGAACACAACAGCCTTACCGGCCAGATCTTTGTGGTAATCCTCGGGGAAAGTAATATCAATATCCTTTTCCTCGCCGGCGGACATACCAACAACCTGCTCCTCAAAACCGGGGACGAAGGAACCGGAGCCCAGCTTCAGGTCGAAGTTTTCGCCCTTACCGCCGTCAAAGGGAACACCGTTATCAAAGCCTTCGAAATCAATGTTGGCAGTGTCGCCCATCTCAGCTGCACGCTCAACAGTCTCGGTGGAAGCCACATTCTGAGCCATACGGTCCAGTTCAGCCTCAACCTGATCGTCGGTGACATTTGCTTCTTCCTTTTCAACTTCCAGGCCCTTATACTCGCCCAAGGTAACCTCGGGATACAGCTCAGTGGTCAAGGTCAGAGTGACAATGCCATCCTCGGCAATATTCATATCGGTCAGGCTGGGACGGCCAACAGCCTTCACATCCTGCTCCATAACAGCAAATTTATAAATCTCAGGGAAAATCTCTTCCAGGCCATCTTCGTAGAAAACGTGAGCTCCGTACATGGATTCAATCATTTTACGGGGGGCCTTACCCTTACGGAAGCCGGGAACCATAATGTTTTTTCTGGCCTTCATATATGCCTTCTGAACACCGGACTCCATCAGCTCCTTGTCGATTTCCACTACGATGGTAGCTTCATTACCCTTCTTTTCAATGCTTTTTACATTCATTTTTTATGTCCTCCAATTATTTCAGGCGAAATGCCCTCCATTTACATTTTTGCATCCGATATATATTAACAGACAATACCGAAATTGTCCACTGTTTTCTTGAAATTCTTTAAGAAATAACAAGAAAAGGCGAAAAATTTAGCTTATCTGCAGAAGCCAACCGAAAATCAATGCCGTCCCATAGTCCCTCTAAGGCCAAAGCGTGACTTGCGCCGTGTAAATGTCCATAAAAACAACGCCTGACATCATATTTTTTCAACAACCCCAAAATCTCTTCACATTCATATCCCTTATATCTGGGCGGATAATGCAGGAATACGATTTTAGGTAGTTCCCCGGCAGAAGCCAAAGATGCCTCTAAACGCAATAATTCCCGCTTAAAAACCTTTTCATCATGTTCGCCGGAACGGGATTCTTCAAAAAACCAACCTCTTGTTCCACAGATGGCATATCCGTCATATTCATAATGATTGTTATTGAGAATGTACTGCTCAGAGAAGTGATTATCCTGACAAAAGCGATAGAATTTTGTGGCGGTATTCCACCAATAATCGTGGTTGCCTTTCAGGATTATTTTCCTGCCGGGTATCCGATCAATCCACGCAAAATCCTCCTTTGCCTCTTCCAGCGACAAAGCCCAGGACAAATCCCCTAATAATACGGTTGTATCCTCCGGACAAATCACGGACAGACCTTGCTGAAGCTTTTCCATATACCCCATCCAGGTTCCACCAAAAACATCCATTGGCTTTGGCGCGCCTAAGCAAAGATGAAGGTCACCGATTGCATATAATGCCATAATCGCTCCTTAGGAATTTACTATTTCTTCCAGTTTCTCTTTTTTAAGACCGGTTGCACCCATAATATCCCCGGAAAAGTGCAAAGGGGTTTCCTTCGACAATAGAAGTGTCAGCTTGCTCTCCCCTATTTTCGCCCGGTAATCCTGAATACCGCCAAAGCAGATTGCAGTATTTGGATCAATCACATAGCTGTTTGTACGGTAAATGCTATTAATTGTTGTAAGCGCGCGGCTTTCTCCGGCAACAGATACAAAGAAACCACCATTCAGAACAGGAAGCTGTTCTTCCGCAACACTATAAGACTTTCGTTCCTTGCAGCTTGCTACAAAGCGTAATGTTTCCTCGTATTTCAATGTATCGCAAATTAGGCGCTCCAACCCCTCCTGCAATGCAATCTCCGTCCCGGCAGGATTGAAGATTCCTTTGTGCAGGAAATCCCAAACCGCACTGCTATCAATGTTGTTACAAATAACTGTCTCTATTGGGATTCCCAATTTCCTGGCATATACAGCCGCAATGGGCGCAGAAAAATCTCCCATCTGCACGGAAATATCAAATGATTTGTGAATATCAATTACACCACTTTTCAGCATTTCGCCATAGACACCGAAAAGCACAGCAATCCGAACGGCGATTTTCAGCCAATTGGAAGGAATATCCTTTTCGCAACAAATCTTTGACGCAAGGCTCCTAAGCATATATTCATATTTTCCTTGCGGATTATGCCATAATTCCGCAACGGTAACTTTACGGCTGATTTGCGCCAGTCGAACAGGATTTCTACCAATGCAAAAATCCACATCCCAGCTACTCAACCGGGCAGAAAAAAACATATTCAGCACATCAGCCACAGTTTGAGAGAAGCTCTTTCCCTTCAATGCCGCAATTTCTTCTGGCGTATATTCCGGCAAAATAAAAGGAATATAAAGGCCGCCATCCGGGCCGTGTTCCTCCGTAATCGCCCTATGGGCAGTATAGGCATCCCGGTCGCTCCTGGTTGTCAAATACAGCATTTCTTCATCACTCCAATTGCATTATTCCAAAATATATTCTGAATGCTCTGATCATCCAAGCCTCGCTCCCGCAATTTCGTAACCAGCTTTGGGTAATCTGCAACACTTTGAAATCCTGCAGCAAGATTACTGCAGCCGTCCAAATCCCCACCTAAGGCTATGTGTGTTCCGGAAGGGTCTAAGCTCAGAAAATGAAAGATATGGTCACAAACCGTGTCCAAATCCGGCTGTTTTCCTAAAAATTCTGCATAAAGATTGATACCAGCTACGCCGTCGGTTCTGCAAATCTCTGCAAACATTTCATCTGTGAGATTTCTATTTACATTGCATACAGCACGGCTATTGGAATGGGTCGCAACAATTGGCGCAGTGGTGATATCCATAATGTCCCAAAAGCCTTCATCGCTGATATGACTGACATCAATCAGCATTCCAAGCCGTTGGGCTTCCTTTACATATTCAGCGCCCTGGTCGGTTAAACCGCCACCGGTAGCCTGAGAACCGGTTAATGGGTTTTTCTCATTCCAACCCAATGTAGACATCCGGAAACCGATTTTATATAAATCCTCTAAAAGTGCTGGATCATAACCGATACCGGCAGTGCCCTCCAGCGTCAAGATTGCAGAAATGACACCGTCTGCGTTATTCTTCTCAATATCCTTCGCGGTATAAGCCTGACGGATAAGATGGTTATTTTTAGTAATTTCGCTTAATATGGAGGTCAACTGTCTTTCAAACTCCATCATTGGATTCTGATGTTCCTCTGTGGTCGTAAAGCAAGTAAAGCATTGGGCGTAGCCGTCCAACAACTGACCGCGTTTGATGTCAATATGCAAGCTGTTTTCCAATAATTCCACCGGATTGTCTGCTGTCAGCATTAGCTTACTTGCCGTGTCACAATGTAAATCAAATACAGGGAACTTCACTAGAACGCATCCTCCAAATGATAAATTTCCGGTTTTTTCGTATTAATTCCATCCGGAGCATAAATTTCAATAACATCAAACCGTGGCTGTAAATTTGTTTCGTTTTCAGCCAAATACATTTCTGCAGTCGTGCGAATCCGGTTCTGCTTGTATGTATCAACATGCTCCAAGGCTCGGGCAAAACCCGCAGATTTGCGCAATTTAACCTCTACAAAAATCAAATATCGGCTGTTGGATGCAATGATATCAATCTCACCAAACCGACAACGATAATTTGCAGCAATAATACGGTATTTTTTCTTCTGAAGATAGGCCGCCGCCAAGCTTTCTCCCCACGCGCCTACCACATTATTTCGTCCCATACAATTTCTTCAAAAATGTCATTCTGTGAATAGGACAAGTGCCCAGACTCTCGATTGCGGCATAATGCGCCTTTGTGCCGTATCCCTTATGAATTTCAAAGCCATAGCCGGGATACTGCTCGGCCATCTGCAGCATAACATCATCTCTTGTTACTTTCGCCAAGATAGATGCTGCCGCAATGCTGGCAGATAAGCTGTCGCCGTGAACCACTGTGGTGGACGGTGCACCAAAATCCTTATTACGGTTTCCATCAATCAAAATAAACTCAGGTTGGACAGAAAGCTGAGAAACAGCACGCTCCATTGCCAAAAAAGTTGCCTGCAGAATGTTAATTTCATCAATTTCTTTTTCATCTGCAAAGGCAATGCCGTATGCAATGGCTTTTTCCTTAATAACCGGAAATAACTGCCGGCGTTTTTTATCTGTCAGCTTCTTGCTGTCGTTCAGGCCGGGAATTTCTATGCCAGCAGGTAAAATGACAGCCGCCGCACAAACAGGCCCAGCCAATGGCCCACGACCTGCCTCATCAATACCGCAAACAAGCTTCAGCCCTTTGTCGTAATAGGACTGCTCAATCTCCCACATATTCACTTCGCTCATTGCGCATCCTCCGGCATTTCCAAAGTAAAATAGCCAAGCTTTCCAGACCGATACTCATCAATTAAAACCTTGCTCATACGCTCGGTGTTGATTTCGCCCCGTGCAAGCAAGTAACCCCGCTTGCGACCCATTTCCTCCATAAGCATATATCCGGGAAGGTCTGGCGCCGCATCAATTCCGTAGCGATTACGCAGAGTATCCGGATAATATTTCCACAAAAGCTCTGCAAGGTGGCAGGCAAGCTCCTCCACATCAATAATGTTTTCCTTCACTGCCCCTGTATAAGCGAGCATCATTCCCACCTCGGGGTCTTCAAACTTGGGCCATAAAATACCGGGAGTGTCCAAAAGAAGCAGACCGGTATCTACAGTCACCCACTGCTTACCACGGGTAACACCGGGACGGTTTTCTGCTTTGGCACCTTTTCTTCCAGAAATTTGGTTAATTAAGGTAGACTTACCCACATTGGGAATGCCCACTATCATAACCTTTAACGGACGGTTCATACCTCTTGCGGCATCACGTTCCAGTTTTTTCTTCAAGACAGACCGAACAGCAGGCTGAAAGGCATTGATACCCTTCCGGGATTTACAATCCGTAGCAACTGCCGCCATTCCCTTACTGCGGAAATAATCCATCCAACGCTTTGTGGCATTAGGGTCTGCTAAATCCATACGATTCAGCACGATAATTCTCGGCTTGTTGCCGCAAATAGAATCAATATCCGGATTACGGCTGGAAATGGGAATTCTGGCATCTACAATTTCACAAATGGCATCCACCAATTTCAAATCCGCTTCAATCTGTCGCCGGGTCTTTGTCATATGGCCGGGGTACCACTGGATATTCATTTGCATTTCATCCATCAGGATACACCACCAATTCTGCTAAAATCACGAGCTACCTCTCCCCCTTTATTTCCGGGGAAAAACAAAAAGATAGCCTTTCCTAAAATCTCTCTTTTGTCAATCAATCCGATCTCAGGACTTCTGCTGTCCTTTGAAACATTGCGGTTGTCGCCCATCACAAACAAGCAACCTTCCTCCACGGTAAGAGGAAACTCCACGCCCTCTCTTGTATTGGTAGGCGTCAGCGTATAGGGTTCATCCAAGGGGATATCGTCCACATATACGATACCGGCGTCAAAATCGATATCCACCTTCTGGCCCTCAGAGGCAATCACACGCTTAATAATCGGCGTGCCGTCATCATAGGTATCCTTACTGGCCACAATAATATCTCCGTATTCAGGTTGCTGATAAAGGACATTTCCCAAAAGCAACAGCCAGTCACCATCTGTCAGAGTTGTGTCCATAGACGGGCCGGACACTACCACCACTCGAAACAGAAGTGAAAATGCAAGCAATACACCTGCAATCAGAAATGTTAAATCGTGAAGATAGGATAGTATCACACTGCCATATTTATTTTTTGAAAAAGTAGAATTCTCTATATTTTCTTCAGAAGTTGCATTATTTTCCTGATAATCCAACACAATCACCCTCTGGTTACAAATTCCTTACTTGTCATTATACACGATTTAGGCAAATAAAAAAAGAGGGTTTCCCCTCTTTTTTTATACTTTTTTGAATTAAATCTTTTCCTTGACCTTTGCGGCCTTGCCGAAACGCTCACGCAGGTAGTACAGCTTTGCACGGCGTACCTTACCCTTACGGACACATTCGACCATTGCGACATTGGGAGAGTGCACAGGGAAAACCTTCTCACAGCCAACGCCATAGCTCACACGACGCACAGTGATGGTCTCGCCGATACCGCCATGCTTGCGAGCGATGATGGTGCCTTCAAACACCTGGATACGCTCACGGGAGCCTTCTTTAATTCTTACGTGCACACGAACAGTGTCGCCCACCCGCATTTCGGGCAGCTCTTCCTTCATGTACTGGCTAGACAGAGCCTTAACCAAATCCATATCTTTGTCCTCCTTAAATATTAGGCGTTCGTACAATGTTTCGCTCCGGCGATATGGTTGCCAGCACTGCAGAGGACTCACCTTGATTTCAGACCGAGGTATTATAACACGGGTTTATTGGAAAATCAAGTACTTTTTTCCATATTTTTATAAAAAAACACATAGCAACAATTGTTGCTATGTGTTTTGGTCCGAGTGTCGAGATTCGAACTCGAGGCCTCTTGAACCCCATTCAAGCGCGATACCAAACTTCGCCACACCCGGAAATTGCTTGCTGTCTTTCGACTGCCAAAGTATATTAGCACACCCCGAAAGAAAATGCAAGCATTATTTTTACTTTTTTTTATTTTTTTCAACCGCCGTTATCCAGCTTAATAACCTTGCCTAAATTCCACAGGCGGACCACCTGCTTTTCAGCTTCCTGCTTCTCATCTTCTGTGTTATAAGCAACATAAACGGTATGCGCACTGCAGTCAGCGCACTCTACCTGCACATTCCAGCCGCCTTCGTGGACAACAAAACCGCTTCCACGGCATATGGGACAGTCTTCTAAAATAAAATTGGGATTGATTTCCATAATTTTCTCCGTTTCCTAGTTTGATAAATTTACCGCTACTTGCCTCAGCGAAAGACCGCTTTATTTCTGTCGTATAACTCGATACGCTTTGATTTGAAGAAATCTGGGGCATACTGGGGCAGCTCATTTGAAATTGCTGTTGCCAGCAGAGCCGGATTTAAGGTCGGATTCTGACAGCAGACAATAGCATCCAAGGTAACCGTGTTTTCATCAGTAACCAAAACATCCATAGATAGAATCATAGGGATAATGTCCTGGGTTTGTATGCCGTTTTTTGTCTTCTTTTCTACAAAAATATGTTCTCTGGCAAAAAGCTTTTGAATTTCCTCTGCGCAGGTATCCGGCACTCCCCTATCATACTCCAAGGTCACATTGCAGCGTAAATAGGCAAGCTCACGGATTTTCTTTTTTGTATCATAAACATGCAAAACCTTCACGCCGTCTACAAGCGAGCTGTTCAGGCGCTCTTTCATTTCCTCACAGGAAAAGCTGTCACAATCCAAATCGAAGTCCAACAGCTCGCAGATACTCTCTACACCCACAGATAGTGGCAGAGCAATGGAAACCGACGGTCTTGGATTGAAGCCATGTGTATGGGTTAAAGGCAACCCCGCCCGCTTAAAGGCTCTTTGGAACAACCGCATCAAATCAAGATGCGACATCCAAATAGATTTACCAACCTTCTCAAATAACAATCTAGGCATCGCAGGACACCTCCTGTAGTAAACGGTTTGCACCGCAGCCGCTACAGCCGTGACGGCAATCCGGTGTGACCTTCTCCGAATAGGCGCGATTTCTCTCGTTCCGCAGAAAATCCTTGCGCAATCCTACCTGAATAGTATCCCAGGGCAGAATTTCATCCTCCCCGTATCCACGGACGGTATAATAATCCGGGTCAATACCACAAGCTGCGAAAGAATCCAGCCAGGTCTGATAGGAAAAATACTCATCCCAGCCGTCCAATCTTGCGCCACGGTTCACTGCTTCCTCAATCACTGCGCCCAAACGCCGGTCACCACGGGCAAACACGGCCTCCAGCCGGCTCAGTTCCGGCTCGTGGTAGTTATATTCTATGGATTTAGAATAGAAATGGTTCTTGAGTAGTTTTGTTCGGCGCAGATACTCCTCCGGAGTAATCTGCTTCTCCCATTGAAAAGGCGTATGGGGCTTCGGTACAAAAAAGGCTGTGGCCACATGAACTCGGAGTCCCCGTTTTTTGTTGGCTGCACAATCCTTCCAGGTGTTAATAATCTTATACACCAATTCCGCAATTCCCAGCACATCCTCATCAGTCTCCGTAGGAAGGCCCAACATAAAATACAATTTTACATTGTTCCAGCCGCCGGAAAAAGCATTGGCGCAAGCGCTTAAAATTTCTTTCTCTGTCAGGTTTTTATTGATAACATCCCGAAGTCTTTGCGTTCCGGCTTCCGGCGCAAAGGTCAAGCCACTTTTACGCAAAGTCCGAAGCTTCTGCATCAGCTCCTGAGAAAAATTATCTGCACGCAGTGACGGCACAGACAGATTTACTTTATTATCTGCGCAATAGGGTATCATTTTATCCGTCAATTCCCGAAGCTCTCTATAATCGGAGGTAGACAAGCTGGACAGCGTAATTTCATTATGCCCGGAATTATCCAATATTTCCATAGCCTGCTGATACAAAACATCCGCACTTTTTCTGCGAACAGGACGGCAGGAAAAACCAGCCTGACAAAAACGGCATCCCCGGATACAGCCACGAAATACCTCTAAATTTGCCCGTTCGTGGACAATCTCCGTGGAGGGTACAATCATCTTGGTTGGAAAATAAGCCGTATCTAAATTCTCGATAATTCTCTTTGTTACCAGTTCAGGAGCTCCGTTTAGCGCTTCAATCGCTGCCAAAGTGCCATCTTCGTTATAAATATGCTTGTAAAACGAAGGTACATACACACCGGGTATTTGGGAAACCTCCTTCAGGAAGGCATCCTTACTCCACCCCTCAGCCTTGGCAGTGTCGTATAGCGACACAATTTCCCTCGTAATCTCTTCACCCTCGCCCAAAGAAAAGAAGTCAATAAAGTCCGCCAACGGCTCTGGATTGAAGGCGCAAACGCCACCGGCAAATACGATATTTTTTAGGCCTGTCCTGTCTTTGGAGCGAACCGGAATTCCGGACAGCTTGAGCATATTCAGAATGTTTGAGTAGCTCATTTCATACCCGATTGTAAAGGCAATCATATCAAAATCCTTCACAGGAGTTTGACTTTCCAACGCCCACAAAGGAATATTGTGCGCTTTCATTGCCTCTTCCATATCCGCCCAGGGAGCGAATACTCGCTCACACCAAACAGCATCCATTTCATTCATTACGCCGTATAAAATCCGCATGCCCAAGTTGGACATTCCGATTTCGTAAGTATCCGGAAAGCAGAATGCAACTCTGACACGGACATCAGAAAGCTCTTTCTTGATTTCATTATATTCACCGCCGGTATATCTGGCAGGCTTTTGCACTGTAGGAAGGATTCTTTGTAATAGTTCCGTCATTTCTGTATTCCTCACATTTAATTGCTGTTTTATATTGTACTATTACTTTGCTCTCTTTGCAAGGTGTTTTTCCCGGGAAATAAAATGAATTAACAAACATAAAACAGGCAGTGCCAATGCGATACTTATAAATCGTTTCACAAACAAAAATAAGAAAAAAATCACCAAAAGACATTGGATTGCAGCACTTATAATCCTGCAAACTGTCTCTGCTGTTTCATCACTACAAAATAATGAAACAATACAACGAAGCATTCTGCCGCCATCCATTGTCCTGACGGGCAGCAAATTAAATACACAGTGGGCAAAGGCACATATGGCCACATAAGGAAACTGCTTTGAAAGAAGAAACAATAAAGAACTGCCCAAAGGCCCAGCCAAGGCGCATATAAACTCAGGTAACAAGGACATACTGTCTGTCTGCATTTTTACACCCAGTGAACCAATTTGAATTTTCCACACCCGAACGCCAAAAAAGCACAATGCAATATAGTGGCAACATTCATGTACGGCTATTGCTACCAGCCAACCAAATATCCACTTTACCGGAAAAACAAAAAAGGAAAAGGCCAACACCGGAAAAACAATCGGCTCAATAGTTATGAACGCATTTTCTTTACTTGTCATAGGAAACAAGCTCCTGGCAAAATGCGGTCACAGCCTCCTTCATTGTCCCTCCGTTTTTTAGATTCTCTACCATATGTGACAGTGCCTGAAATGTTATATGCTCATCACCTGGAAGCAACTGCTTCCAAGCTGCCCTATAAGAAAATAGACCAGCTAATAATGCAAACACAACGATTACGACAGCAAAACGCCGGCGATGTAATTTTTTATTTGGGATAAATTTGTATGTAACAGTTTGTCCGTATGTGATTCGGTATCCCAAGCTATCACCTCCTTTATATCCTACGCTGTTACTGTGGGCTAAGAACTATTTTATCAAACAACGCACTTGACATTTGGGGATAATTTCATTATAATACTCCAAGCTAACGGGGTGTGGCGAAGTTTGGTATCGCGCTTGGTTCGGGTCCAAGAGGCCTCGGGTTCGAATCCCGACACTCCGACCAATAACACAGTAACTGATTTTGCGGTTGCTGTGTTATTTTTTTTGGAATTGCCATGAACCCGAGGCCTCTTGGGTACCATCGCAACGGGATGGTAGGAAAGCAAGAAATGCAACGATTTTATGGGCACAAATCTCCAAAACCCTTGGAAAACAGTAGACAAACAATTTGGTATATGCTATAATTACTGTGCATTTTGTTCCGCACTTAAACATAATGAAACGAGGTATGAATTATGGATATAATCAAGTTTAATCCTGAAAAAAAGCTAGGCGCTTTTAAGCCGCTGAATGCAACAAACGGTGGCCCTTGGCACAAGCGTCACTCTCAAGGTCAATCTCGATCCAATATGGAGGCATATAAAGCCGCTAGAATCCCCTACACCAGAAATCATGACTCCAACTTCCACTCTGTTTACTTTGGACCCTATGTCCACGATATTTCCGCAATTTTCCCGAATTTCGACGCAGATGTAAATGACCCTGCTTCCTACGATTTTGAATGCACCGATGAGCAAATTTTGATTGCGCTGGAAGCCGGCACTCAGACATTCTTCCGTCTGGGTCAGTCCATCGAGCATACTGTTAAAAAGCATTTTACTGTTCCTCCCAAGGATTTCCAAAAATGGGCTGAAATCTGTGAGCACATCATTCTTCACTACAACGAGGGTTGGGCAAACGGCTATAAGCTGAATATGATCTATTGGGAAATCTGGAACGAACCGGATTTGAGATGCGACGAGCCGGATAAGCCCACCTGGGGCGGCAGCCAAGAGGAATTCTGGGACTTCTTCGAGATTGCGGCAAAACACCTGAAAAAGAAATTCCCTCACCTGAAAATTGGCGGTCCTGCTCTGTGCGGTCGTATGTATTGGGCTGATGCATTTCTAAGCGAGATGCAGAAGCGTCAAGTTCCTATGGACTTCTTCTCCTGGCACCGTTACGCAAAAGATCCTATGATCATTACACAAAGAGCATACGAGACCAAGGAAATGCTCGAAAAGTATGGATACGGCGATGTGGAAAGTCACCTCAATGAGTGGAACTATGTCAGAGGCTGGGTAGATGATTTCCAGTATTCTGTTGATTCGATCCACGGTCTGAAGGGTGCATCCTTCTTGATGGCCTGCATTTGCGAAGGTCAGAAGGCTCCTGTGGATATGATGATGTACTATGATACTCGTCCCGGTGCCTTTAATGGTGTCTTTGATATCTACACAATGCAGCCGTTGAAAGGCTACTATGCCTTCTATTGGTACGGTATGTTCTACGATATGGAGTGCGAAATTCGGGAAGAAGCCAAGGTTGACGAAGTCTATACGCTTTGCGGCTTGGACAAAAACGGTAAGACCATGACAATCGTTACATACTTCAACGAAGACGATAACGCCCCTGCTAAGGAGATCGCCTTTGACTTTGGTCGTCCCGGCAAGTACGAAATCTATAAGCTGGACAATGACAACGACGGCACATTGATTGATACGACCGAAGATCTCACCTTTACCCTTGGCAATTACGAAGCCTTGATGATTAGAGAAATTTGATTGGAGCGAGGTGCAAATTATGGATATCATTAAGTTTAATCCTGAGAAAAAATCAGGTGCATTTAAGCTATTGAACGGAATTAACGGTGGTCCCGTACATAAGCGTCACGCTAACGACCAGAAGCGTTCTAACTTCAAACAATATAAGGCTGCCAGAATTCCTTACTGCAGAAACCACGATACTGAATTCAACAATCCTTGTCACGGACCTTTCAACTACAATATTTCTATCATTTTCCCGAATTTTGATGCAGATGTAAACGATCCCGCTTCCTACGATTTCCCCTGCACGGATGAGCAAATTTTTATTGCGATGGACGCCGACGCGCAGCCTTTCTTCCGTTTGGGTCAATCCATCGAGGATCACATTAAGAAGCACCACACCCTCCCTCCTAAGGATTACCAAAAGTGGGCTGAAATTTGCGAGCACATCATCCGTCACTATAACGAAGGTTGGGCTGACGGTTATGAATTGAATGTTAAGTACTGGGAAATCTGGAATGAGCCGGATTACAAGTATGACCAGGAAGACAAGCCCGCTTGGGGCGGCAGTCAGGAAGACTTTATTGACTTCTATGAAGTCGTTGCCAAGCACCTGAAAAAGTGCTTCCCCGATGTAAAGATCGGCGGCCCTGCATTATTCGGACATATGCCCTGGGCTGACTCTTTCCTCAAGGAAATGCAAAATCGTCAGGTTCCTATGGACTTCTTCTCCTGGCACTGCTATGCAAAGGATCCTATGTTTATTGCGCAAAGAGCAAACGAAGTCAAGAAAATGCTTGCAAAGTATGGTTACGGTGACATTGAAAGTATCCTTGATGCGTGGAACTATGTTAAGGATTGGGATGAGGACTTCCAGTACACCATCGATGCCATTCGCGGCTTAAAAGGCGCGTCCTACATTCTGTCTTCCATTTGTGAGGGTCAGAAAGCTCCTATCGACTTGATGATGTACTATGATGTGCGTAATTCCGTGTTCAACGGCATCTTTAATGTATATTCTTTGCAGCCGTTGAAGGGCTACTATTCCCTGTATTGGTACGGCATGTTCTATGATATGGAGTATGAGGTTCGGGAAGAAGCCAAAATTGATAACCTCTACACCCTTTGTGGCGTTGATAAAAACGGCAAAACTCAGACAGTGGTTACATACTTCAGCCAAGATGACAATGCTCCTAACAAGGAGTTCTCCATTGACTTTGGTCGTCCCGGCAAGTATGAAATCTACAAACTGGACAAGGACAACGACGGCACATTGATTGACACTACTGAAAATCTTACCTTTACTCTTGGCGTTCACGAAGGCTTGTTGATTAAAGAGATTTAAGTATTAAAACAGGCTTGCAAGGCAAGCCTGTTTTTGGATAACCACAACCTATAACAGAAAGGATAAGTAAGCATTATGGCAAAAACTGTTCAGGAAATTATGAATTATATCCGGGAAAATGACATCAAAATGGTGGATTTCAAAATGGTGGATATCCACGGCCAATATCGCCATGTCACAATCCCAGCTAAAAACTTTAACGAAGATACGATTGTAAACGGTATTGGATTTGACGCATCCAATTATGGCTATGCTGTGGTGGAGAAGAGCGATATGGTCTTTATCCCTGACCTGGATACCGCCGTGATTGACCCCTTCTGCGAAATCCCCACCCTGTCAATGACGGGCAATGCTATGATCATTGACACCCCGAAGAACAGACCTTTAGCCCAATACCCCAGAAATATTGTCTTGGCCGCCGAAAAATATATGCAGGAATGCGGCATCGCAGATACTATGCTGATTTTGCCTGAGTTTGAATTCTATCTGTTTGACAGTGTGGGCTGGGAGGTTCAGCCCAATTCTATCGGTATGTCTCTGGACGCCGAGCAGGCACACTGGAACTCCAATGTGCAAGGTGAAGGCGTTGTAGTGCCCAAGCAGAAGAACTACCACATTGCAAAACCCTTTGATAACAGCTACGAGTGCCGCAGTGAAATGTGCCTTTTGATGGAGGATGCCGGTATCAAGATTAAATACCACCATCCTGAGGTCAGTGCCTCCGGTCAATATGAGATTGAGCCGCAGTTGGGTCAAATGTCCAAAATGGCAGACGCTACAATGATGATTAAATATATCATTCGGAACACCGCCTTAAAATACGGAAAGTCTGCAACCTTTATGCCGAAGCCTGTGTATGGCGAGGCTGGCAACGGTATGCATGTGCATATGCTCCTATTGAAGGACGGTGAGCCCGTATTCTCCGATGATAACGGCTACTCCAACTTGAGCAAGGAAGCCCATTACTTTATGGGCGGTCTGCTGAAGCATATTGCTTCCCTTTGTGCCCTGACCAACCCCAGCACTAACTCCTTTAAGCGCCTGGTGCCCGGTTTTGAGGCTCCTGTAACCGTGGGTTATGCTACCTCAAACCGCAGTGCTGTTATTCGTATTCCCGCCTATGCAAAGACTCCCAACCTGCGCCGATTTGAGCTTCGCAATCCGGATGCTACCTGCAATCCCTATTTCTGCTATGCGGCAATTTTGATGGCTGGTCTGGATGGTATCAAAAACAAGATTGACCCCCATGAAAATGGCTGGGGTCCTTACGATATGAACCTGTACAATCTTCCCGAAGAGGAAAAAGCAAAGCTTAAGGGTCTTCCCACCTCTCTGGAGGAAGCTCTGACCGCCTTGGAAAATGACCATGATTATCTCACCGCCGGCGGCGTATTCCCCGAGGAACTTCTGAAGAACCTCATCAAAACAAAGCGTGCAGAATGCAGTCAAATGTCTACTATCCCCCATCCTGCCGAATTTGAAAAATATTATAATCTTTAAGTTAATAACCCGGAGGTTGCGATGCAACCTCCGGGGGTAATCAGCGTTTCTTGACAAACAAACACGAAAGAATTATAATTCCAGCAAACGGGCCTGTAGCGCAGTTGGGAGCGCATCACATTCGCATTGTGGGGGTCGGGAGTTCGAATCTCCTCAGGTCCACCAAGAAAAACGGTTGCAACAGCAACCGTTTTTTTGCCGGCATTGCAATGAAAGCGAAAATATGATATAATTTCTACATCCCCTTTTAGGAGGTTAGTATGAAAAATCGCAAATTTTTGATTGCTTCAATTGTGATATTGGCCGCAATCATTTCCGGACTTTTGCTATATTTTCAAAGGAACAAAAAACCAAACCATTTGGAAAATGCCGTAGCAATTTATATCAATACATCGGATGCAACGGCGGATATTAAAAATTTCGTGATACACACCACGAAAACACTGGAAACTACAATTGGCGCCAACAGCTTTAGCGAAAGCTGGGACACTACTCTCTCCTGTACTGATTTCGGTTCTGACACAATGCAAATCTCATCCCAGGAAACCTTGACCGTAGGAAAGCACAAAACAGAAATAGAAAAAGTGTTTTCCGACGGTATCACCTATCTTACTGTGAACGAAGCCAACTTTTCCGGCAAGGAAACTGTGGATAATATTAAAAAGCAGGTAATCCCTGCCGTCCTTCTGGATTACAACAACTACAGTCAAATCACCGGTGATGCTACAAAAGACGGATATGTTATTTCCCTAAGCAACGCAACCGCTATTGAAGCCTGGGCAAACCTTGACGGCGCTACCTTGATAAATGCCGGTGGCACAGCCTATATTAGCCCTAAGGGCCGTTTAACAAAAAGCGTTTATATTTTAGAGTACACAAAAGGACAGGTGCAATTCCGTCTAAATGTCGTTACAGAAATGACCGCAGAAGCGCCCAATATCCCACTGCCGGAGAACACTGAGCTTTTTATTCCCATTGAAAATTTGGAAGGCCCTATTCTGTTCGAAAGAGCTAGCGGATATCTAATACAAGCGGAGAATATCGCAACGGATTATGAAGACGCAACCTTCTTTGAGGCCTTTGGCGACCGTCGTTTGAAATCCGTAAATATGCAAGCGAAGAAAATCTCCGGTTGGTCTGCTAACATAAACACCGAGATTACACTAAAAAATGATAGTCGTGTCGGTCAGGATACAATTTACGCCCAAGCCGAGAAGTTCCAAAACGGAATTTATACGCTTAGCAAGGATGGCACTGAGGCACAAAACGCAGATATTACCGAACAGCACATGCAGGCCTATTGCCAAAATATCCTGGTCAGCACAATACTGCTGCCGCAGCATTTAAAAAACTGCAATTTAACTGTTACAAATAATGTACTACGTATTGACTATCAGGCAAACGAGGAATTTGCAAAACAAATTAGCGCAAGCGCCTGTCAGGACCTGTACCAAGATGCCACGCTCTTGGAAAAAATTTCTCAAAACAACAAGACCGACATTATGGCAGGTTATTTAGAGCTGGACAGCTTGACCGGGATTCCCATCAGCTCCGGTATTCAGTACGAGAGCACATACACCACTGACAGCATCCCCTATCATCTCACCTTTCAAGCCAATCAATCCTATCAGCTTGAAGAATAATAAAATCATCCTGAAGCTAAGTGCCTCAGGATGATTTTTTATTTTAACATTTTGGCAAGTTCCAGAGTTAGCATTGCGCAGCATTTTGCCGCAATTGCTTCAAAAGTGGGAAAATCCATTTCTGCTGAATCGTCCGCCTTATCAGAGATTGCACGGATAATTACAAAGGGTATCTGATTTCTCCAACAGGCGTGGGCAATGGCCGCACCCTCCATTTCCGTACACAGAGCACCGGTGTCCGCAATAATACGCTGTTTCTCTTCCTTTGCGGCAATAAACTGGTCGCCACTGGCCACTCTGCCAAGTCTTGCCTTTCCGGAGGGCAGTTTTAACGATGCAGCCATTGCATATTCTGCCAGCATTTGGTCCGCAGGAAATGCTAAAACAGGAAATCCCGGAATTTGACCCACAGCATAATCCGGATTTAACCCGTGGCAGGTAAAATCGTGATACATCGCATCCAGACTGACAACAAAATCGCCAATATCCAAATCTGCGCAAAGAGACCCAGCCACGCCGGTGTTCACAATATGGGTCACCTGGAAGCAGTCACAAAGAACCTGCACACACAGACCCGCATTTACCTTACCAACACCGCAGACAACCACAACCACAGGAAGACCTTCCAGCTCTCCTTCATAAAATGTCATACCGGCCTTTTGGGTCTGGTTCATATTTATCATTTTACTTTTGAGAGTTTCCACCTCCACAGTCATTGCGCCGATAATTCCAAGCTTTTTCATATTTTCTCCTTTATTCCGGGTAAACCATCCGGGATTTATCTATATTTTCCAAAAGTTCACTATATCGTCTGCCCCAAAAATTTGCCATAGGCAGATTCATATCTAAATAATTTCCGCAATCCTTTGCACTGGCACCGGGCACGTCTCCCTGAAATTCCGCTACAAAACGGAAGCAGTCCTGCACAAGCGGCAAAACCTGCTGAGGGGTGTAATCACCAGACAACAGCAAATAGAAGCCTGTGCGGCATCCCATAGGCCCAAAATACAGTACCTTGTTCTGCCATTGTGATTCGTTGCGCAAGTACGTAGCCGCCAAATGCTCAATGGTGTGTACCTCTGCCGTGTTCATAACAGGTTCTTCATTGGGACTAGTCAGGCGAAGGTCGAAGGTCGTCACCGTTTCAGCCCCTACCCTATCCTTTCGTGACACGTACAGACCCGGTTGCAGGCGGATATGGTCAATTGTAAAGCTGGTAATTTTCTCCATAGCAATACTCCTTTCGTTCCTATGTGTAATCATACTCCAAAAAAAGGCAAAAAGCAAGAATAATGCACATCTTGCATTTTAGAAGAAAAAAAGTTATAATAGGTGTATATTTACAGGAAAGGTGGCAGCTTTATGGAAGAACAGAACACTTCTCCCCGTCGTAAAAAGAAAAGCCAACTGCAAATTTTTAAGGAAACTTATTTGCCTTTGGCCATTGCCGGTGTTGCAGTTGTATTGATTATTGTTTTTATCATCGGCTCAATTGTACGGGCGGTACAGCAAAACCGTTATGAAACAAAAATGAATAAGGAGGCCGAAATTGCCGCATCTCAGCTTTTACAGGAGCAAACGCAAGAAGCAAATGAAATGATTACTCAGGTAAAGGAAATGGCCTTGCATAGTGATTATGCTGGCGCTATCGCACTGATTGACGGTTTTTCAGGCGAGCTTTCCAAATTCCCGGAATTGGAGAATCTATATAAGGAATATCTCAGCGCTCAATCAAAGACTGTAAAATGGACGGACACCAACAACATTTTGGCTCTTTCCTTCCAAATGCTCATTGCCGATCCGGACAGAGCCTTTGCCGATGAAAAATACGGAAACTCCTACAATAATAATTTTGTTACCACAGAAGAATTCACCAAAATCCTTCATGGTCTTTACGAAAATAACTATATTTTAGTTAGCCTGAAGGATATTTACAGCAACGGGCAGGAGCAAGTCCTGTATCTACCTGAGGGCAAGAAACCGGTTGTACTTATTGAGACGCAGGTCAACTACAACACCTATATGGTTGATAGTGACGGAGATAAGCTCCCCGACCAGGGCGGCGACGGCTTTGCCAGCAAATTAGTTATTGATGCCAACGGCAACATCACCTGCCAAATGGTAGATAGCTCAGGTCAAACCGTAGAGGGTGCATTTGACTTAGTGCCTATTTTGGATTCCTTTGTAACCACCCATCCGGACTTCTCCTATAAAGGCGCTAAGGCTGTTTTGGCACTGACCGGCTATGACGGACTGTTTGGTTACCGAACCAATCCCTCTGCAAAGGGTGTTTTCAACACCGACGCAGAAGCCGCCTCCGCAAAGGAAATTGCCAAAAAGCTTCAGGATACCGGCTATGAGCTTGCCTGCTACACCTATGAAAATGCCGCATACGGGCAGATGGATAATGCCAAAATTCAAAACGATTTGAATAAATGGCTCAATGAGGTTACCCCCATTTTAGGCGATGTAGAAAACTTTGTTTTTGCCAAGAACAGCGATATTTCCGACGATACAGCGCCTTACTCCGGCGACAAAATTGACAGTCTTCTGAATGCAGGATTTACCAGATTTTTGGGGTTCTGCACTGAAGCAACCTGCTGGTACACAGAAGGTAGCGGCTATATGCGCTTAGGCAGAACGCCGGTTACCGGTAGTGAAATGAAAAAACACCCGGAATGGTTTGAGGACTTCTTTAGTGTTTCTGCTGTTTGGGACAGCAAACGACCCTAATACAACCAAAAAACTGCTGTGGACATCCACAGCAGTTTTTCTTTAATCATTTCCCCGTAATTGAATAATTTGGTCACGCAGCACAGCCGCATACTCAAATTCCATCATTCGAGCCGCTTCCTTCATCTGTTTCTCCAAGCGTAAAATTTCCTTTTCCTTCTCCACCTTAGTCAGCTTAATGCCGTTACGACCCTTGCGCTCTGCTGTAGAAGAAGAAATTTCAATCAAATCACGCACAGACTTGATAATCGTTTGCGGGACAATTCCGTGGGCTTCATTGTAAGCATTCTGAATTTCCCTGCGGCGTTTCGTTTCGTCGATGGCAAGACGCATAGACTGGGTGATATGGTCTGCATACATAATCACCAGACCCTCTGCATTTCTGGCCGCACGGCCAATGGTTTGAATTAAACTGGTCTCAGAACGCAGGAAACCTTCCTTGTCCGCATCCAAAATAGCGACTAAACTTACCTCTGGCAGGTCCAGTCCCTCACGGAGCAGGTTGATACCCACCAGCACATCGAATTTTGCCATACGCAAATCCCGGATAATTTCCATACGCTCCATTGCACCGATATCCGAGTGCATATACCGGACACGGATGCCAGCTTTTTGCAGATATACCGTTAAATCCTCTGCCATTTTCTTTGTAAGAGTTGTCACCAAAACACGCTCATTCCGGGCTGTTCTGGCATTGATTTGTCCAATTAAATCGTCGATTTGACCATCTATGGGATGCACTTCGATTACCGGGTCTAAAAGTCCTGTGGGGCGAATCACCTGCTCTACCGTCTGTCCGGATCGACCTTTTTCAAAGTCGCCGGGGGTAGCGGAAACATATATGGTTTGGTTTAGTTTGGACTGAAATTCCTCAAAATTCAAAGGACGGTTATCATAGGCTGACGGCAAGCGGAATCCAAAATTGACCAAAGCATCTTTACGACTCCGATCACCGGCATACATTGCCCGACATTGCGGCAAGGTCACATGGCTTTCGTCCACAATAAGCAAGAAATCATCAGGAAAGTAATCTAATAGCGTGGTTGGAGGTGTGCCCGGCTCCCTGCCCTGAATCACTCTGGAATAATTTTCAATACCGGTACAGAAACCGATTTCATTCAACATTTCCAGGTCATAATTTGTGCGCTGGGCAATTCTCTGTGCTTCCAGGAGCTTATTATTCTCATTAAAGTAAACTACCTGCGCATCACATTCCCGGCGAATTTCTGCCATTGCACGTTCCAGTTTCTCCCGGGAAGCCACATAGTGACTGGCAGGATAAATCGCCACATGGTCAATATAGCGCTCTACAATGCCGGACACGGCATTGATTTCCGAAATTCTGTCAATTTCATCCCCAAAGAATTCCACACGGATTGCTCTGCCTGACCAATATGCCGGATACACCTCCAAGGTATCACCCCGGACACGAAACTTATTACGAGAAAAATCAATATCATTTCGTTCATAGCGAATCTCTGTCAGTTTTCGCAAAACATCGTCCAACGGGCGTTCCTGACCCACTCTCAAAGAGATTACCATACTCTTATAGTCAATGGGGTCACCTAAGCCGTAGAGACAACTGACAGAGGACACCACAATCACATCACGACGCTCAAAAAGTGCCGATGTGGCGCTGTGGCGCAATCGGTCAATTTCCTCATTGATAGCAGAATCCTTCTCGATATATGTGTCCGTGTGGGCAATATAGGCCTCCGGCTGGTAATAATCGTAATAAGAAATAAAATACTCTACCGCATTATTGGGAAAGAATTCTCTGAACTCACTGCAAAGCTGTGCGGCAAGGGTTTTGTTGTGTGCAAGAACAAGAGTAGGCTTATTGACATTGGCAATGATATTTGCCATTGTAAAGGTCTTACCGGAACCGGTAACTCCCAAAAGCACCTGCTCGGAAAGGCCGTTCTCTATACCCTGGGTCAGTTTTTCTATCGCCTCCGGCTGATCGCCTGTAGGCTTGTAATCTGAATGTAAAACAAACTTTTCCTGCATACTCTCGCTCCTTTCATTTTGATTAGCTCCCCTGTTTCGGAAAGCTTTCTTTATATCATAAATTTTTTATAAGTAAATATCTCTGGGGCACGCTAGGGCTTACAGCACCCGGCGGGCTCGTAACCTAAAATAATCAGCACTTCCCTAGCACCCGGAAAGAAGGATTTATTTTCTTCCTTTATACTTTTGCCTTGACTGCAATCGGAGAGGTGAAATTTTTTGGACGAGGTGTTAAGGATATAAATTTGCTCTGTCTGCTCAGTTGTGGGCACCTCATTCCGATAGTCTTCCACACTCTTGCCGGTCTTATAATCAATCAGAACACCCGGCTGATAGTTGTAGATGTAAACATGGAAGCAAATACCTGCTCCATCGTCCTCCATTGAACGAGCTTCCATACGAACACCCTCAGCAACAAGACAATCCTGCGTAAACATAGGCGTCACACGGTACAGCACATGATTTCCGGTTTCCTTAATATAGTCTGCCACCATATTTTCAAAAGGAAGCATACCTTCCACATTAAAGTAGCGAGTACCGGTAATTAAATTTTTCTCATTGGCGTTCTCACCGGAAAGCTGGAAGCCAATTAAATGGCAGCGATTATATAAATTTTTCCCGTCTACACAATCATACTGCGCCTGCGCCCAGCCAGAAGGTTTCACCTTGCTAATGCTTTCTCTTTCTTCAGTTGGCATCAATTCCTTACCCAAACAAGCCATAGCTGTTCCACATCGACCCAGCCTATCCAATGATGAATAGGCTTCATATGCCTCCAGAGTATATTCATCCTGGGTAAAGAGTGGCTCATTGTCGTTTAGAACAAAATAAGCTGTCCCGGAAAATGGCGGAATGGTTTCGGAAATCGTACTTTCCGGAATCGTCCGTTTATTACAGCCAAATAAAAACAGAACTACAACCAAAAAACATAGGAAAATTCTTCGTTTATTCATAAGAATAAACCTCCAAAGTAATTCTCTCATGGGAATTGCCTGCAAACTCTTCAATCACCTGTCCGTTTACCAAAGGCGCTGGGAAGTGGATATCTGCAGGATAATCCCGATTCCAGCGAAATACATACACCTTTGATACTGTATGCAAATACGGCAGCACATCATTATTCTCTAAGAAACAAAAGTCATCTGGGCCGGCTTTCTCTAAAAAGTTTTCCCTTATTTGGATATTTCCGGTTAAACCTGCAAACAAATAACCGGAGCAACTGTTCATAAACAGATTGCAATCCCCTGCCAGCTCCAGCATTCTTTTACAAACTGCCACATCTGAGCTTTGCCGGCGATGATGAAACTGCATTCCGTTTTGATTATCAAGACATACAATCAGCTTCATAATACACCTTTATCACAATTCCTCAATACAATGGGGGTTAAAATAGTTGGAATGAACCATAGAAACATAATCCCCGTCTGCTACAACGATATGGTCCATAAGCGTCACGTCCACAAGCTTTAACGCTTGGGCAACCCGTACCGTGGCGCGAATATCCTCTCCGGAGGGCACTGCAACGCCACTGGGATGATTATGGGCCAAGACTACAGAGGTGGCATTTTCCGTCAGCGCCATATCCACAACCTTACGAATGGAAATACCGGTGGAGTTCACACCACCCTCATCCACCATACGACAGCATAGCACCTTGCACTTAGCATCCAGACACAAAAGATACACAGTTTCTTTCGTTAAACCATTAAAGAAAGGAACCAAATATTCTCCGCATTGGTCAAGGGTTTTCAAAATACTGCTCTGTAAGCTGCGGTTAACATGGTAATACCGTTCCAGTTGCTTTAACAAGGATAGAAATGTAGCGGCATTTTTACCTATCCCATCTATCTTCATCAGCTCCTTCACCGGAGCATCAATCACCTGCGACAGCGTCTTAAAGTGGTTTAATAGCTTATGGGCAATTTCATTGGTATCCCGTTGGGGTATTGCGTAAAACAGCAGAAGCTCTAAAACCTGATGCTCGTCAAAACCATCCAGACCTTCTTCTAAAAAGCGCGCCTTAACACGAGCACGGTGTCCGCTATGTATAGACATAAGAAACCCCCTTATAATTTGTCTTGCTATTTTAGGAATAATAAGCTAAAATGTGAGTAAGAAATGTCGAAATATGTCGACAGGAGGAGCAATATGGAACAGTCAGAATTTCTGAATGCACTGACTTGCCCTGCATTTTTTGTAGAAAACGGTCAGGTTGTCCAGGCAAACATCCCTGCACTACAACGAAATATTGAGATTGGCGCAGCAATTGCAAATTATATTTGTGTGGGCCTGGAGGAGTATCAGGAATTCACGCAAGGAAAGCTCAGCCTTTCTTTGAAAATTTCTGGCATTGATTACCCTGCCTGCGTTTCTGTTACAGAGAAAGGTCAGCTTTTTTCACTGGAGACAGAATACCAAGAGCCGGAATTAAAAGCCTTTAGCTTAGCTGCCACCCAACTACGGGAGCCTCTGGCAAATGTTATGACCGAAGCGGAGCTGCTAGGCAGAAACATCAAAGGCAACGATGATGCCCTTGCCCAGCTCAGCCAAATCAATCGGAACTTAAATCGGCTTTTGCGAGCGATCAGCAATATGTCCGATGCGTCCTTATATCAGGCGCAACAAGCCGGGCGTCTGCAAACAGAGAATATCACATCTGTATTCTCCGAAATTTTGGAAAAGGCTCTCGTCCTTACTGAAAAAACAGGAAGAAAACTAATCTGCAATTTACCGGATTCCTGTATTCTTACCCTGGTAGACCGCCAGAAGCTTGAACGGGCCGTTCTGAACCTTTTAAGCAACGCCATAAAATACTCCCCGGCAGGGACCGACATCAATGCCGAGCTCAAGCAAATCGGAAAACGGCTCTACTTCACTGTGGAAAACACCCTTTCCGGTGAACTTGCGAAAAATCCCTTTTCCCGGTATCTACGGGAGCCGGGTTTGGAAAACGGACAATCCGGTGTTGGCTTAGGGCTGTCCATTGTGCGAAGCGTCGCCGCTTCTCACGGCGGTGTACTGCTTATGCAGCAACTACCGGAAAACAAAATCCGTTTTACCATAACGATTGCTATCCGCAATCAAACGAACCTAAGTCTGCATTCCCCTGTCATTTTACCTGTAGACTATGCTGGCGGAAGGGATCAGGCGTTGCTGGAGCTATCGGATGTGCTTCCCGACAGTTTGTTCCAAGAATTTGATTAACCGTTACCCCCGACGATCTGTCGGGGGTATTTTTTAATCCAAAAGGCGTTTCAAATACTGACCGGTATAGCTCTGCGAAACCTTGGCTACCTCCTCAGGCGTTCCGCAGGCAACAATATAGCCGCCCTCATCGCCACCCTCCGGGCCCAGGTCAATGATATGATCCGCAGACTTAATCACATCCAGATTATGTTCGATCACCAAAACTGTATTTCCGGCATCCACCAACTTCTGCAACACATCAATGAGCTTATGCACATCCGCCGAATGGAGTCCGGTTGTGGGTTCATCCAAAATATAAATCGTGCGTCCGGTAGCTGTGCGTGCCAGCTCTGTTGCCAGCTTCACTCGTTGCGCTTCACCGCCAGAAAGCGTTGTGCTGGATTGTCCCAGCTTTACATATCCCAATCCGACCTCCACCAGCGTTTGCGCTTTTCTTCGGATTTTCGGAAGATTTTCAAAGAACTCCACAGCTTCCTCTGCAGTCATGTCCAGTACTTGAGAAATATTTTTTCCCTTATACTGCACTTCCAATGTCTCCCGGTTATACCGCTGACCCTTACACACCTCACAAGGCACATAAACATCTGCCAAAAAGTGCATCTCGATCTTCACAAGGCCGTCACCACTACAAGCTTCGCACCGACCGCCCTTCACATTAAAGGAAAACCGGCCGGGACCATAGCCACGGATTTTAGCATCCGCAGTGGAAGCAAACAAATCACGGATATCATTGAAAAGCCCTGTATAGGTCGCAGGATTGGAGCGTGGAGTCCGCCCAATCGGACTTTGATCTATATCGATAACCTTGTCCAGGTGCTCCATACCCTCCACACAACGGCAAGCTCCGGGCCGTGTGCGAGCGTGATTTAGCTTTCCCAACAGGGTTTTATTCAGCACCTCTCCCACAAGGCTGGACTTACCGGAGCCGGATACGCCAGTGACGCAGGTTAAGGTCCCTAAGGGGATAGAAACATCCACATTCTTCAGGTTATTTTCCGTAGCGCCATGGATTGTAAGGCTGTCTCCATTCCCGGCTCTACGGGCAGACGGCAGCGGAATCTTCTTGACTCCGGACAGATATTGTCCGGTAATGGAACGGGGGCAGGAAACAATGTCCTCAAACGTTCCCGCAGCCACAATTTCACCGCCGTGACTGCCGGCACCAGGACCCACATCCACGATATAATCTGCCGCTTTCATTGTATCTTCATCGTGCTCTACCACAATCAGGGTATTGCCCAAATCACGTAAGCGTTTTAATGTTAAAAGCAGCTTGTCGTTGTCACGCTGGTGCAGGCCGATGGATGGTTCATCCAAAATATAAAGCACACCCATGAGGGATGAGCCGATTTGCGTCGCCAAACGGATGCGTTGACTCTCACCGCCAGACAGGGTTGCCGCACCACGGGATAACGTCAAATACTGAAGTCCTACATCCGACAAAAAGCGTAATCTCTCCCTAATTTCCCGAACAATTTGCTGGGCAACCAATGCCATATTGCCCTCAAGGCGCAGATTGTCCACAAATTCCAACTCCTGACGAATGCTCATTCGGCAGAAGTCCATTATACCGATACCGCCAACCGTCACTGCACGGGCAATATCAGATAACCTTTCTCCGTGGCAATGGGGACAAGGCGCAGTGGACATACACTCCTCCAGCTCCTTCCGGGCTGCGTCGGACTGGGTTTCCCGGAAGCGACGGCTGATATTATTCAGAACACCCTCAAAGGGCTGCTCCAAAATGCCCATACCGTTACCCCGGTTGTAGCTCATTCGAAGCTTTTCTCCTTTTGTGCCGTATAGGATAATATCCATTATCTCCCGGGGCAGCTCATTAACAGGAACATTTAATGAGAAATGATATTTTTGCGCAAGCGCTTCAAAATACATCCGAAAAATAGAATCCGTTCGGGCATTGCTCCAACCGGATGCCTGAATCGCACCGTTAAAAATGGATTTGGTTTTATCAGGTATCACCAAATCTTCATCTGCAATCAACTGAAAACCCAGTCCGGTACAAGTAGGACAAGCTCCAGCCGGATTATTAAAGGAGAACATTCTCGGCTCAAGCTCTGTCAAGCTGATACCACAATCCTCACAGGCGTAGTTCTGCGAGAAGCTGATTTCTTCATTGGTGCCGGGAAGCTGGATCGTCACCAAGCCACCGGAATGGTGACAGGCTGTCTCCACAGAATCCGTTAAACGGCGGCGCTGACCCTCTTTAATTACCAAACGATCTACAACCAATTCGATTGTATGCTTTTTATTCTTCTCGCAGGAAATTTGCTCGTTCAGATCATAGAGTATTCCGTCTACACGGACACGGGCAAAGCCACCCTTCCGAGCATCCTCAAACACCTTCAGGTGCTCACCTTTTTTTCCACGGATAATCGGAGAAAGGACAAGAAACTTCGTACCCTCCCCTAAAGCTTCAATTCTATCTACAATCTGGTCAATCGTCTGCCGTTTAATCTCCTTGCCACACTGGGGGCAATGTGGGATGCCTACCCGTGCCCACAACAGACGAAGATAGTCATAGATTTCTGTGACAGTGCCAACTGTGGAACGGGGATTCTTAGAAGTAGTCTTTTGGTCAATGGAAATTGCCGGAGACAAACCTTCAATGGAATCCACATCCGGCTTATCCATCTGTCCCAAGAACTGCCGGGCATAGGAGCTCAGGCTCTCCACATATCGACGCTGACCCTCAGCATAAATGGTATCAAAGGCAAGGCTAGACTTACCGGAGCCGGACAGACCGGTAAATACTACCAGCTTATCTCTAGGAATGGTTACATCAATATTTTTCAGGTTGTACTCTCTGGCGCCCTGAATTCGGATTGTATCATTCATAACCTACTCCTCCATCATGAAATCTTTCCCTATATTATACCACATTCTGATAAAATCTACAAGGAGAATTTGTATAAAAACAAGCGGCCAGTAACCTGACCGCTTGTTAAGAAGACCATATATTTATTATCCGCCAAATCCAGGGAAAAAGCTGCCAAACCAGTTGTCAAAACCGCCATAATTAGGGGTTTGAGGCTGTTGAGCCTGTGTCTCCGGAACTTCTTGTTCCTGCGTAGGCTTTGGCTTATCGTCAAAGGTAATGTCCAAATGCTTTTCTGCGCCACCACGGTAGACTGTGATGGTAGTGGTCTGTCCCGGCTCAAACTTCCGAAGGGCACGGGTCAGCTCCGACATATTTTTCACATCGTGACCGCCGATATTGACAATAATGTCCTTAGCCAGAACACCGGCTTTTTCTGCTGCAGAGCCACCTTCTACGCTCTTGACATATGCTCCTGAAGGAAAACCGTAGGTATCAGCAACTGCGGGGTCAACGTCCTGCACTATAACACCCAAATACGCACCGCCAACATAGCCGTTTGTAATAATGTCAGTGATCATACCGGAAACATCATCAATGGGAATAGCAAAGCCCAAGCCTTCAATGGTAGCACCGGAGCCACTGGTACCGGTGATCTTTGCAGTTGTAATGCCGATCACTTCGCCCTGCATATTGAAAAGAGGACCACCGGAGTTTCCGGAGTTAATGGCGGCATCGGTTTGCAGCATATTCAAATATGTACCATCGGTATTCACCATACGGTCTTTTGCGCTGATGTAGCCCACTGTCAGGGTAGAAGTTAATTCACCCAACGGATTACCAATAGCAGCAACCTGGTCGCCCACTGCCATTTTATCACTACTTCCCATTTTCACACAAGGAAGACCTGTAGCGGCGATTTTCAGCACAGAAAGGTCGTTGGATGCATCATATCCTACAAGCTCTGCATCATATTCCTTGCCGTCTGCCATAATGACACTAAGCTTAGTTGCACCTGCTACAACATGGTAATTGGAAACGACATAGCCGTCCTCCGAAATGATAAAACCAGAACCGGAGGAAGCAGTTTCTGAAACCTGACCGAAGAAATTCGTGGTCAAGGCCTGATTGGAAATTGCAACCACTGCCTGAACATTTTGGGCATACACCAAGCCGGGTGCGCCAACACCTGCTTGCCCTTCAGGGATAACCACGCCTGTGCCAGAGGAATTCAGCGCTGCATCCAGCTGTTCTTGCTGGACTTTAATCTTATTTTCCAATGCGTTGGACAGCGTTGCAAATCTGCCGTTCCAATAAGCATTAACGCAAATAGCCGTCGCCAGACAGCCGATCAACACCAATGCAACCATTAACAAAGCGCCAATCCAATGTTTGGAAGCTTTTTTCTTTTCCTTTATCTCCTTTTTAGGTGACTCTTGGCATTGATTGCCGTAAGTATATGGGCTTTCGTAAGGAGAGGATGCAAAGGGAGACTCCGGCTTCTTCTCCTCAAAAGAAGTATTTTCCTGTTCCATAGTTAACCTCCTGTTTTTGATACCAATATAAATGATAATTATTAAGAAATTATGTATATTTATCTTATCACACATATTTTTTTCGTCAAGAAAAATTGCGGCAGAAAATTCTGCCGCAATCGTTTCTTTATTTCTTTCTGAAAGACTTGCAGTCAGTGCACTGATCTACAGTGGGATTTGCCTCGTGAGTACCAACCAAAATCTTATCCAAAGAACAGAAGTTTGCGCTGTCGCAATGATGTGCACACTGAGAAACGGTGCACTCAATGCTCTTGTTTGCATGACAATCCATACTTTTCTCCTCCTTTTCTCGGTGATAACCATAGTATAAGCAGAAACCGAAAAATTAACCCAATTTTTCGTTGCAATCATTGACAATTCTCCTTCCAGTCTGTATAATAGTTCCGGAAAATGCGAGTTTTCCGGATTGATACGGAATATAAAATTCGTTTAACAAAAGAAAGGAAAAAATTGCCATGATTTACAGTGCAGAAGTACAGCATATGTGCTCCGTGGCCAAGGGTGCCTATCACGGCCCCGCTCCCATTCCTGAAGAAGGCAAATGGGTGCAGGTCAAGGAAATTAAGGATGTCAGTGGTTTTACCCACGGCATCGGCTGGTGCGCTCCTCAGCAGGGTTGCTGCAAGCTGACCCTGAATGTGAAGGAGGGTATCATTGAGGAAGCTCTCGTTGAGACTTTGGGCTGCTCCGGTATGACCCACTCCGCAGCTATGGCTTCCGAAATTCTTATCGGAAAGACCTTGTTGGAGGCTCTGAACACCGACTTAGTGTGTGACGCCATCAACACCGCTATGCGGGAACTGTTCCTGCAGATCGTTTACGGCCGCAGCCAGTCTGCTTTCTCTGAGGATGGCTTGGCAGTGGGCGCTTCTCTGGAAGACTTGGGTAAGGGTCTGCGTAGCCAGGTTGGCACTATGTTTGCCACTAAGGCTAAGGGCCCCCGTTATCTGGAAATGGCTGAAGGTTACGTCACCCGGATTGCTCTGGATGAGAACGACCTGATCACCGGCTATGAGTTCATTAACCTGGGTAAGATGATGGACTTCATCAAGAAGGGCGACGATGCCAACGAGGCTCTGAATAAGGCTAAGGGCAGCTATGGTCGCTTTGCTGATGCAGCCAAGTACATCGACCCCCGTCATGAATAAGAGGAGGACTGGAAATGGCTTTGTTTGAAGGTTACGAAAGAAAAATTGACAAAATCAACGGTGTCCTCGCTCAGTACGGTTTGAAGTCTGTTGAGGAGTGCCGGGATCTGTGTACCGCTAAGGGTTTTGATCCTTATGAAATCGTGAAGGGCATTCAGCCCATCGCTTTCGAGGATGTGGCTTGGGCCTACTGCGTTGGCGCTGCCATTGCTATGAAGAAGGGTGTTAAGAACGCTGCCGAGGCTGCTGAAGCTATTGGCAACGGTCTGCAGGCATTCTGCATTCCCGGTTCTGTCGCCGAGGACCGCAAGGTTGGTCTGGGTCACGGTAATCTGGGCGCTATGCTGCTCCGGGACGAGACCAAGTGCTTTGCATTCCTGGCAGGTCACGAGTCCTTTGCTGCAGCAGAAGGCGCTATCGGCATTGCCCGTTCCGCTAACAAGGCTCGTAAGGAGCCCCTGCGCGTTATCCTGAACGGTTTGGGCAAGGATGCTGCACAGATCATCTCCCGTATCAACGGCTTTACCTATGTGCAGACTCAGTTTGACTACTACACCGGTGAGCTGAAGATCGTTAACAAGATTGCATACTCCAACGGCGAACGCGCTGCCGTTAACTGCTACGGCTGTGACGACGTACGTGAAGGTGTTGCTGTTATGCGCCATGAGGGTGTTGACGTTTCCATTACCGGTAACTCCACCAACCCCACCCGCTTCCAGCACCCTGTTGCCGGCAACTATAAGAAGGAATGTATGGAGAATGGTCGCAAGTACTTCTCCGTTGCTTCCGGCGGTGGCACCGGCCGTACCCTGCACCCCGATAATATGGCTGCAGGTCCCGCTTCCTACGGTATGACTGATACTATGGGTCGTATGCACGGTGATGCACAGTTCGCAGGTTCTTCCTCCGTCCCCGCCCACGTTGAGATGATGGGCTTCCTGGGCGCTGGTAACAACCCCATGGTCGGTATGACCGTTTCCGTGGCTGTTGCTGTGGAAGAAGCTATCAAGTAATTAAGTTGAACAATCAACAAAAAAACAGGGAGCTGCGGCTCCCTGTTTTTTATTAATTGTCGCTAAAAGATCATCTGTTCCATCGCTACTATTTCTTATAGGCAATAGGTTCTGACAGGTATTGCTCCCAAGGCAGGATATTTTCATCCTTTTCTTTATCCCAGGCTTCCCGAATGGCAACACACAGCATTTTCAACTTGCTCTGCATAGCGGTGGACTGGAACATCTGGGCATTATTCTCCAGCATTGCCTGATGGAATATCTCGCACCTGTCCTCTACCGGGGATTTCATTGCATTCTCGCTGGTAAAATACCGGTTCTCCCCTGCCGCATATTCCGGATTTTGCTCTTCTGTACCGTAGGTAAAGCCCTCAGGGTTTAGTGTAGACCAATAATCATAGTCCGGAGAATTGCCCAGCACATGGCTGTCCACAATATAGCCCATACAGCGCATAAATTCACTGCGCAGGTCTGTGCCGGCAGTAATGATAATGTAGGGATATTTGCCATCCCAGAACTGCACCGCTTGCTGCTTGCCGTCAATGGAACGGACAAGGCAAATGCGAATCTTTTCAGAGGCACTCTTCTTTAAGAATTTAGATGGGAATTCCCTTAAAATAGGAAGCAAATCGTTAAGCAGATTATGAATCGCTTCCGGCTGATATTCCGCTTCCAGTTTATAAGGTCCCGGGTGCTCAACTGCATCCTCCCATACACGGACCAAAACTCCGTTGCTTTTATTAAAGGTCTTGGCACGGTCCTCGCAAATAGCCAAATTGGCTTTGTCCGGAATTTCTGCGGTGTAGATTTCCGTTAAGTAATTTGCTTCCTCTTCTACCGCAGAGTTTTTATACTGCCACTGAAGAAGGGTTTTCCCCTCGTTAACCAATATCCAAATACTGTTACTCCAACGGTCTGCATAGGCATCCACAGGCGCTCCCATATTGGGAAGGGTTATCGTCGCTGTCTTCTTCCCGGTTGCGGCCTCATAAAAATTGAAT
>JAZOME010000045.1:0-36864 GCA_045653685.1 Faecousia sp.
AAACTTGGTTATGCAGCTGAAGACCCTCCACATATACCTTCACATAGTTAGGCGCGTGACCCACAAAGTATGCCCCTTGCGGCTCTTCAAACAACACCTGCTGTACAGAGCCGATCATAGCCTGACGATAGGCACGGGACATGGTTTCCGCCACCGCAATGGCCTGCTTGCTTCTTTGCTCTTTTACTACGTTCCCCAGCTGCTGGGGCATTTTATCCGCCGGTGTACCGGGGCGGCGGGAATAGGGGAAAATGTGCATATCCGCAAAGCCGCATTTTTGAATAAATGCCAGACTTTCTTCAAATTCCTCCCGGGTTTCTCCCGGGAACGCCACAATCATATCCGTGGTTACAGCGCAGCCGGGAAAATGCTTTTTCAGAAGCAAAACGCTTTCCAAATACTGCTTGGTGTCGTATTTCCGCTTCATCCGGGCAAGCACCCTATCACAGCCGGACTGCATAGACAGGTGGAACTGGGGGCAAAGATTATCCAGACGCTTTAAGCGCCGGCAAAAATCCTCTGTAACAATCCGGGGCTCTAAAGAGCCTAACCGGATACGCAAATCCGGCACTGCCTGACACACAGCCTCCACAAGCACCGTCAGCTCCGGCTTGTCCGGAAAATCCCGTCCCCAGGAGGCAATTTCAATGCCGGTGAGGGTAATTTCCCGATAGCCCTGATCTGCCAGGTTTTTCGCCTGCTCCACAGCCCAGGAGAGCTCCGCCGAGCGAATAGGTCCTCTTGTGTAGGGAATGATGCAGTAGGTGCAGAAATTGCAGCAGCCATCCTGAATTTTCAGCATCGCCCGGGTTCGTCCCTCCAAGCCGCCGGCAGGAAGCACTTCAAAATCCCGACGCTTCAGCGCCTCATCCAGCACCTTGCCCCGGGTGCGGCTTTCTATGCTTTGCAGCATTTGCTGAACAAAAGCCTCTCTGCCCGCACTGCCGCCAATCACATCCACATCCAGCTTCTCCACCGCCTGAGGGTCGTGCTGACTGTAGCAGCCGCAGACGCCGATGACCGCCTGGGGATTTTCCCTGCGACAGCGCCGGATTACCGCCCGGTTTTTCTTGTCTGCCACCGCCGTAACAGAGCAGGTATTGATAATATAGCCGTCACAGTGCTGAGAAAAATCCGTCACAGTATGTCCCAAGGACAAAAACATCTGCTCCATCGCCTGGGTTTCATACTGGTTCACCTTGCAACCTAATGTGTAAAAGCCAAACTTCATAGTCATTTTCACCAAAATCTTATATCTATTTTTGTATATATCGTAGATTTTCCTAATTGAAATCCACAAAACAACCTGTTATAATACAGCTTGTGTGTTTCATTGGGATTAGCACCATTATAACGCAAAAGGCACTGTTTGTACAGTAGGAGGTTTCCGGATGCATCATTTTGATATTTTTGTCCGGTCCTTCGGACAGGTCAAGGATTTTGTCTCCTTGGCTATGGTCCAGCCTTTTGAGGTGCTGGTAGGCAATGCGCAAAAACAGGTGAACGGAAAGAGCTTTATCGGCATGTTTACCCTGGACTATACCCGTCCTCTTCAGGTGCATGTAAAATGCTCAGACGAAGAATTCGGTCAATTCCGTGCCGCCGTTACGCAGCTGCTTACATAGGCCTTCCTCCTTCAAGGCCTGGTCCCGCCCTTAAGTCCACAGCCCCGGAAATATCCGGGGCTGTTTTCTTTGCAAAAGCCCCCGGTGCAAGCTAAGTTTGCACCGGGGGTTTGCTATCTTATTCTTTCGGGGTGTTTGCCTTGGGTCTGCGATGCCGGGGCGGACGGCGGCGACTCCGGTTGCCTGCAGGGGCTTCTGCCGGTTTGGCCGTCTCCTGCTTCGGCGCTTCCTGTTTCGGCTCTGCCTGCTGCCCGGTCTTTTGCTTAACAGGTCTGCGATGGCGGTTTCTCTTTCGGGCCTTCTGCTCCTCGCCGGTCTCCTCCGGGGTAATCTCCTGCTCCTCGGCAATGGTCTCTGTGGAGTAGCGGAATTTGATGGGGTCTAAGAACATACGCCCCTCTTGTAAACCCTCCGTCTCCTTCTTCCTGGCTTTTTTGCTTCCGGAAAGCGGTGCCAAATCCGCAGGAATGGGCGGGTCTGTTTTCTTTGCCTTACCACTGCGAAGCACGGCAACATCCGCATTATTATAGGTACCCACAATTTCCGGATTTTCCTCCATACGCACCTTCACACGCTGGCGAAGCAAATCCACCTCCACCACCGTACCTCTGCCGTCTGCCGTATCCACAAAGGAATCCATCTTAGGGCTGGTGCGGTGCAGCGCCTCATAGGCCTCCTGCTCATAATTCAGACAGCACATCAGCCGTCCGCAGGTACCGGAAATCTTGGTGGGGTTCAAGCTTAAATTCTGGGTCTTTGCCATTTTAATAGACACCGGCTGAAAATCCTCCAAAAAGCTTGCACAGCAGAAGGGTCTGCCGCAGATGCCCAGGCCGCCCACCATTTTGGCCTTATCCCGGACGCCGATTTGCCGCAGCTCAATCCGGGTATGGAAAACTCCGGCCAGCACCTTCACCAGCTCCCGGAAATCCACACGCTCATCTGCGGTGAAGAAAAACAGGATTTTATTGCCGTCAAAGGCACACTCTGCAGACACAAGCTGCATATCCAGCTTATATTCCTGAATTTTTTCCATACACACGGCAAAGGCTTTTTCTTCCTTTTCCCGGTTTTCCTGGGCAGTTTTTTTGTCAGCCTCTGTGGCAAGGCGCATCACCTTACGCAAAGGCGCCACTACTTCTGTGGCCTTCACCCGGTGGTTTGCACTGGTGCAATAGCCATACTCTGCGCCCCGGGCCGTGTCTATAATCACATGGTCACCGGCCTTGCAAGGGATGCCAGCCGGGTCAAAATAATAGATTTTCTGACCGGGACGGAACTGGATATCCACCACTTCCACCATTTCCGGTGTGTTATTCATTTCTTCCATTTGTTTCTCCTATCTTATTGCTCACGCTAAATCAAGTTCCAGCCCAGCCAGTTGCCAATTGCAGCCACGGACACATTTCCCTGGGCATATTCGATGGCCTTTTGCAGATTGCGGATTGCCTGCAACAGCTCCTTAGAGCTACCGGCGGTTGCCAAAGCCTTTACCTGGGCAGAGGCTGCCTGCATACCGCTTCTGCAGGACAGGGCCTGCTGTAAAAGCTCCAGCCACAGGCTGATTTCCTGTAAAAATTTTTCTCTGCCCCACTGTCCCATAGGTGTCAGCACCGTAAAAAGACCCAGCACATTTTTCTGACAAAAGGCCTCCACAAAGGCTTGGGTTTGGGAGGATATCAGATTGCCCTCGGATAGCAGCAGCTTCGCCTGCCCCAAATAGCCGCCACTGCGGACAATGGCGCCTTGCAGCAGACTTTCCTCCGTCTGTGGGAATTCCCTTTGCAGCGCAGGCAGCATTTCCTGAGCAGAAAGGCTTTGCAGACTTAGCTCCGTGCATCGGGAACGGACAGTGGTGAGGATTTTTTCCGGGTTGTCGGTGAGCAAAATTGCCACACCGTACTCCGGCGGCTCCTCCAAAACCTTCAACAGGGCATTTTGCCCCTCAATGCCCAGCTCCTGAGGAAACACATAGATTTTCCGTTCCCCCTCGTTGGGCTTTATAAACATATCGTCTCGTACCTGCCGGACAATTTTGACCGCTACGGTTTTATGTTCCTCGTCCGTGACGGTAATGATATCCGGATGTGTATTGGCCATTACCTTCCGGCAAGCGGCGCATTGCAGGCAGGGCTTCTGTGTCCCCTTGCACAGCAAGGCGGCAGACAAGAGCCGTGCCAATGTCTTTTTTCCGGAGCCGGCAGGCCCGGAAATCAGGTAAAAATGGGACATCCGGTTTTTTGCAAGACTTGCCTGCAGATTTTCTTTTAACCGGATATTTCCCAGCAAGCTGTCAAAACCCATAGGATTAACCCCACAATGCCGACAGCATAGGAATGACTTGCTTCTTCCGGCTCAAAATATGGGGCAGGAACACAGTATTCTCCTTCGGCTGGACTGAAAATGCCTGCTGAATGGTCTCGTCCTGACCCACATAAATAAGCTGCGTGCCCTCCAAAAGAACGTCGGTGAGCATTAAAAGCACCATAGAGAAGCCCCTTTCCTGACGGGTCTTATTCATCAGTGCCAGGAATTCGTCCTTATGCTGAAGCATATTGGGGCTGTCCATACAGGTGACCTGAGCAACCGCCAGATCATAACCGGCGATGTGGAACTCCTTGTAGTCGGAGAACAACAGCTCCTCAGCAGATTTGCCCTCCATGGAAGCGGAGAAAATCTCCTTGCCCAGCTCCTCCAAAGAGATATTGGCAATCCGGGCCATGCGCTCGGCAGTGCGCTTATCCCGTTCGGTGCAGGTGGGAGATTTGAACATAACCGTATCGGACAAAATAGGCGCCGCCATCATACCTGCCATCTTGGCAGAGGGCATCAGACCTCTGTCCTGGAACATGCTGGCAATAATGGTATTGGTAGAGCCCACCGGCTCGTTGCGCACATAAATGGGGTTGTGGGTCTGAATGTCCGCCAAACGGTGGTGGTCAATAATCTCCAAAATATCCGCTTCCTCCAGTCCGGGGACCGACTGGGCAATCTCGTTGTGATCCACCAGCACAATCCGCTTTCTCCGGGGACGGAGCAAGTGATATCTGGTCAGCACGCCCACAACCTTTTCTTCCTCGTCCAAAATGGGGTAGCAGGGGTCACGGAACTGCAGAACCTTCTCCCGCACCTCGTCCACCCGGTCATCCAAATGGAAGCAGACCAGGTTCTCTGTACGGCAGATGCTGTCAATGGACACAGACTGGAAAATCAGCCGCGCTGCCCGGTAGGCATCATAGGGTGTGGCGATGATGCAGGTGGTGGTGGGCATTTGCCGCAGCTCCTCGCTTAGCTCTGCCTGGCACAGCACCAGACAGCTGACATTCATTTCTAATGCCCGTTTAATCATTTCCGGTTGATATCCGCACAGCACAATGGAATTTTTGGAGTTAAACAGCAAATTTTCCTGCTCCTGGGGCAAGGCAATGGTCACTTCACCACTGACAACATCTGTCTTTTCGCCGGCCTCGTTAAGAACCCGGCCGTCCAGCACGGACAACAGGTTGAAAAGGGGCACTTCCCTCAGCATAGCGGCGCTGACCATTTCCATATTGTAGCTTGCCACGTTTTCCCGGGACAGCATACCGTACAATGTACCATCCTCATAGGTTACCGGCACAGCAGAGATATTCTTTTGCTCCTGAAGGATTTTCCAGCCTCTTTCCACAGTAACCGCAGAACCTAAGACCGGGGGCGTATCAAAATCTAAGTCCCGTATCTGAGTAAACATATTATGAATGCGCTTTGGGGGTTGGAATCCAAAACGGTCCAGCACTCTTTGGGTCTCGTCGGAAACGTGGCCCAGGCAGGCTGCCTCATATTCCCGGTCGCCCAAGGCATTGCGCAGAGCCGCATAAGCCATCGCCGCCACAATAGAGTCCGTATCCGGATTTCGATGTCCGGTGACATAAATAGAGTCCATCCTATGCCCTCCCTAAACTGTAGTCTTCTCCCGGCCTGTCCTCCGGCCGGATATCAATGCCGCATTCTTACAATAATTCTACTTTATTATATCCTCCCAAAAGCAAAATAGCAAGAGAAAATGCTGTTGCTTTTTTTACTTCTCTTCGTTAAAATAGAAGAAAATACTTTCAGGGGGCAGTCAAAGCGGTTTTCATCCGCAAAATACCCCCCTGCGTTATGGAGCGTAATATGCTGTATGTATGGATGATTTTCGCGGTGGCAGGCATTGTGGCGGCTGACCAGCTTTCCAAGCTGTGGGTTGTGTCCCATATTCCCCTGCACACCTACCTCCCCGGCTTAAAGGGCGTTTTTAACCTGACCTATGTGCAAAATACCGGGGCGGCGTTTTCCTCTTTTCAGGGAATGCAGTGGCTGTTTGCCTTGATTTTCGTGGTATTTACCGCCGCCATTTTCTGGTGCTTTCTGAAAAACAGCCTGCCCTTTTCCCGCTTCGAAAAATGGTGTGTTGCCTGCATTTGGGCAGGGGGTCTGGGAAATATGATTGACCGGCTTCGTCTGGGCTATGTGGTGGATATGATTAACCTGGAATTTATGCATTTCCCGGTTTTCAATGTAGCAGACTGCTTCATCACCTGTGGCTGTGTTTTGCTGATGGTGAGCCTGGTTTTCTTTAACCGGCAATTTTGGAAGGACGAAAAGAAATGATTTTATATTCCGATGTTTCCGGGGAACGGCTGGATGCGTTTTTGGCCCGAAGTGTAGAGAATTTAAGCCGCAGTGGCGCCCAAAAGCTATTGGACGAGGGCTGTGTGCTGCTGGGCGGAAAGCCCGGCAAGAAAAACGACAAATTAAATATTGGCGACGAGATTTCCGTCACCCTTCCGGAGCCTAAGGCTGTGGATATTGTCCCCACAGAAATGCCTTTGGATATTATTTACGAGGACGAGGATGTGCTGGTGCTGAACAAGCCCAAGGGGCTGGTGGTGCATCCTGCCGCCGGACACAGTGACGACACCTTGGTTAACGGCCTTTTGTATGCTATGGGAGACAATCTTTCCGGTATCAATGGAGAGCTGCGCCCCGGCATTGTCCACCGGATTGACAAGGACACCTCCGGTCTTTTGGCGGTGGCGAAAAATGATTTGGCCCACGCCGTTCTGGCCTCTCAGTTAAAAGACCACACCATGGCAAGAACCTATGAATGTATCGTCTGCGGCAATATGAAAGAAGATGCCGGCACTGTGGATGCCCCCATCGGCAGACACCCTACCGACCGAAAGAAAATGTGTATCAACCCCCGCAACGGCCGCAATGCCGTGACCCATTGGGAGGTTGTCAAGCGGTTCCGGGGATACACCCACCTGCGGTGCAGGCTGGAAACCGGCCGCACCCACCAAATCCGTGTGCACCTTTCCTCCATTGGCCATCCCATTTTGGGAGATGTGGTGTACGGGCACAAAAAGCCGGAGCTGGGGCAAAGCTCTCAGGTGCTCCACGCCGGTGCCCTTTGCTTCCGTCACCCCAGAGACGGACGGCCGGTGATGGTGCTGGCACCTCTGCCGGAATATTTTGCAGAAGTTTTGGGAAAGCTGGAGAAACTGACATAATGGCGCTTTTTGATGATGTTTTATTAACTGTGGATTTTGACCGGACCTTAACTGCGCCGGACAGCACCATTCCCCAGCGAAATTTGGAGGCAATCCACTATTTTATGGCCAACGGCGGCAGCTTCACGGTAAACACCGGCAGAAGCGGCGCCACCTTTTGGAAATATTTGGACACTCTTCCTGTGAACGCCCCCTTTTTGCTCTATAACGGCAGTGCCGCCTACGAAAACGGAACGCTCACCCAAATGAAGCTTTTGGATCTGCCGGTATGGGAAACGATGGCAGAGGTGGCGGCGGAATTTCCGGATTTGAATTTGGAAATTCAGGGCACGGATGTGCATTATTTAATCAACCAGCGCCCGGAAATGGTGGCGCTGTATGAGGCCATGCAGTGGCATCATGCGCCGGCGGTGTTCGGTGCAGATGTGGGCCCGTTTTTGAAATTTGCCCTGTTCGGCCAGCCTAAGATACCGGCAGTTTCCGATATGTTTTCTGGTACGCCGGAGGAGCTGGCCCGGTTTGACTATGCCGAAAACTGGCTGAAGGAAAAATATGGCCACAAGGTTGCGGTGTTCCGTGCAGGCCCCAGAATCATTGATGTCCATGCCAAGGGTGTTTCCAAAATCAACGCCGCAAGAACCCTGCAAAAAAGCCTGGGCAAGAAGATTTTGGTGTGCGTAGGGGATGCGGAAAACGACATTACAATGCTCGACGGCGCAGACTATGCCTTCTGCCCTGCCGACGGCATCCTGGCAGACCGTTATGAGACGGTGTGCCAGTGCGCCGAGGGTGCAGTTGCAGATGTTATTTATGAAAAAATCCCAAACATTCTGGAAATATCCCTTGACAGGTAGTATTTCTTGTGCTAAAATCTTCTAGCTGAACGAGGGATTATGCGGGTGTAGTTCAATGGTAGAACACCAGCCTTCCAAGCTGGATACGCGGGTCCGATTCCCGTCACCCGCTCCAAAGAAATGCGCCAGTAGCTCAGTTGGATAGAGCAACTGCCTTCTAAGCAGTAGGTCAGGGGTTCGAGTCCCTTCTGGCGTGCCATTTTTTAAAGAATGGGAGCATTCAGCCAATCGAATATGGTGGGTGTCGCCAAGCGGTTAAGGCCCCGGATTGTGGTTCCGGTATTCGTGGGTTCGATTCCCATCACCCACCCCATGAAAAAGACGGTTCCGAAAGAACCCATCTTTTTCAACTAAGTTTGCCCTAACGGGCAAGTGAAGTTGCCTTCGGCAGAAAGTAATAAGTAATGGTGAAGAGTGAAGAAGTAACTTATTCACTATTCACTCTTACCTCTTACTTCATATATGGTGGGTATAGTTCAATTGGCAGAGCACTGGATTGTGGTTCCAGGTGTTGTGGGTTCGAGTCCCATTACCCACCCCATGAAAAAGCACTTGCGAAAGCAAGTGCTTTTTCAGCTATATTCGCCTTTGGCGAGCTATATTGGCTTCGCCAGCGATATTTGCTACGCAAGTGATATTGCCCTTCGGGCAGTTTTGGCGGCGAATATAATATCGCCGCCAAAACTCGTATAGTATATGCTATAAAAGGCCTTGCTGTGAAAACGGTTTCCGTCTGTACAATTCTGAAAGGCGGAACGAATAAAAGTCGTAATTATTGGCGCCGGTTTCATATTTTAATGGAAAAATTTTTACAAAAGCGGTGCTTTTACGAGATTTCCCGACAACGCTTGATTTATTTATCCTTTCGTGGTATACTGTTGGCAGTATCCTTGATTTCTCTGGATACAGATTACAACAAATCAATGGAGAGACGATATGAAAGGTATTATTCTGGCAGGCGGCTCCGGTACCCGGCTGTATCCCCTGACTAAGGTAACCTCTAAGCAACTTCTTCCCGTATATGATAAACCTATGATCTACTACCCCATGTCCACGCTGATGAGCGCCGGCATTCGGGATATCCTAATCATTTCTACGCCCCAGGACCTTCCCCGTTTCCACGCCCTTTTGGGGGATGGCTCTCAGTTCGGTCTGAAGCTGAGCTACGCAGAGCAGCCCAGTCCCGACGGTCTGGGCCAGGCATTCGTTATCGGTGAGGAATTTATCGGCAACGACTGCGTTGCCATGGTGCTGGGTGATAACATTTTCTCCGGTCACGGTCTGAAAAAGCGGCTTCGTGCTGCTGTGCGCAACGCCCGCAGTGGCAAGGGCGCAACCGTATTCGGCTACTATGTGGATGACCCCCATCGCTTCGGCATCGTGGAATTCGACAGTGAGGGACACGCCATCTCCATCGAGGAAAAGCCCTCCGAGCCCAAGAGCAACTACTGCGTTACCGGTCTTTATTTCTACGACAACCGGGTGGTAGAATATGCCAAGAACCTGAAGCCCTCCCCTCGGGGCGAGCTGGAAATTACCGACCTGAACCGGATCTATCTGGAGCAGGGCGATCTGAATGTGGAGCTGCTGGGTCAGGGCTTTACCTGGCTGGACACCGGTACCCACGAAAGCCTGGTAGAGGCTACCAACTTCGTTATGACTGTGGAAAACCACCAGAACCGCAAAATCGGCTGTCTGGAGGATATTGCCTATATCAACGGCTGGATTACCCGGGAGCAGGTGGAGGAGGTCATTAAGATCTACAAAAACAATCAGTACGGCCGCTATCTGCAGGATGTACTGGACGGCAAGTATCTGGATGTGATTCGTGACAAGAAACGCCTGGAGAAACTGGAGGAGGCAGAAAAGTGAAAAAGACCATTATCGTCACCGGCGGCGCCGGTTTTATCGGCTCTAACTTTGTATTTCATATGCTGGGTAAGTATCCGGACTACCGGATTATCTGCCTGGACAAGTTGACCTATGCCGGCAATCTGTCCACCCTGAAGGACGTTATGGATAACCCCAACTTCCGTTTTGTGAAGCTGGATATTTGTGACCGGGCTGGAGTTTACAATCTCTTTGAGGAAGAGAAGCCCGATGTGGTGGTAAACTTCGCCGCAGAGAGCCATGTGGATCGCTCCATCGAAAATCCGGAAATCTTCCTGCAGACCAACATTCTGGGTACTCAGGTTTTGATGGACGCCTGCCGCAAGTACGGCATCCAGCGCTATCACCAGGTCTCCACCGACGAGGTCTACGGCGATTTGCCCCTGGACCGTCCCGACCTGTTCTTTACCGAGGAAACCCCCATCCATACCAGCTCCCCCTACTCCTCCTCCAAGGCTGGCGCAGACCTGCTGGTTATGGCATATCACCGCACCTACGGTCTTCCGGTGACCATTTCCCGGTGCTCCAACAACTACGGTCCTTATCACTTCCCTGAGAAGCTGATTCCCTTGATGATTGCAAACGCCCTGAACGACAAGCCTCTGCCCGTTTATGGCGAGGGCCTGAATGTCCGGGACTGGCTGTATGTGGAGGACCACTGCAAGGCCATCGACCTGATCATCCATAAGGGCCGCGTAGGTGAGGTATATAACATCGGCGGTCACAACGAAATGAAGAACATTGACATCGTCAAGATCATCTGCAAGGCCTTGGGCAAGCCCGAGAGCCTGATCACCTATGTAGCTGACCGTAAGGGTCACGATATGCGCTACGCCATCGACCCCACCAAGATTCACACGGAGCTTGGCTGGCTGCCGGAGACCAAATTTGTAGACGGCATCCAGAAGACCATCGCCTGGTATCTGGACAACAAGAGCTGGTGGGAGGAGATCATCTCCGGCGAATACCAGAACTACTACGAAAAAATGTACGCAAACCGCTAAATACACCTCCCGGGTTCCTATAAACTATGGAACCCGGGATTTTTGCGTCTTTTTATGGTTATACTGACAAAAAGCACTTCAAACCACCGGTTTATCCTTGGTTTATCTTGGGTTTTCCTGGGTTTCTTCCAAATGGCGCAAGTTGACATTCTCTTAAATATAAGGTATAATTTTTAGTAATATGGGTGTAGTATGCCCTAGTTTACCCAAATGGGGATTAAAAGGAGTTTTCCGCGATGAAAGTTTTTGTTACCGGTGTAGGCGGTCAGCTTGGTCACGACATCATGGGTGAGTTATATAAACGGGGCCATGAAGGTCTGGGCAGTGATATTGCGCCCCAATACAGTGGTATTGCAGACGGCTCCGCTGTCACCACTGCCCCCTATTTTCCTATGGATATCACAGACAAGGCATCTGTGGAGCAGGTGCTGACCCAGACTGCGCCGGACGTGGTGATCCACTGTGCTGCCTGGACTGCCGTGGATGCTGCAGAGGAAACAGAGAATATCCCCAAGGTCCGTGCCATCAATGCCGCCGGCACCCAAAACATTGCCGATATGTGCAAGCGCCTGGGCTGCAAGATGGTCTATATCTCCACAGACTATGTCTTCGACGGACAAGGACAGACCCCCTGGCAGCCGGACTGCAAAGATTACAAACCCCTGAATGTGTACGGACAAACCAAGCTGGAGGGTGAGCTTGCCGTGGCAAACACCCTGGACAAGTTCTTCATCGTCCGTATTGCCTGGGTCTTCGGTCTCAACGGCAACAATTTTATCAAGACGATGCTGAAGCTGTCCGAAAAATATGACACCTTGCGAGTGGTCTGCGACCAGATTGGCACCCCCACCTATACCCTGGATCTTTCCCGGCTGCTGGTGGATATGGCAGAAACCGAAAAATACGGCTACTACCACGCCACCAATGAAGGCGGCTATATCTCCTGGTATGATTTTGCCTGTGAGATTTTCCGTCAGGCCGGCAAAAAAATGACCGTAACCCCCGTAACCACAGCAGAATACGGCGTGAGCAAGGCCGCCCGACCTTTTAATAGCCGCCTGGACAAATCCAAGCTGGAAGTTTCGGGCTTTACCCCCCTGCCCACCTGGCAGGATGCGCTGACAAGATATCTGAAAGAAATCGAGGGATAAGTATATGGGTCAGATACAGGTAGAGAAGAATGTAGGCGGCATTGAAGGGCTGTGTGTGATCACCCCTGCTGTTCACGGCGACAACCGTGGTTACTTTATGGAGACCTACAGCCAACGGGATATGGCAGAAGCCGGCATTGACATTACCTTTGTGCAGGACAACCAGTCTATGTCCACCAAGGGCGTGCTGAGAGGACTGCACTATCAAAAGAACTTCCCCCAAACAAAGCTGGTCCGGGCCATCAAAGGCCGTGTCTTTGATGTGGCAGTGGACCTGCGGAAAGACTCTGCCACCTATGGAAAATGGTATGGCGTGGAGCTGACAGAGGAGAACAAAAAGCAATTTTTGATTCCCAGAGGCTTCGCTCACGGCTTCCTGGTGCTTACGGAAACCGCCGAATTCTGCTACAAGTGTGACGATTTCTACCACGCCAACGACGAAGGTGGCCTTGCCTGGAACGACCCGGCGATCGGCATTACCTGGCCGGAGCTTGTTGGCAATTATTCCGGCAGTGCCTCTGCAGAGGGCTATACCCTTTCTGACGGCACCCCCATCAACCTATCCGAAAAAGACCAAAAATGGGAGAGTTTGGAAAACGCCTTCCGTTTCTAAAGGAGCGATAAAAATGCAACATGTTTTTATTGTGGGCTCTAAGGGCATCCCCGGTGCCTACGGCGGTTATGAGACCTTCGTAGACAAGCTGACGGAATATCACCAGGATCACAGCACTTTACGCTACCATGTGGCCTGCAAGGACACCAAGACAATGGAGCAGGAGTATCATAATGCCCGTTGCTTCCATATCAAGGTGCCCAATATTGGCCCTGCTCAGGCAATTTATTATGATGTGGCGGCGCTGAATGCCTGCTGCCGGTACATCAAAAAGCAGGGCATTGAAAAGCCCATTGTGTATATTCTTGCCTGCCGGATTGGCCCGTTTATGAAGCATTTTGTAAAGAAAATCCACCGGCTGGGCGGCGTTGTATATGTAAACCCCGACGGTCACGAGTGGCTTCGTGCCAAATGGCCGGCGCCCGTACGCAAGTATTGGAAGCTTTCTGAAAAGCTAATGATGCGCCATTGTGATTTGGCAGTTTGCGACAGCAAAAATATTGAACAGTACATTTTGGACACCTACGCTGCTTATGCACCCAAGACTACCTATATTTCCTACGGTGCAGAAACCCGGAAAAGCCAACTATCCGACGATGACGAAAAGCTTTTAAGCTGGTATCAGGAGAAGGGCTTGCAGGCAAAAGATTATTACTTGGTGGTAGGCCGGTTTGTGCCGGAAAACAACTACAAAACCATGATTCGGGAGTTTATGGGGAGCAAAACGGAGAAAACCTTTGCCATCATCACCAATGTCAACGATAAATTCCTGGAGGAGCTGGAGCAGAAGCTGCACTACAAGAAAGACCCCCGTATTCAGTTCGTGGGCACGGTTTATGACCAGGAGCTCCTTATGAAAATCCGCGAAAATGCCTATGGCTATTTCCACGGTCACGAGGTAGGCGGCACCAACCCCAGCCTTTTAGAGGCGCTGGGCTGCACCGACCTGAACCTGCTTTTGGATGTAGGCTTCAACCGGGAGGTGGCTGAGGAAGCTGCGCTGTACTGGAGCAAGGAACCCGGCAATCTGGCAAAGCTCATTGAAGCTGCCGACCAGCTCTCTGCAGAGCAGCTTGCCGACCTGGGCGCCAAGGCAAAACAGAGAATTGCCGATGCCTATAGCTGGCAATTTATCTGCAACGAATACGAGAAGCTTTTCCTGGACAACAAGGAGGAACAAAGATGAAACGAGTCATTACTTACGGCACCTTTGATATGCTGCACTACGGCCACATCAATCTGCTGCGCAGAGCCAAGGCGCTGGGCGATTATCTGGTGGTTGTTGTCTCCACCGACGAATTTAATTGGAATGAGAAGCAGAAGAAATGCTACTTTACCTATGAGCAGCGCAAGATGCTACTGGAGGCCATTCGCTATGTAGACCTGGTAGTCCCGGAGGAAAACTGGGAGCAAAAGCGCACCGATGTCCACAAATACCATATCGATACTTTTGTTATGGGTGACGACTGGGCAGGCAAATTTGATTTCCTGAAGGAAGAGGGCGTAGAGGTGGTCTACCTGCCCCGTACCCCGGAGATTAGCACCACCCAAATTAAGCAGGACTTAAAATAAGGAGCAAGTCTACTATGACCAATATGGACCTTTTGCATCAGGTGGATATGGACATCGTAAAAGAAGTGGTCCGTATCTGTAATGCCCACGGCTTCAAATACTATATGCTGGGCGGTACTATGCTGGGCGCTATTCGGCACAAGGGCTTCATTCCCTGGGATGACGATATTGATTTGGGTATGCCCCGGGATGACTATGAGGCATTTTTGGAGCTGGCTGACAAAGAGTTTGCCGACCAGCTCTCTGCCGATCAGGTCGCCGCCCTGGGCGCCAAGGCAAAGCAGAGAATTGCCGATGCCTATAGCTGGCAATTCATCTGCAGCGAATACGAGCAGTTGTTCCTTGGCAACAATTGATTGTCCCATTTTATGAAAGGACATCTCCGCGAAGGGAGATACCCATATTATTATGAAAGTACTGACTGTTGGCGTATTTGATTATTTCCATTACGGGCATTTGAAATTATTCCAGCGTGCAAAAGCTCTGGGCAATTATCTGATTGTTGCCGTGCAGGAGGATTCCCAAATCCACAAAACCAAGCCGGAGGCACAGATTATGTACTCTACAGAGCAACGGTTGGAAATCGTGGGCTCCTTGCGCTGCGTAGATGCAGTTATTCCCTACACCCAGGTGGATGAGACCATCCAACAAGTGGATTTTGACATTTTTGCCATTGGTGAAGACCAAACCCACGCCGGGTTTCAACGGGCAAAGCAGTGGTGCATCGACAACGGAAAACAGGTCATTGTCCTTACGCGCACGCCCAATATCTGTTCCTCTGGGATTAAGCAACAATTAAATGATAAATAAAAGGAGAGCCGGATATGAATCAAACTCCCATGACCATGCCGCAGATTCAGCAAGAATCTCTGAAAATATTGGATGTTGTTTCTGACATTTGCAATAAGCTACAACTTCGTTATTATTTGGCCTATGGCACATTAATCGGCGCCATCCGCCATCAGGGTTTCATTCCTTGGGATGATGATATTGACATTATGATGCCGCGCCCGGATTATGAACAGCTATTGCAATACTTCCGGGACAATGCAGAAATTCTGAAACCCCTGGAACTGTATTCCACCGCAGATTGTCCGGACTATCCTTATATGATCACCCGCATCAGCAACAGCAACTATGTGCTGGATGTGCATAACGAGAAGCCCTACGGTCTTGGTCTTTTCTTGGATATTTATCCCATGGACGGTGTGGGTGATACCGAGGATGCGTATGAAGCTCTCAAGAAAAAAGCCTCCCGGTACTCCTCGCTGTGTTTCCTCTCCACCCGACTGCGATGTGAAAAAGGCAACACCAAAAAGCGCTGGAAGTTGCTGGCGAAATACCCTGCCTTCCTTTTTGCGCATTTAATGGGCAAAAACTACTTTGTCAACAAGCTCAACCGCATGGCCGCCGACTGCGACTATGCTGCCAGTAAGTATGTGGGCTGCCTGGTGTGGGGTTCTGACGGCGTAAAGGGCATTTTCCCCAAAGATTGGTTTTGTCAGGCCGTTGATGTTCCCTTTGAAGGACGAACCTATAAAGCACCGGTGAACTATGATGCCGTTCTGAGGCGGCTCTACGGCGACTATATGCAGCTTCCGCCCGAGAAAGATCGCATTGCGCATCATTTCTACACGGCATACAAAAAATAAGGCTGACAGTAACACTTTTGTTATATGTTACGGAAGGACAATCCTATGAAGAAATTTATTGCCATATTCAAGAAAGTTGGCGGCTGGGATGTGCTGAAGCAATACGCCCGTGCCCATGTGCTGGTGTATGCTCTGGTGCAGACCTTGCTGTGTGGCTTTTCTAAAAAGGGTTTGGAGATCGTCCGGCTAGCGGTAAATAATCGGATATACAAAAAAACACGAAGAAAATACCGTGGTTTTATCCGTGAGTACACCGAAAAACACCCTGCCCAGGACTGCGTGCAAAAGCATAATCCCGTAATCTGGACTATTTGGCTTCAGGGTATGGACAAAGCCCCGAAGATTGTACAGCAGTGCTATGCCTCTATGCAGAAGCATATCACCGACCGCCCCATCGTGGTGATTACCGAGGATAATTTTCGGGATTATGTCACATTCCCCGACTATATTATGGAAAAATACGAAAAAGGTATGATTTCCAAGGTACATTTTGCAGACCTACTGCGTATTGAGCTTTTGGCTCAGCACGGTGGTACTTGGCTGGACGGCACAGTTTTTGTCAGTGATGTTCCCTTCCAGCCTTATGTGCTGGACTCCCAGCTTTTTCTGTTCCAGAATCTCAAGCCCGGTTTGGACGGTCACTGCCGTCGCATCTCCAGTTGGCTGATGACCGCATATTCCGGCAATCCCATCATCCTGCTGACACGGGCGTTGCTCCACAAATATTGGCGCACCCATAATTATGCCGTGGATTATTTTATCCTTCATAATTTTATGGAAATGTCCATCGAGGCATATCCCCAGGTTTGGAACCAGGTGGTTCCCTTCTCCAATTCCACGCCCCACATTCTGCTGCTTCGGCTGTTTGAGCCCTTCGACAGCACAGTGTGGGAAGGCATCCGGACGCAGACCGGCTTCCATAAGCTTAGCTACAAATTCTCCCCTGAGCAGGCACAGCTTGCCCAGACACATTATACCGAGGTACTGGGACAGTACCGGTAACACCGAGGACGATATATGAACATTTTGCTTTTCGGCGCCGCCGGCTTCATTGGCACTAATTTGGCATTGAAGCTAATGGAGGACTCCAACAACAAAATAACTCTGGTGGATGTCAATAAAGACTTTTTTCATCCTGCCCTATGCCGGGACTGTGCAACGCTGGTACAGACGCCTATCGGCGAAAGCACCGACTTTGAGACCCTTTTTTCCGGTCAGGATGTGGTCTATCACTTGGTCAGCACCACCGTTCCCACCACCGCCAACCAGCAGGTGGCAGAGGAGCTGCGGGCAAATGTGGTCATGACCGCCCGGCTTTTGGATGCCTGCGTAGCCTGCGGTGTAAAGAAAGTCATCTTTATCTCCTCCGGCGGAACGGTCTACGGAAAAGAGGCCAGGTGTCCTCTCCACGAGGATACTGCCACAAACCCCATTAGCTCCTACGGAATCCAAAAGGTCACCATTGAGAAGCTTTTGTATCTTTACAACTATATGCACGGTCTGGATTACCGTGTGGTCCGTTTGGCAAATCCTTACGGCCCCTATCAGCGCCCCAACGGTGTTTTAGGTGCTGTCACCACCTTTACCTACAAAGCTCTGAACCGCCAGCAGATCACCGTCTACGGTGACGGATCTGTTGTTCGGGATTTTATCTATATCGACGACGCTATCCGGGGCATTTTGAACATTGCCAACGGCGACGCACCCCATAAGGTCTTCAATTTGGGCAGTGGCTGCGGCACCAGCATTCGTCAGGTCCTGGAGCAAATCGAAGGTACCCTGCAAATTCCCCTGGACATTCAATGGCAGGAAGGCCGGCAGGTGGATGTGCCCGTGAATTTCCTGGACATTTCCCGGTATGAAGCGGCCTTCGGCCCTCTGTGTCCCCTATCTCTGCCGGAGGGCATTCAAAAGACCGCCGCATTTATGAAAGAGGCTGGCTATATCCAGCCCTGAAGAAAGGGAAGCTGCTATGAAAATCGCTGTTTTGATGTCTACCTACAACGGAGAAAATTACATCAAAGAGCAAATTGATTCCATCCTTGCCCAAACCGGAGATTTCACGCTGGAGCTTTGGGTGCGGGATGACGGTTCCCGGGACGGAACGATGGATATCCTTACACAATACGCAGAAGCAGGTAAGCTTCGCTGGTACACCGGAGAAAACCGGAAGCCGGCGCACAGCTTTATGGAATTGCTGCTGAACTGTCCGGGGTATGACTACTATGCCTTTGCGGATCAGGATGACTTTTGGCAGGCGGATAAGCTGGCGGCAGGTATCCGCCAGCTCAAAGCGCAGGCAGGCCCTGCCCTGTACTGCGCCAATGCACATCTTGTAGACCACCGCCTGGATTCCCTGGGGCGCTGCGTTTACAAGCGGCCGCCCCGGCTGGATTTGCCCACCCTTAGCTGTGCAGGAGACCTGCTGGGCTGTACGATGGTGTTCAATGCGCCTCTGGCACAGTTGCTGCAAAGCCGTCCGATGCCCGGCGCTATGGTTATGCATGATTTCTATCTTGCTTTGGTGTGCCTTTTGGCAGGCGGTAACATCCTGTATGACCCCACACCCCGGATGCTGTATCGGCAGCACGGCGCCAATGTGGTAGGTGCTTCTCACAGCAAGCTCTCTGCCCTGAAAAGTCGTTTTAGGTGTATTATCCGCCGTCCTCCGGTCACCGTGGGACAGCAGGCGCAAACCGTTCTTGCCCAATACCCTGACCTGGGTACGCCGCAGCAACGGGCCTGGTTGAAAAAGCTGACAGATGGCCGCTTTTTTACCCGGCTGGGCGTTGCCTGCTCCAGGAAGACCCGTTATGTCAATAAAAATAAAAGTCTGACCCTGCGATTGGCGTTTCTGCTGGGTCACCGATAATCTCTTAACCCTGAAAAGAAAGGAGCGCTCATATGCAAATTGTCATTAAATGGATTTTACTGCTGATCCTATTCTCCCCGGCGATTTATTTTGCCGCAAAGCAGAAAAAATGGTACTTATATCTTCTGTTTGCTTTTCTCGGCATTTTGCCGGAGCAATTCTCTATCAGCCTGCACGACAAGCTGCCGTTATTGACTGCTTCCCGGATATTGATTGTGATTGCCGCCATCTTCTGGATTATCCAACGGATACGGGAACGCAATTTCAAGATACCGGCAAGCCTTCTTGTGTTTTTCTGCATCAATCTGGGCATTTCGGTGTTTCATCTGTTCTCCGACACAGATGAAATCAACCGCATTTTCCTGCTGATTGCAGAACGGGCACTGGTGGTGCTTATGATCATGGATATGATCGCCAGCCGGGAGGAATTTGACCGCTGTGTAGACTTTATGATCCTGGGCTGCTGCGCTGCCGCAGTGATGGGAATTTGCCAAACCGTTTTTGGTTACGATATTTCTGAGGCTCTGCGCTGGCGGGAAACTGTCACCAGTGCTATGACCTCTAACCGCATGGGTCTGATCCGTGCTTATGCAACAAAGAGCGCCATTCCCTACGGCTGTTACTGTGCGTTTATGGTACTTCCCATCTACTATCGGCTTCAGGGCACAGGAAAGCAACGCTATAGTATTGCATTCGCTTTGAATTTCGTAGCGCTGTTCGCTACCTTTACCCGCAGCGCCTGGCTGTGCATTGCCGGCATTGCGGCGCTGGTATTCTGCACACGACCCTTGAAGATGCTCCGCAGCCTGTGGCCCAGCCTGGTGCTGATCCTGGCTCTGTGTTTGAGCTTCAGCCTGATCCAACCCAAGTTTGGCGCAGCGCTGACAGAAACCGCAAAATCCACCTGGAACACCGTCATCCAAGCCTTACCGGATGAATGGTTCCAGCATGGCGGCACGGCTTCTTACGACCCTACAGACCCTACTGCTCCCACTGAGCCGGATGTTCCCGACAAGCCCACCTTTGAGCTTTCCGAAAACTTTGGTGACAACGCCAATAACCCCACCTATTCCCGGCTGTTCCAGTGGTCTTCCGTCAAATATATGATGGAGGAAGGCACCTTCCTGCTGGGCAACGGCTACAATGCCTTCCGCCAGGGACAGATATATTTTATCCACAAAAACTGGGGCAGCAAATATATGGTTGCGCCGGTATTGGATGTGGGCGGCGTCAGTATTTTTGCAGAGTCCGGTCTCATCGGTATGCTGTCTTACCTGGGCTTGCTGGGCTATATGCTGGTGCAGTCTCTCCGCAGACGGGATCGCAATGGCGCCTTTGATTTCTACAAGCTGATGATTTTTACCGTTCCCCTGTATCTGCTGCTGAATATCCTGTCTGCCTTTGTCAATGTTGCGCTGGCTTGGCAGGTCTTTGGCCTGTTCTACGCTTACGAGAACCTGGATAAGCGGGGACTTTTGGGGCAAACACCCGCCATTTGTGAAAAGAAATGGCAGTTCTGAACCCTTTTTTACCACACCCCATTAGGAGGCTGCTATGAAAACCTGCACGCTTCTGAGCTATCTCTCCTCCGGAACTATGGCCGGCTATATGCTTTATGATTTGACCCGTTCCCCGGAAGTGGAGGTTCTCACCGGGCAACCGGAGGGCTACCGATCCCGGGGAAAGCTGAAAAAGCTCTGCTATCGGCTGCTGTGGGAGCGAAAGCTGTACCTGCTGCCCCGACAAGCTCCCAAAAACAGTTGGGTGCTCATCCCCAACGAGACGATGCTGTGCCTGCGGGCAGCTACGCTGCGGCGGTTGCAAAAGCACGGCCTGCGTCTTGCGGCATTGCTGATAGACCCTGTAGATGCCGCCTACCCCACCGCCACCTGCGCAAAGGCTCTGCTTTCCCAGGTAAGCTTTGATCTGGTGCTGACCTTTGATCCCCGGGATGCTGAGCTGTATGGCTGGAAATATGTCAACACCCTGTATTCCCAATTTCCTGTGGCGCAGGCAGAACGGGAAAGCGATTTGTTTTATATCGGTGCGGTTAAGGACCGCCTTCCGGCTTGTCTGGAGCTGCTGCGACAGGCAAAGGCGCAAGGCGCAGACTTCTGCCTGAAGCTGTTGGGAACCAATCCCCAGCAACAGGCCCAGCTACCCAAAGAAGCAATCCTTTCCAAGCCGCTTCCCTATCCGGAAACATTATCCTGGTTGTCTGGCACCAACTGCATTTTGGATATGACCCAACCCGGCCAGACAGGCATCACTCTGCGCTACTATGAAGCAGTGGTCTTCCAAAAAAAGTTGCTGACCAACAACCCCCACATTGTACATCTGCCCGGCTATGACCCGGAAATGATGCGTATTTATGAAGATATCACCCAGCTGGACTGGGCTTGGATTCGTGAAAAGAACACAAGCTGCCGCCCCTACAACGGGCAATTCAGCCCCCTGCATTTGCTGTCCTTACTGAAAGACTGATATCCCCAAGGAGATGATCGTATGCCTCAGGTTTCTGTTCTGCTGTTGACCTACAATTCAGACCCTGCGCAGATGCGCCGTGCCCTTACCGCCATTGCCCAGCAGAAAGAGGTCAGTATAGAGGTCATTATCAGCGACGACGGCTCTGCCAGAAAGGATTTTGCCTTTCTGCCGGACTTTATGGACCAGGTGGGAATCCCCCAGTGGAAGCTACTGGAGCATCCCACCAATCGAGGCACTGTGTATAGCTGTCTGTCCGCAGCCGAGGCCGCCACGGGAGAATATGCATTTCTCACCTCCCCCGGCGATTTTCTCTTTGACGAGTATGTGCTGCGGGATTTCTACCGCTTCGCCCGGGAGCACGACTGCCCCCTTTGTTTTGGAAATGCAGTATATTACACCTGCAAAGACGGTGCTGTGGAAAGCAGCGCCCAATTCGGAGCTCCCCTTCGCCCCCAGCACTACGAGGTAGCTTCACCGGCCTCCCACAAGAAAACCGCCTTCTTCAGTGGCGATTGGGTGGTAGGCGCCTGCTATTTCCGTGCTCTACCTCAGTTGCAGGAAAGTCTGCGTGTTATTGCCGGCAAAGTAGTTTATACAGAGGACACCCCCACCACTATGTTCTTGCTGGCGCAGGGTCATCCCATGTGCTACTACGACCGGAATATGGTATGGTATGAACACGGCACCGGTATCTCCACCGGCGGCAACAGCAAGTGGGACCGACTGGTGCGCCAGGACTTACACACCGGCTACCGACTGCTGAAGGAGCGTTTCCCAAAAGACCCCTACATCGACTACGCCCACCGTCATGCGTTGGCGCCATCGAATATCCATCGTGTAATGGGAAATCTATTGCGCCATCCACTCATTATGCTGCGGCTGCGTTTGCTGCGCCGGGCGCCGAAAAAAGAGCTGCGCTGCACCAAGGAAGACTGGCAGCGACTGACATCACTACTAAAAATCCAATGACCGAGGTAAAAAGTTATGGATATTAAAATGTACCGCTTCCCGCCCCACGGTGATGACCGGGGACAGCTTGTTGCCATTGAGGAGCAGAAGGACCTGCCCTTCGACATCAAGCGGGTTTACTATATTTACGATACGCTGCCCGGCGTCCGCCGTGGCTTCCACGCCCACAGAAATCTGCAGCAAATTCTTGTGTGCGTAAACGGAAGCTGCAAGATCCATCTGGACAACGGTCACGACACCGCCGAGGTGACACTGGATAAGCCCTACGAGGGTCTATACATCGCCAACGATATGTGGCGGGAGATGTATGATTTTACCCCCGGCACTGTGCTGCTGGTGCTGGCCTCGGAATACTATGACGAGGCCGATTACATCCGCAATTATGACGACTTTATCAAAATGGTTCAGGAGGGCTAAGTATGCAAGTGCCTTTTGTCAGCTTTAAGCCTTTGGAAAAAGAATTGGATAGCCAGCTTCGTGCTGCCTTTAACCGTGTCTACGAAAGAAGCTGGTATATCGACGGCTGCGAAGATAAAGCCTTTGAGCAGGCCTTTGCCGCCTACTGCCATGTAGACTACTGCGTAGGCTGCGGCAACGGTCTGGACGCTTTGATGCTGGTGCTGAAAGCATGGAGCATTGGCCCCGGCGACGAGGTTATCGTTCCCTCCAACACCTTTATTGCCACTGCCTTGGCAGTTACCTATGTGGGTGCCACCCCTGTATTCGTAGAGCCGGATATCCGCACCTACAACATTGACCCAACCAAAATCGAAGAAAAAATTACCCCCAACACCAAGGCGATTATGCCCGTGCACCTATACGGTCAGCCTTGCGATATGGACCCCATTATGCAGATCGCCGAGAAGTACAATCTGTATGTATTGGAAGACTGCGCGCAGGCCCACGGCGCTACCTATAAGGGCAAGGTCATCGGCTCCTTCGGCGATGCCGCCGGCTTTAGCTTCTACCCCGGCAAAAATCTGGGCGCTTTGGGCGATGCCGGTGCCACCGTCACCAATGACAAAGCCCTGGCCGACAAGGTCCGTGCCTTGGGTAATTACGGCTCTGACTACAAATACCACCATATCTACAAGGGCAGCAACTCCCGTCTGGATGAGCTTCAGGCTGCATTTCTCAGCGCCAAGCTGCCCCTGATGGATAAGGTCAACGAAAACCGCCGCTATATTGCAGACCGCTACCGGAAGGGCATCACCAATCCCAAGATCATTTTGCCCTATGTGCCGGAATATGCAGTGCCGGTATGGCATCTGTTTGCCGTGCGCTGTGACAGCCGGGATGCTTTGGCAGACTATCTGGCAGAAAAAGGCATCGGCACCAATAAGCACTATCCCATTGCTATGCATCTGCAGGATTGCTATGCCGATCTGAATATCCCCAAGGGCAGCCTGCCCATTGCAGAGGAGATTTCCGCTACAGAGCTGAGTCTGCCTATTTATTACGGTATGACCGAGGAACAAATCGATTATGTCATCGATACCGTCAACGCATTTCAGTAAGAACAAAGGAACGGCGCTATGAAGAATGTAAGGGACTCAAACATTGAATTGCTGCGTATCCTTGCTATGCTGGGTGTTGTGATCCTGCACTATAACAATGCGGATATAGGCGGTGGCTTTCGCTATGTGGCAGAGGGCTCCGTTAACCATCTGCTCTTGTTAGGATTAGAGGGCATTTTTATCTGCGCAGTCAATTTATTTTTGCTGATCACCGGCTATTTTAGCTGCACCTCCAAGCGGGCTGCGCCCATAAAGGTGGTGTCGCTTGTGTTGCAGGTCATGGTCTTCCGGGTGCTGCTTTACATCTGGGATGTGGTTGGGGGCGAAAGCTTCTCCCTTTCCAGCTTGATCTATGCTATGCTCCCCATAAATTATTTCGTAATCCTGTATTCTGCGGTCTATTTGATCAGTCCCTACATCAACCAAATGCTTCGCGGTCTTTCCAAGCGGCAGATGGGTGGGCTGATCATTCTCTGCTTGCTGCTGTTTTCCTTCTGGCCTACCCTGCTGGATGTGGTGGCAGACCATACCGGCAAAACCTTTTCCAGTCTGAACACCCTGGGAACCAACGGCAGTGGACGAGGGTATACCTTTGTGAACTTTACGCTGATGTATCTAATCGGCGCCTATTTAAGACTTGCCGATATCCAGGTCAAAAAGCGGTACTGCACCGCCGCCATCCTGGTGCTAACCGTAGTCCTTGCCTTGCTCGGCAAGTTCATCCCCTTTAACGGATATGTCTGGTCCTATTGCAACCCCCTGGTAATCGGACAGGCCGTTGCACTCTTCCTGCTGTTCCGGGGAATTTCCTTCCGCAGCCGTATTGTAAATTTCTTGGCAAAAGGCTCTTTTACCTGCTTTTTGCTACACACACCCTTCTTATTTCATTTTGGAATTCCCAACGCCGTACAGCGTTCTGCTCCCTATTTACTTGGCCACATTTTCTTCACAACCGTTTTGGTCTATTTGCTTTGCTTCATCGCATATGTGGTTTACGATTTTCTCTCCAAGCCGGTCATTCGTTTGATCGATACCCTTTTCCAAAAGCTCGGACTGGATATTTTTGTAGAAGAAGAGGACGCTTATGTCAGCAAAGCAGTTAACAAATTTTGAGGTAGCTATGAAATTAAGAGCCTTACAACAAAAAGACGCTCCGTTGATGCTCCAGTGGATGCACGATGAGAGCGTTGTGCGACATATGGGCACCAACTTTCAGGAAAAGACTATCGACGACTGCCGTCGCTTTATCGATTGGGCCAACAACACCCAAGAGGATTTACATTTGGCGGTTGCCGATGAAAACGATGAATATATGGGCACTGTCAGCCTGAAGCATATTCATAACGGCATAGCGGAATTTGCCATTACCGTCCGTGCCTGCGCTATGGGCAAAGGCTTTTCCCAATTCGGTATGGCCGCCATTTTGGAAAAGGGTATCCGGGAATTGGGGCTTGGCAGCATCTATTGGTGCGTGTCCCGGAAAAACGAACGAGCTGTCCGCTTCTATGATAAGAGCGGTTACCAAAGAACAGAAGAGATACCCCCAGCTCTTGCCAATGCCTATTCTCAGGAGCAACGGCAGGAATTTATATGGTACGTTTATCCCGAGAAATAATAAAGGAAGTTCTGTATGTTTAAGAAAATCGGTGAAAAAATCAGAAATATACCGGAAGGCATGAAAGCGTCGGTAGCCTATACGATTTGCAGTATTTTACAGCGCTGTCTTTCCATGATCACAATGCCCCTGTTTACCAGAATTCTCACCCAGGAGCAGTACGGTCAGTATTCTGTTTACCTTTCCTGGGAGAATATCCTCACCATTTTTATCACCTTAAATTTGGCGTATGGCTCTTTCTCCAAAGCAATGGTGAAGTTTGAAAACGACCGTTTTGGTTATGTGAAGGCTGTGCAGAACATTACCCTTGCATTGGCTGGCGTGTTTTTACTGATTTATTTGCCCCTGCAAAAGCTTCTCAATCCTTTGCTGGAATTGCCCACGGAATTGGTTTGCTTAATGGTAGCGGACATTGTGTTCCAAAATGCCTTGCTGTGCTGGTACGGACATCGGCGGTTTGAATACAAGTGGAAGAGCGTTGTCTTTATGACACTGCTTGTAAGCATCTCCTCTCCGGTGGTCGCTTACATTTTGGTAGCTTCCAGTACCGAAAAGGGATATGCCCGTATTATCGGATATGCTGCTGTCAAGATCCTGTTCGGCTTATACTGCTTCTTCTACACCCTTAGTAAGAGTAAGAAATCCCCGCAGAAAAGCTATTGGAAGTATGCGCTGAGCTTTAATATTCCACTGATTCCTTATTACCTTTCTCAGGTGGTATTTAACCAGTCTGACCGCATTATGATCAGCCATATCAGTGGCACGGACAAGGCCGGTGTTTATTCTGTTGCGTATACCTTAGCCACAATTTTAATGTTCGTGCTCAATGCGGTAAACGGTTCTTATGTTCCTTGGTTCTACGGAAAACTAAAGGAGAACAAGGGCAAGGAAAATCAGGCAATGGCAAACGGCATCTCCATTCTAATGGCATTTTTGCTGCTGGCTGTGATCGCACTGACACCGGAGATTATAACGGTTATGGCAGGCGAAGCCTACCGCGAGGCGATTTGGGTTGTGCCGCCGGTGGCAATCAGTCTTTTGCTGCTGTTTTATGTGCAGCTACTGGTCAATGTGGAATTCTATTATGAAGAAAAAACAATGCTGGTTTGGGGCTCCATTGGTTCTGCGGTAGTCAACGTTGTACTGAACGCTTGGTTGATTCCCATTTTCGGCTTTGTTGCAGCCGGCTATACCACCCTTGCCAGCTATGTATTGTTTGTGCTGTCCAACTATATTGCAGTGCGTATTGTTGCCAAGCGGAATAACTTTACTATGGATTATTTCAACAGCAAGGCGCTGCTGGGCATCTTTGCTGTGTTTGTTGCGCTGTCTGTTCTGGCAATGTCCTTGTACGAACTGGTTTGGATTCGCTGGAGTATTATCGGCGCAGTACTGCTTGCGCTGATTATCTTCCACAAGAAGGTCATCGTTTTTGTCAAGACCGTTCTTGTGAGAAAGTGAGGCATATTATGTCTTTGAAGGAAACACTGAAGAAGGTTCCGCTTCTGAAAAAGAGCGTGGTAGCTTTGAAAACCGGCTACAAGGAGCTGCAGGCAATCGGCGGTTTGCATCAGGAACGGAAGCGCCCCGGAGTTGCCGGTCCTATCCGGGTAGGTTTTTTCTGCCAGTATATCCCTGCGTGGACAAAGGTGGCACCTATCTATGAGATGATGAAGGCAGATCCCCGTTTTGAGCCGCTTCTTTTGTGCCTGCCCTATGATATCCAAAAAAACGACCCGGACAATGTAACGGAAAATGATACCTACGATTATTTTTTGGAGCAGGGCTACAGCGAAGCAATCAATACCAAAACCGGCATCGACCAATGGCTGGATTTGAAGAGCCTTAAGCTGTCGTATATTTTCTATCCCCGTCCTTATAATGCGCTGGTTCCCCAATGCTATAATAACCGTATTGTTTCACGGTATAGCCGGGTTTGTATGATTATGTACGGTATGGCTACTACGGAAGAGATTACAAACATCACCCTGAACCGTGACTTTATGCGCCACACCTATTTCTATTTTGCAGAAACGAATTTTGCCAAAGAGATTAACATTCGAAAAGGAAAGCTTGGTCATAAATTGGGTCTGCAAAAGACTGTGTGCATCGGTTTCCCTGTGCTGGAGCAGCTTGCCCAGGCAAAGGGAACGGAAAGTCCTTCCTGGGCATTCTCCCTAAATAAGTTTCGCGTTATGTGGACACCCAGATGGACCACTGCAAAAGAAGAAGGCGGCAGTAATTTCTTTACTTATTATAAGCAGTTCTTAGCCTATGCCGAAGCCCACCCGGAGATAGACTTTTTGTTCCGGCCTCACCCTCTGATGTTTTCTAATTTTCTGAAAACCGGCGAGATGACACAGCAGGAGGTGGACGCCTTCAAAGCCCGTTGCGAGGAATTGCCGAATGTGATGCTGGACGAAGCAAAACAGTATGAGGCGACCTTGTGGGGAAGCGATGTGCTGGTTAGTGACATTTCGGGTATTATGCCGGAATATTTTACTACCGGCAAGCCCATGATTTTCTGCGCTACCAATATGGAGCTGAAGCTGGCGGAGTTTTGCGATCAAATGATAAACGAAGGCTGTTACACAGCGCAGAGTGAGCAGGAGCTGTTTTCTTGCTTGGAAACGCTGAGTAAAGGAAAGGATCCCTTGGCTGAAAAACGAAAGGAACTGATACCCCGGTTGTTTGGCGCGGCAGGAAATAACGCGGCTGGCAATATTGTGGAAGCAATTGCATCGGATGCCAAAAAAGCTTAACGATTTTAGTTTTTGTGTTTCAATCAAAAGGGACGATTGCGCTTTTGCAATCGTCCCTGTATTTTTTATCCTGCTGCCTGGGTTGCCAGATATTGAAGATAGTTGTAGGTATTGCGGCAGGATTCCCAAACCAGGATTTCCCGGTTTGCCGCAACCGATGTGCCTTGAATAATCAAACTGCCAATGTGCTCATCACTTTGGTGATAATCCCAAGGCTGGGCCATATTGCCCTCCAGGCAATCCTTTTCCATTGCCGCCAAAAGCCCCTTTACCACCTCACTACCACTGACGGTACCGTTGTTGATTTTCAGGATATAGGTTTTGTCGTCCCCATATTTTTCCGTCAGTTCTTCCATCGTGGCATCCTCTGCCGAAACAATCACATTGGGCACACTCTCACTGTAGCTGTAAAATTCCAGGCGATACGCACCCAATGCCCATCCGGCAGCATTTTTTCCGCCAAAAACAGACTCCGGGCGGCTGTAAATGGGCTTCAGCGCCTGCGCCACTTCCCCTGAGTACACAATTTCATAGCTGCGGGTAACCCTTGTGCCGTTTTTCATTTGGTAGGTAATCCGGAAGGTGGTGACGCCGTCAATTCGCTGGCTTATCTGCAGCTTGTGCAGACGGATGATTTCTTCAATATCCTCTTGGTCATATAAGGTGAAATCTCCATTTCGATAATAATGGTAAGAATAGGGAGAAATGCTTACGCTTTCCACACTTTCGGCCTTGGGAACATAGGTTTCCAGCCCCAAGGGGTCTATCACGGCCACACCCAGGGTCACCAAAAACGCCCCCAAAAGGCCTGCAAAGCCTATGAAATTTTTCTTGGAGAAAACCTTCACCCTGCGCTCCAACAGCATTTTCCCGGTGAAGAAACCGAGAGCCAAGCCAATCAGCAAAAAGGTATATTGGGCAGAAGATGTCATACTCTCCCCGATGGCATACAATAAAGCCCCCACGCCCAAAGAATAAATGGTCAGGAACACCGGAGCAACAGCCTTCACCGCCACAAAATCCCCGGCAGTCTCCAACTGGCGCTTGCGGTAAAGCAGCAGGGCCAATGCGCCAAAAACCAAACCCACACCGGCGGCTACAAAAAGATAAATCCAAATCTGACTGCCGTAGCCCTTAAAAAGCCCCGTTTCGGTCAGATAGTCATAGGACACATTCACATAATCCCCTTGGGTCAGGGCAACTACGGGACTGAGATTAAAATATTTGGAAATATCCAGCTCCACGCCGTATAGCAAAGGCTCATAGAACAGCTTTACAAAGAAGGAAACAATCACCGCAAAGAAATTCACAATACCATAAACCGCCACAGCACCGATGCGGTTACCGGCACACAGGCAGCTAAACACCGCCACAGCAAAGTAAAACACAAAGCTCAGTGTGGCGCAGCCCAGCCATACATAAGCCAAAAATGCCAGGTTTTCCATTACCAGGCTGGCAAGAATTGCCCCCAGCAAATTGGGCACAACGCTAAACAGCAGGCCTGCCGTAATGTGGGTCAAAAACCAGCCTTCCCGACGCATAGGCATAGCGTGGAGAGCATTGCCCATCCGACTTTGGAACAAATCTCCGAACAAAACCAGCGCAATCAAGCCACCATATACCAAATTCACGCCGCCCATCATCTGCATCAGCCTGCGGGCATTTGTGGCCATACGGCTTCGCTCCGCATCCCACATCACAAAGAGAAACAGAAGCATAAAAATGGTATATAGCCCCCACACAGGCGCAAAGCGGGTAATGTCCTTTTTCAAAACAGTACCGCTAAAATATTTTCCTTTCATATTCTTCTCCTTTCTCACAAAACAATATTCTTCACTTCGTAGTCCACGCCGCCCAGCTCGTAAATGAAGATTTCCTCCAACGACAGTGGCAAAACATCGAAGTAAACCGGTTTGGCAGCCTGAATTTTTTGGGTAACCTCCTCCGAGGAGCCACGCACCACCAAGGTTTTCAGCCGACCGGAGCTGCTTTCGTGGAGAATGTTCAGGCCCTCCGGCGGCTGACCCACCATCTGCAGCTTCACCGTACTACCCTGCATATCCTCCAGGGAACGCTCCAAAAGCATTTTTCCCTTATCCATAATGCCCACATGGTCGCAAATATCTTCCAATTCACGCAAATTGTGGGAGGAAATCAGCACCGTGGTCTCCCGTTGCGCCACCTCAGACAAAATTAGGCTCCACACCTGCCGGCGCATCACCGGGTCTAAGCCGTCCACCGGCTCGTCCAGCACCAAAAATTCCGGACGGGTGCAAATACTCAAATGGAAAGCTGCCTGCTTTTGCATACCCTTAGAAAACCGACGAATCGGAACATTCTTGGGAAGCTGAAATACCTCAAAAAGCCGATTGTAGAGGCTTTCGTCAAACTGGGGATACATTCCCTGATAAAACCTGCGCATTTCCTCGATATTTGCCGAGGGGAAGAAGAAAATATCGTCAGGAATATAGCCCATTTTCACCTTATTTTCCGGATTTTCATAAATATTTTCCCCATTCAGGGTAACGCTTCCGCAATCCGGGCGGTACACGCCGGTAATATGGCGGATCACCGTGGACTTTCCTGCGCCATTAGGGCCTACAAGACCGTACACCGCACCCTTCGGCACAGTCATAGACAGGTCATCCAGAGCCTTAAAATCGCCAAATGTCTTCGTCAAATTACAGATTTCCAGCATTTTCCTTGCCTCCTTGTTCCAGTAGTCCTTGCAATTGCTCCGGCGTTACCCCCATTGCCAGTAGCGCCTTTACCGTCTTATCAAATTCTTCCAAAAGCTTTTCCTTTTCTCCGGTTTCCGGCATTTCGCAGACAAAGCTGCCCTTTCCAGCCACAGATGCCACCAAGCCGGACAGCTCCAGCTCCCGATAAGCTCTTTGGATGGTGTTGGGGTTGATGGCCAACTGTCCTGCCAGCTCCCGGACAGAGGGCAGCTTGTCGCCGGGCTGTAAAACCCCGGCCAAAATCTGCTCCCGGAAGCCGTCTACCAACTGGGCGTAAATCGGCCGGGCATCCCGATAATTCAAATGCACCATTGCAACATCTCCTTGCTGTATGAAGTGTATTAACTGTATTAGTACAGTTATGGTAAAACAAAAATTCCCCCTTGTCAAGGGGGAATTCAAAATTTTTATATGTACAGGGGCTGGGGCGGATCGAACTGCTGGGGCTTATAAGTAACAGAGCCAATGGCTTTTCCGCTAATACCGTACTTGGGATTGTAGCCAAAAAGGTTGATATAGCGCTCCAAATCCTGCTTTTCCTGCTCCATTTTCTTCATAACCGCCACGGTAGCAATCACATCGTCCACCGCCCGGTGGGAGTTGACCACTTCCCCGGCAAGGCCGTAGGCGTCAATGGCGTTACACAGCTTGTGAGGATAGGATTTTCTGTCCTTATACACCGTCAGCAAATCCAGCTTATCCTTCCCCTTCAAAATACAGGGGTCCCCGCTTCGCAGCAACAAATAGTACAAAAAGCTCAAATCGAAATGGGCATTGTACGCCAAAAGCAGGGTGTTGCCATCAATCATATTCCCAATATCCCGGCATAAGGCTTCCTTGGGAATGCCTTTGTCCAAAATATCCTGATTGGTGATGCCGGTAAGCGCCTCAATTTGGGCAGGGACGGTATTGCCCGGGGTCAATAAAATCAGTTCATCATATTCTTGGGTAATCACCGCCTTGCCGTTTTGATTTTCCACTACCACTGCGGCAAATTCAATAATCTCATCCCGGGAATACAACAGACCGGTGGTTTCCGTATCAAACAGAAACAGCTTGTCATATCGGGCAAACAGCCCTTCAAAATCCGCCATATTACACTCCTTTTGCCAAATCCAGCGCTCTGCGGAACTTGCTTTTTGTCTCCGGGGTCAAGCCGTAGCCAACAGCCAATGCCTGGGCATAGGCCACTGCGCTGTCCTGACTGCCGGATTTTAGCTCCACCTCGGCCTCAAAAAGAGGAATTTCTTTTCCTCCGCCGGTAAGGACGCCTTGGTCTAAGGCAAGCTCCACTGTGCAGTTCGGAAGCACCAGGGTTTTGGCGCGGCGAGTAAATTCGGCACCGCACACCGGCACAAGCCCAGTGCGGGGCAGTTCCACTCCGGATAGTTTACATAACTCTGGGATTGCCTTTTCAATGCTGTCGCACTGTACCTCAAACTCACCCCGTCCCACACCACCGGTGGGGGTTTTCAGGGTACAAACGGAGATATCATTTTCCCGACGGCAGCGCAGGGTCAGTTTTTTCTCAGAAAGTGCCCCATCTTCCGTATCATAATAGGTTGTCCGCATCCGAAAAACCTCGTCCGCCGGAAAATCTCTGCCCATTTTTTCTAAGATTTCCGGGTTTGCCCGGAATTTTAATTCAAACTCATAGCCCATCATATCACTTCCTTTTTCTATTATACACGCCCACCATAACGAAAGCAAGAACGGATTTGGGGCTTGGCAAAGAGAATAAAATAGTGTAGAATAGGAAAAGAATGATTGATAAAGGAGGGATTTTATGGCAATCGACCCGGAAGAACTGAAAAAGAAACGTCAGCAGCGCAAGCAGAACCGGCAAAGCAAAATGCAGAAAAGCCGTGTGCGCTTTTTGATTATTGGGGCTGTGGCCGTTGTGGTGCTGGCGCTGGTAATTGGGCTGATATCCTGTCAGAAAAAACCCTCCTCTACCGCAAATCATCCGGATGCCACCATAGCTGCTGACACGGTAGTTCATTTGGCCGCCGCCGGAGATTTGAATGTAACGGAAAATGTGGTAGCCGCCGGCGGCGCGCACTATGATTACACCAATACTTTTCTGGATGTACTGCCCATTTTGGCTGAGGCGGACTTGTCGATGCTGAATTTTGAGGGCAATTTCTACGGTGCGCCCTACGGAACAGACCGTTCTGCTCCGCCGGAACTGGCGCAAGCCCTTTCCCGTGCCGGCGTAGATCTGGTTCAGCTTGCCAATTCCTATTCCATCTATAAGGGAATGGACGGCCTTTCCAAAACCATTAACACCCTGCGGTCTTCCGGATTGGAGCCTTTGGGCGCTTACGCCACCTCTGCCCAGGCCCGCGCCGCAAAGGGCTATACCATCCGTCAGGTGGAGGGCATTAAAATTGCCTTTGTGGCCTTTACCAAGGGAATGGACGGAATGGCGCTTCCTGAGGGCAACGGAAACTGCGTGAATTTGCTCTATACTGACTATTCCACAGACTACCAAAAGGTGGACACCGCCGGGATTACCAAGATTATGGATGCGGTAAACAAAGAAAATCCGGACCTTACGGTGGTGCTGGTGCACTGGGGCAGCGAGTTCAATAACAACATCAGCGAAACCCAGGAAAAAATCTGCAGTCTTTTGCAAAGCGAGGGCGCCGATGCCATTTTAGGTACCCATTCCCACTATGTGCAGAAAATGGAGTTTAACCCTCAAGACGGCACCTTTGTTGCCTATTCTCTGGGAGATTTTATTTCCGACGGTGTGAAAGCCGGCTCGGAATATTCTGTGATTTTGGATTTGGAGGTCACCAAAAGCGGTGCCACCGGGCAGACGCAAATCACAAACTTCACCTACACCCCGATTTTTACCGTAGCAGAACCGGAAAAGCCTCTGAAGATTCTTCAGATTGCTTCTGCAAGGAAGGCTTACGAGGATGGCTTCTTGGGTAAAGTCACCCCGGAAACCTATGAAGCTATGGGCTACGCATTGACCCGGATTGAAGAACGGATTGCCGGAAAATAAACAAAATGCACAGGTGTAATCCTGTGCATTTTTTATTTGGGTATGGTGATGGTCAGAACAATTTGATTTTCCGTTTCCCTGCGCTCAGACACCGCCGGGATTCCGCACCGTTGAATACGGCTGAGGGTTTGGGTGACATTTTTCAAAAACGCGCCCACATTGGCTGTTTTTGGCTTTTCCTGCTCCGGAGAAAGCAGACTTTCTATGTACTGCTCCGCCCGGGCCACACTCATTTTCAGTCGGGCAATGGTCTCAATGGCCCTTAGCTTCTCCGGCTCTGTGGATAGCTTCAAAAGTGCCCGGGCGTGACGCTCGGTTAAGTTTTCCCTGCGCAGTGCCTCTAAAACCGGCGGACTGTGGCGCAAAAGCCGGAGCTTGTTGGCAACACTGCTTTGACTTTTCCCCAAAAGCTGCGCCGCCTGCTCCTGACTCATAGCATATTCCTCCATAATATGGCTGATGCCACGGGCCTCCTCGATATAATCCAAATCCTGCCGTTGCAGATTCTCCACCAACGCCGTAAGACCGGATTCCTTTTCGTCCATATTCATAATAATGCAGGGGATTTCCGTCAAGCCTGCCATCATTCCCGCCCGGAGACGACGCTCCCCGGCAATCAGCTCATAGCCTGTCCCCACCCGACGCACAGACAGTGGCTGTAAAATACCGTGGCGGCGAATGCTCTCCGCCAGCTCCGCCAAGGCCTCCTCCCGAAAGACCTTTCGGGGCTGAAAAGGGTTGGCTCGGATGGCCTTAGCCGGCAAAAAGACCACACGCCCGGTTTCCATATAAGTTTTTAATTTCAGACATTGCATAGCCTTTCCTCCTTTTTTGTGTCTATTTTATCGGAAAAGGCTATAGAAAAAACACGAAAACCCGGACCGTTACAGGAAAATTCCTCGACAACAACCGTTGGTTTATGGTACAATAATGGGCAAAGGAGTGGGTTTTGTGGAAACAAGAAAGTTATTTTACGAAGATAGCCACCTGAAAAGCTTTTCTGCCACGGTGGTAGCGGAGCAGGATGGCTGGGTGGCGCTGGACGCCACTGCATTTTACCCGGAAGGCGGCGGTCAGCCCTGTGATTTGGGTTCTCTAAATGGCATTGCCGTAACGGATGTGCAAGAAAAAGAGGGGACAATCTGGCACAAAACTGCATCGCCTCTTGCGCCGGGGGAAGCTGTGCAGGGAGAAATCGACTGGCTGCGCCGATTTGACCTGATGCAGCACCACACTGCCGAGCATATGATTTCCGGAATTGCCAACCGGCTGTACGGCTGTCACAATGTGGGCTTCCATATGGGTGCAGATGTGATTACCTTGGATTTTGACCGGATGCTAACCGAGGATGCTGTAGCAAAAATTGAAGCCCTTGCCAACGAGGCGGTGTTTGAAAATTTGCCAGTAAACTGCTCTGTGCCAACCGAGGAGGAGCTGTCCGGTATTCCCTACCGCAGTAAAAGAGCTCTGCCCTGGCCGGTACGGCTGGTGGAAATTCCCGGGATAGACACCTGCGCCTGCTGCGGCGTGCACACAAAAACTACGGGAGAATTGGGCTTTATCAAGCTACTGAGCTGTGTGAAATTTCACCAGGGTGTACGGCTGGAAATGGTAGCCGGCCGCCGGGCTTACCGTCTGATGTGTCAGGTGTATGACCAAAATAAGCAGGTAAGTCAGGCCTTTTCCGTGAAAATACTGGAAACCGGTGAGGGCGCCCGTCGTATAAATGAAGCGTTAAACGCAGAAAAATTCCGCAGTGGCAGTCTGGAGCGCCAACTGATGGATAATGTGGCAGAGGATTTTGCCAAGGAGCCCCTTGCGCTGTATTTTACAAACGAACTGCCTGCCAGACCTCTTGCAGAGAAGCTTGCCCAAAAGGGCGTCGGGCTTGCCGCCGTGTTCCATGGCAGTGACCTGGGAGGCTACAGCTTTGCCCTGATCAGTAAACACCAGGATGTGGCAGCTTTGGGAAAACAGCTCACCCAGACCTTCGGAGGAAAGGGCGGCGGACGAGACGGCTTCTTCCAGGGAAGCCTTCCTGCCACCGAGGCGCAAATTCGGGCTTTTTGGTAAGCTGTTCCAATTTTTTGGGGCAGAAAAATGCGCATTTTTACAAATTCGCTACTTTACAACAGAAAATCCGTATAGTATAATAAGTATCGTATGGGGTTAAAAAGACCCTGCAAAAAACAGTCTAATATGCTGCAAAACGCAGCAAGTTATTTAATGGAGGAAAAAACTATGTCTGTTAAAGTTGCTATCAATGGTTTTGGCCGTATCGGTCGTCTGGCTTTCCGTCAGATGTTCGGCGCTGAGGGTTACGAGGTTGTCGCTATCAACGACCTGACTTCTCCCGCAATGCTGGCTCACCTGCTGAAGTACGACTCCACTCAGGGCAATTACGCTGCTCAGGGTCACGTCGTTGAGGCTGGCGAGGACAACATCGTTGTTGACGGCAAGAAGATCACCATCTACGCAAAGGCTAACGCTGCTGAGCTGCCCTGGGGCGAGCTGGGTGTTGATGTTGTGCTGGAGTGCACCGGTTTCTACACCTCTAAGGCTAAGGCTCAGGCTCACATCGACGCTGGCGCTAAGAAGGTTGTTATCTCTGCCCCTGCCGGCAACGACCTGCCCACCATCGTTTACAATGTTAACCACAACACCCTGACCAAGGAAGACAACATCATCTCTGCTGCTTCCTGCACCACCAACTGCTTGGCTCCCATGGCTAAGGCTCTGCACGAGCTGGCTAACGTTGAGGCTGGCATTATGTGCACCATCCACGCTTACACCGGCGACCAGATGATCCTGGACGGTCCTCAGAGAAAGGGCGACCTGCGCCGTTCCCGCGCTGGTGCTATCAACATCGTTCCCAACTCCACCGGTGCAGCTAAGGCTATCGGCCTGGTTATCCCCGAGCTGAACGGCAAGCTGATCGGCGCTGCACAGCGTATCCCCACTCCCACCGGCTCCACCACCATCCTGAACGCTGT
>JAZOME010000046.1:0-67686 GCA_045653685.1 Faecousia sp.
ACTGGCAGATCGCTGAGGAGGCTGAAAAGTCCCTGCCTTCCGTAAACTACTTCCGTGAGAAGCTGGGTCTTCTGGAGGAAGAAATCATCCCCTACGGCAAGACCCCCAAGATCGACTTCATCAAGGTTATGAACCGTCTGAAGGATAAGCCCGACGGCAAGTTCATCGAGGTTACTGCTGTGACCCCCACTCCCTTCGGCGAAGGCAAGTCCACTGTTTCTCTGGGCCTGATCGAAGGCTTGGGCTACATCGGCAAGAACGCAGGCGGCGCTCTGCGTCAGCCCTCCGGCGGCCCCACCATGAATGTTAAGGGTACTGCAGCCGGCGGCGGTAACGCACTTTTGATGCCTATGACCGAGTTCTCCCTGGGTCTGACCGGCGATATCAACGACATTATGAACGCTCACAACCTGGCTATGGTTGCTTTGACTGCCCGTATGCAGCACGAGCGTAACAACACCGACGAGTGGCTGGCAGCTAAGGGCCTGCGCCGTCTGAACATCGACCCCACCCGTGTGGAAATGGGCTGGATCATCGACTTCTGCGCTCAGTCCCTGCGTAACATCGTTATTGGCCTGGGCGGCCGTCTGGACGGCTTCACCATGCAGTCCAAGTTCGGTATCGCTGTTGGTTCCGAGCTGATGGCTATCCTGGCAGTTGCTAAGGACCTGAAGGACCTGCGTGAGCGTATCGGCAAGATCGTGGTTGCTTACTCTGTCACCGGTGAGCCTGTTACCTGTGAGGACTTGGATGTTGCCGGCGCTATGACCGCTTGGATGCGTAACGCTATCAACCCCACTATGTGCTACTCTGTGGAGCATCAGCCCGTGCTGATCCACGCTGGCCCCTTCGCAAACATTGCTATCGGCCAGTCCTCTGTTATCGCTGACCGTCTGGCTCTGAAGCTGTTTGACTACCACGTAACCGAGTCCGGCTTCGCTGCTGATATCGGCTTCGAGAAGTTCTGGAATGTTAAGACCCGTCTGTCCGGTCTGACCCCCAATGTTTCCGTGCTGGTTGCTACCGTCCGTTCCTTGAAGATGCACGGCGGCGGCCCCAAGGTTACCCCCGGCGCACCCCTGCCCAAGGAGTACAAGGAGGAGAACCTGGAGCTGTTGGAGAAGGGTACCTGCAACCTGTTCCACCACGCTGCCACCATCAAGAAGTCCGGCATTACCCCGGTTATCTGTATCAACCGTTTCTACACCGATACCGACGCAGAAATCGCTCTGCTGAAGAAGCTGTGTGCTGAGAAGGGTATCCGTTGCGCTGAGTCTAACCACTGGCGTTACGGCGGCGAAGGCGCTGCTGAGCTGGCTCAGGTTGTTGTGGAGGCTTGTGAGGAGAAGAACGAAATCAAGTTCCTGTACGACCTGGATATGCCCCTGCGACAGCGCGTTGAGCTGATTGCCAAGGAAGTTTACGGTGCTGACGGTGTTGTATGGCAGCCCCTGGCTATCCAGAAGGCAGAGCGCTTCGAGTCCGATCCCAAGTACGCTGACTACTGCACTATGATGGTTAAGACCCACTTGTCTTTGACCGACGATCCCACCAAGAAGGGCGTGCCCACCGGCTGGAAGCTCACCATCCGTGACATTCTGGAGTACGGCGGCGCTAAGTTCCTGTGCCCCATGGCAGGTACTATCTCCATGATGCCCGGTACTGCTGCTGACCCCGCATACCGCCGTGTTGACGTGGACGTCGAAACCGGCAAGGTATCCGGCCTGTTCTAATTTACATCAAATCCAAATAGCAGAGGCGGCTTGCCGCCTCTGCTTTTGGAGCATTTAGCTTTGCTAAGTAAGAAGTAATAGTGAATAGTGAAGAAGTAATGTGTCTGCTGCGCAGACGATTAAAAAACCGTCCCGGAGGGACACCTTACTTATTCCCTATTCACTCTTACCTATTACTTATTTTTGACTGAAAGGAAAAAATACTATGGATATGACAATGGAAACCTGCCGCAAGTTTGTGGAGGTTTTGGCATCTGACGCTCCCGCCCCCGGCGGTGGCGGCGCTGCAGCTTTGGTAGGCGCTATCGGCACTGCCCTGGGCAATATGGTAGGCTCTTTGACCGTTGGCAAGAAGAAGTATGCCGAGGTAGAGGCTGAAATTATCGAACTGAAGGCAAAGTGCGACGCACTGCAAAAGGAGCTTTTGGATCAGGTAGAGGCAGACGAGGTAAACTTCCTGCCCCTGGCTAAGGCCTACGGCATTCCCAAGGACGATCCCACCCGGGACGCTGTGATGGAAGAAGCCACCATTATTGCCTGCTCCACTCCTATGAAGATTATGGAGCTGTGCTGCCAGGCAATTGAGTACATCGCTGTGTTTGCCGCTAAGGGCAGCCGTTTGGCTGTTTCCGATGCCGGCTGTGGCGCTACTATCTGCAAGGCTGCTTTGCAGGCCGCATCCTTAAATGTGTTTATCAATACCAAAACGCTTAAAAACCGTGAGGTTGCCGAGGAAATGAACGCCAAGGCACTGGGAATGCTCAGTAAATACGGCGCTATGGCCGACGAGATCTTCAATTCCGTCAAGGCTGGCTTCGGCGTTTAAGCGGCGAGTCGCCGCTGACATTTCGTGCACAGTGCGGTGCGTGTCGTTACGCATCCTGATTGTGCTCGGTATCGTTACATTATAGAAAAACCAAACCTTTTATTAGGAGGATATAGATTATGGCAAAATTGTTATTGGGCAAAGAGGTCAATGAGGCATTGGTAGCCGCATTGCAAACCCGTACTGCTGCCCTGAAAGAAAAGGGCGTACAGCCCACTTTGGGCATTATCCGTCTGGGCGAAAACCCCTCCGACCTTTCCTACGAGAAGGGCGCAACCAAGCGTGCTGAGGAAGTGGGCGTTGCTGTGAAGAATTACATTCTGCCCGAGGACGCTTCCAAGGAAGATGTACTGAAGGTCATTGACGAAGTCAACGCAGACAACACCGTTCACGGCGTTTTGATGTTCCGTCCTCTGCCCAAGCACCTGAAGGCAGACCAGGACGAGATCTGCAACCGCCTTGCTCCTTGCAAGGATGTGGACTCTATGACCCATATGTCCAACGCTGGCGTGTTCGAAGGTCAGGACCTGGGCTATGCCCCCTGTACCCCCGCCGCTTGTATGGAAATTCTGGACTACTACGGCATCGACTGCAAGGGCAAGAACGCTGTTGTTATCGGCCGCAGCCTGGTAGTTGGCAAGCCTGCCGCTATGATGCTCATGGGCAAGAACGCTACTGTTACCGTTTGCCACACCCGTACTGTGAACACTGCAGAAATCTGCAAGGGCGCTGACATCATTGTTACCGCCGCCGGTGTGCTGAACAGCCTGACGAAGGACTTTGTCCGTGAGGGTCAGATCGTTATCGATGTTTCTATGAACTGGAATCCCGAGAAGGTCACCTCCAAGGGCAAGGGCGGTATGTCCGGCGACTGCGTGTTCGACGAAGTTGAGCCCATCGTGGAAGCCATCACTCCCGTTCCCGGCGGTGTTGGCGCGGTTACCACTACCGTGCTGATGAAGCACGTGGTAGAAGCTGCCGAAAAGGCTTAAACAAGGCTCCCCTTGTCAGGGGAGCTGGCACGCCACAGCGTGACTGAGGGGTAGTTGTTCTCTCCCTCCGCCCCTGTGGGGCACCTCCCTCATCAGAGGGAGGCTATATAACCCTCTTACATAACTGGCGAAAATTGGTGGGTAACCACCGGGGAGTGTAAGAGTGAAACGCCGATCGCCTGGGCAATTCGAACTTTATGGGCTCGGATTGCCCAGTACTATTATCGAGGTGTTATTTATGAAAAAAATAAAAAACCTGCCGGAAAGTAGTTTTCTCAAGCTGTTTTTCCTGTTCGTTTCCCTGTGCTTTGTGGTGGCATCGTTTTTGATGCCGGATGTTTCCAATATGCTCTCCGGTATGAAGAATATTCTGCTGCAGCCTTGTAAGGTGTCCTCCAACTATTTCGGAATGGGCGGCTATGCAGCCACCTTCCTGAATATGGGCTTGGTGGGTCTTTTCTGCTGGGCGCTGTGCCAGCTGCCCGGTGCAAAGGCGGTCAATGCCACCACCTTGGGCTTTTTGCTCACCGTAGGCTTTGGCGCTTGGGGTATGAATCCTTTGAATATGATCCCCACCATTTTGGGCGTTTGCCTGTTTGCTCTGGTGAAAAAGGAAAAGGCCGGTGCTCATGTGAACGCAATGATGTTCTCCACCGGTATTGCCCCCCTGATTTCCGAGCTTCTGTTCCGCTACCCCGGCACAGAGGTGGTGGGCTTTAACCTGCTTGGCATTTTCCTTGCCCTGTTTGTGGGTCTTATCATCGGCTTCTTCCTGCCGGCAGGTCTGGGTCACGCACCCAATATCCACAAGGGCTACAACCACTATTCTGCGGCTGTGCCCATTGGCTTCACCGCATTTTTCCTCCGGGTGGTGCTGTATAAGGTGATGCTGGGCAAGGGTATTGAAACCATGGGCGAACTGAAGTCCTTTACCATGGCAGATGCGACCTTTGCCTTGGGCTGTAACATTTTCTGCATTACTCTGTTTGTCCTTTGCATTGTGTTTGCGCTGATGATGGGCTGCACCCCCAAGGACTACCTGAAGGTTCTGAAAGAGCCGGGCAAGGGCGTCAGCATTTCCGAGAAATACGGCAACGCCGCATTTTTAATGAATGTGGGCGTTTACGGCCTGATGATCGTTGCCTACTTTAACCTGGCAGGTCTTTTAGACGGCGGTTTGGCACGGATGAACAGCGTGTGGACCGGTATGACCTTCGGCATCGTGTTCTGTATGCTCTGTACCTGCAACTCCGGCAGCCATCCCGGCAATGTGTGGCCCATTATGCTGGGCTATGTGGCATTTTCCTACCTGTTCGGCTGGATTAGCGGCCTTTTGGGTGTGGAAAACTATGCCCTTTCCATTGCCTCTCAGGGCATTCTCATTGGTCTGTGCTATGCCAACGGCCTGTCTCCCATTGTGGGCAAGTACGGCTGGGCCTACGGCGCATTGGCGGCAGGACTGCACTATCTACTGGTGTCTGCCGTTCCCGATATGCACGGCGGCTTCTGCCTGTATAACGGCGGCTTCACCGCAGCGCTGATTTGCCTTGTGTTCATTCCCCAGCTGGAGAAATTCTGCAAAACCAAGGAAGAACGGGCATTAACCAAATAAACTGCAATAAATCCCCCGAAAATTTCGGGGGATTTTTGTTTACTATTGCTCTTGCGGACGGCTTTGCAGAGTGCTATGATATGCCTTGGAAATTTTTTGAAAAGAAGGTCTTATTTATGGCAAGCTATCTGATCTGTCTGGCAGTGGCGGTGATTGGCGGACTGATGATGTCCCGCCTTACCAAACGCCTCAACCTGCCGGCAGTGACGGCATATCTGGTGGCAGGACTGGCGTTAGGTCCGTTTTGCTTAGGCGCTATTGGTATAAACGGTGTGGGCTTTCAGTCTCTGGAGCAGGTGGAAGGCTTGGGTGTGCTGACCCAAACCGCACTGGGCTTTATCGCCTTCTCTATGGGCAGTGAGTTCCGGCTGCACCAACTGAAAAGTATGGGTAAAAAGGCAATTATCATCGGTGTTGCCCAGGCAGTGGTTACCACCTTGCTGGTAGATGCTCTGCTGGTTGCACTGCACTTTCTGTTCCCCCAGGTGATTACTTTGCCTGCGGCATTGGTGCTGGGCGCTATCGCATCGGCAACCGCACCGGCGGCCACCTTAATGGTGGTGCGCCAGTATAAAGCCGACGGCCCTCTGACCCGGTTGCTTATGCTGGTGGTTGCCATCGACGATGCAGTGGGTCTACTTTTGTTCTCCGTGTCCTTCGGCATTGCCAGCGCTTTGGAAAGCGGCGCAGTGAATGTGTTGGGTGTGGTAGTAGAGCCTCTGTTGGAGATTATTTTGTCGGTTGGTCTGGGTGCGATTGTTGGTATCCTCTTAGACCGGGTGGAGCATCTGTTCCACTCCCGCAGTAAGCGTATGACCCTGTCCGTTGCCTTTGTGCTGCTGGCAGTGGGTCTTTCTATGCTGAAATTCCACATCGGACCTGTCCATTGCGGTTTTTCGTTGCTGCTGGTGTGTATGTTCACCGGTACAGTGTTCTGTAATGTGTGTGACACCTCTCAGGAACTGATGGAGAGAGTGGAACGATGGACGGTACCTCTGAATGTGCTGTTTTTCGTGATTTCCGGCGCGGAGCTGAACCTGCAGGTGCTGGTAAATCCTGTGACACTGCTGGTGGGTGTGGTATATATCATTTCCCGTTCCTGCGGCAAGTACTTAGGCGCCTGGGGAAGCTGCCGCTATTCCAAGTGCAGTCCGGCAGTCACCAAGCATTTGGGCATCACCCTGCTGCCCCAAGCCGGTGTGGCTTTGGGTATGGCCATGACTGCAACTGCCCTGGCAGACGGTGTCTTGGTGCGCAATGTGGTGCTGTTCAGCGTGCTGGTGTATGAATTGGTAGGTCCTGCCCTGACCAAGCGTTCTTTGACCCTGGCCGGCGAAATCAAGCCCGAGGGCAAAACCAGCGCCCGTGTCATTGACAAACCCAGAGAGCATATCAGTATCCATTAAGCGTTGTGTTAAAAACACAACGCAGCGATATAAATCCCTAACGGGATTTTCGATATACGCCTTCGGCGTTCGATATGTGCTACGCACGCGATATGCCTGCGGGCGTGGGTGGATTTATATCATATCGAGTTTGCGAAGCAAACATATCGAATTTGCGTTAGCAAATATATCGCTTTTACGAAGTAAAAATATCGCCAAAAAATAACTACCCGAAGAAGATGGCGCTTCTTCGGGTAGTTTTTCATTTCATAAGTTTATCAATTGCTTCGCACAAATCGTCAATGGCTGCCTCATCGCCGGCGGCGACAGCGTCCACCATACAGTGGCGCATATGGTCTTTTAAGATGACCTTGCCGGTGTTTTCTAAGGCAGACCGCACCGCCGCCAACTGCACCAAAACCTCGGAGCAGTCGTGGCCGTCTTCCACCATTCTTTTTACCTTTTCCAAATGCCCGATTGCCCGGGCAAGGCGGTTAACCACCGCCTTCTGATTTTCGTGGACATGGCCGTGGGAATGGGCGATGCCGTGGGCGTGCATATATTCGTGGTCGTGTTCGTAGCTGTGCATAAAACGCCCTCCTTACAATTTTTCTATATCATACTCGAAAATTGACGATTTTACAAGCCCCTACCGGGGATATTATTGACGGATAAATAGTTTTTTGGTATAATATTTTGAAAATATTTCTTTAGGAGAAATGCCCTATGAGAATGCGGAAAATGAAAAACTTAGTGCCCCGGATGGAAAAATGCGGCGCTTTGCGGATTGAAAACCCGGAAACCTACAAAGGAAACTGGCGTTCCCTCAAGCCCGATGCTGCCGCTTTGTGGGTAGAGGTTGGCTGCGGCAAGGGTAAATTCACTGCCGAAACCGCCCAGGCAAATCCGGATGTTTTGCTCATTGCGGTGGAGCGCTGCCGGGAGGCAATGGTGGTGGCTATGGAAAAGGCTAGGGAAATGGGCCTTACCAATGTGTTTTATATTGATATGGATGTGGAAAAAATTGAGGAGATTTTTGCCCCCTTTGAGATTGACCGGCTGTTTATCAACTTTCCTGACCCCTGGCCCCGGAAGAAAAATGCCAAGAGAAGACTGACAAGCCGGGGCTTTTTGGACAAATACTGCCGGGTGGTAAAAGGGGAAATCCACTTCAAAACCGACAATGCCCCCTTGTTTGAATATTCCCTGGAGGAGTTTGCCGCTTGCGGCTTAGAGGTGAAAAACAGCACCCGGAATTTGCACGAACACGGCATCCAAGGCATTATGACCGGCTATGAGGAGAAATTCCACGCCTTGGGCACGCCCATCAATCGCTGTGAAGTTTTATGTAAACCTTTTGAACTGCCGAAAGAGGAGAAGAAATCGGAATGAGTTACCCTATGGGACAATGTGATGTGGCGGTGATTGGTGCCGGTCACGCCGGCATTGAGGCGGCGCTGGCATCTGCCCGGCTGGGCTGTCACACCATTTTATTTACCATCAATATGGATGCGGTGGGGAATATGCCCTGCAATCCTGCCATTGGCGGCACCGGCAAGGGACACCTTGTCCGGGAGCTGGACGCTTTGGGTGGGGAAATGGGCGTGGCGGCAGACAAGGCCTGTATCCAGTACCGGATGCTGAACCGGGGCAAAGGCCCGGCTGTCCATTCCCTCCGGGCGCAAGCCAACCGGCGGAAGTATCAGCAGGTGATGAAGCACACTCTGGAGCAGCAGGAAAATTTGGAGCTGAAGCAAGCCCAAATCGTGGAAATTCTCACCCAAAACGCTCAGGTTACCGGTGTGCGCACCCAGTTAGGCGGCGTGTATGATGCCAAGGCAGTCATCATTGCCACCGGCACATTCTTAGACAGCACCATTATCATCGGCGAAAGCGTCCAAGCCTCCGGCCCGGACGGAATGCACCCGTCATTGGGTCTTGCGGATTGTTTGAAAGGCTTAGGCCTTTCTTTGCGCCGGTTCAAAACCGGCACACCCCCCAGAGTCAACCGGCGGAGCATTGATTTTTCCAAAATGGAAATCCAGCCGGGAGACAGCCAAACGGAGCCCTTTTCCTTCCGCACGGAACGCCAGCCGGAAAATTTGGAGCTGTGCTACCAAACCTATACCACGGAAGCCACCCACGAAATCATCCGGGGGAATTTGCACCGGAGTCCCATGTACGACGGCACCATATCCGGTGTAGGCCCCCGGTACTGCCCCAGCATTGAGACGAAAATTGTCCGCTTTGCCGACAAGGAGCGCCATCAGCTCTTTGTAGAGCCCTGCGGACTGGACACGGAGGAAATGTATATTCAGGGCTTTTCTTCCAGCTTGCCGGAGGATGTGCAGGTGCAAATGCTGCGCACCGTGCCGGGACTGGAGCAGGCGGAGATTATGCGCCCGGCTTATGCCATTGAATATGAGTGCATTGACCCCACCCAGCTTCTGCCCACCTTGGAGACCAAGGCTGTGTCCGGGCTTTACGGTGCCGGGCAGTTTAACGGCACTTCCGGTTACGAGGAAGCGGCGGTGCAGGGCTTGGTAGCTGGGGTGAATGCGGTGAAGAAAATAAAAGGGGAAGAACCCTTTGTCCTCACCCGGGACACCAGCTATATCGGCACTTTAATTGACGATTTGGTGACCAAGGGCACGGAAGAACCCTACCGGATTATGACCAGCCGCAGTGAATACAGGCTTTTGCACCGGCAGGACAATGCGGACCAGCGCCTGACCCATATCGGCGCACAAATCGGGCTTGTACCCAAAGAGCGCCTTGCCCAGGTGGAAGAAAAATATGAGCAGGTTGCAAAAGAGCTGTCCCGGCTGGAAAGCACCGGCGTTCCCGCAAGTGATGCTTTGGCAGAAATGCTTCAGAAGCGGGAGAGCACCCCGGTGAAATCCTCTGCCCGTCTGGCAGATTTGCTCCGCAGACCCAATGTGACCTATTTAGACCTTGCTCCTTTTGACAAAAGCCGCCCGGATTTACCCCAAAGCGTGGTGGAGGCGGTGGAAATTCACATCAAGTACGCAGGGTATCTGGCTCGGCAGGAAAAGCAGGTGCAGGAGTTTAAGAAAGAGGAAAACCGCCTGCTGCCGGAAAACATCAACTATCTGGCAATTGCAGGTCTCAGGGTAGAAGCCCGGGAAAAGCTGCAGGAAATCCGCCCCATGTCCATCGGTCAGGCCGGACGAATTTCCGGCGTCAGCCCGGCAGATATTGCAGTGCTGCTTATCTATTTAGAGCAGAACAAGAATAATTGACAATGGACAATGGTCAATTGACAATTATTGTGTCGGCAAAGCCGACGAATTAAAATAGTCGCCAAAGGCGACACCACAATTGTCAACTGTCAATTGTCAACTGTCAACTGATTGCTTGGCTTCACAAAAAAACACCTCTGAGCATATATTGCTTGGAGGTGTTTTTTATGGCCATTGTGAATACGCAAGCTCCTATTACATCGGAAAGCTGTAACCGGATGATTTTATCCTTGGTGCAGACCTACCCCTTTTTGCGCAGTGAGATACTAACCACCACCGTATTTCAGCGCCCCATCCGAACCTTAGTGATTGGCACAGGCCCTCGAAAAGTGCTCTACACCGCCGCCCACCATGCCAACGAGTGGATTACCTCCCTGATCTTACTGCAATTTGCAGAAGATTTTGCAAAAGCCATTTCGGAGAATTCTACCATTTTCGGCGTAGATGCCAACGCTCTTGCAGAGCAAGCCACCATTTATATGGTACCTATGGTAGACCCGGACGGGGTGGACTTGGTCACCGGGGCAATCAAGCCCGGGGATATCCAATTTGACCTTGCCCAAAGGCTCTCCCGGGACTACCCGGAAATTCCATTCCCTGACGGCTGGAAAGCCAATCTTTTGGGGGTGGACTTAAATTTGCAGTACCCTGCCGGGTGGCAGGAAGCCCGGGAAATTAAATTTATGCAGGGCTTTACCCAGCCCGGCCCCCGGGATTATGTGGGGAGAGCCCCCTTAAATCAGGTGGAAAGCCAGGCTTTGGCAGGATACACAGAATTTTTAGACCCGGAGCTGGTGTTGGCCTTTCATTCTCAGGGGCAGGAGATTTACTGGCAGTTTGAAGATATTTTTGTGCCGGGGGCAAAGGAACTGGCGGAGGAATTGTCCCGGGTCAGTGGCTATGCGGTGGCGGATACCCCTTATCAGTCCGCCTTTGCGGGGTATAAGGACTGGTTTATCAAGTTTTTCCGCCGCCCCGGCGTTACCATAGAGGTGGGGGAAGGGGAAAATCCTCTGCCTTTGTCACAATTCCCGGAGATTTACAGGGATAATTTGGGAATTTTGGTGACAGCAGCCACCGGTTTATGATATAATATCCTTGAGGTGATACAAATGCTTCATACGACCCTTTGCTACATCACCCGGGGTGACGAAGTTTTGATGCTCCACCGGGTAAAAAAGCAAAACGATATCAATAAAGATAAGTGGATTGGCATTGGGGGCAAATTCCGGGAAAACGAAAGTCCCGACGAATGTTTACTCCGGGAAGCCAAAGAGGAAACAGGGCTGACCTTAACGAATTACAAGTGCCGTGGCATTGTCACATTCTTAAACGATTGCTGTGAGGGGGAGTATATGTACCTGTTTACGGCAAGCGGTTTTACAGGCGAGCTGAAAGAGTGTGATGAGGGTGACCTGCAGTGGGTCAGCCGGGAATTTTTATACAGCCTTCCTATGTGGGAGGGGGATAAAATCTTTTTAGACCTACTCTGGACAGACGAACCTTTCTTTTTGCTCACCCTCCGCTACGCCGGAGATAAGCTCCTGTCTGCCACCTTAAACGGCAAGATAATGGACAATTGACAATGGACAATTGACAATTAAGGTGTGCCTTCGGCACAAATCAAAATCATCGGCGAAGCCGACACCATAATTGTCAACTGACAACTGTCAACTATCAACTATCAATTAAAATAAAAAAGGGCGAATATCGCCCTTTTTTTATATGGTTTCGTCGGTGATGGTGCGCATCGCTTCCTCTAAGGACATTCCCCCGGCGATGGCTTCCCGTCGGGCGGCGTTTACCGCCTGCACGGTTTTCACCCGTTTGCCGTCCAGCGCATAGCCCTTCATTGCCCAAAGGGTCACAGCCCAAGCCACCATAGGAATGACGCAGAACAGCACAATCACCACAACATTCATACCCGGTGTGTAGGGGCTTTCTGCTGTGGGCAGAACCTTCAGCCCGATACAGCTCACCGCAATGCCCACCACCGTGGCGGACAGACTGGACACCAGCTTGTCTACCAAGGAGAACAGTGTGCCCATAATGCCGGGAATAAACCGCCCGGAGCGATAGGTTTCGTAGTCTGCACAGTCGGCCACCATAGGAATGGGCATATCCGCCGTGGCGTAGTAAGCGCCGTAGCCGATGCCAAAGAACACCACAAACAGCACGGTGTACAGATTGATAGAACGAAAATTCAGATGGAAGGCAGGGTTACCCTGATTCCACAGAAGCAGCAGCGCCAGCACGCCCACATAGCACACTAGGGCCACAGCCACATAGGTCATCAAAGACTTTTTCTGTCCGTGCTTTTGGGCGGTGCGCACTGTCAGCAGGAAAAACGGCGCAGAGAACACATAGCCCAGCACCATCATGGGCAGGTACAGCCCATCGTAATTGCCCATCATACAGCCGTAGAGCATACAAAGCACCGTCAGGTTGGTGGCGATACTCAGCGCCAGCTTACAGCCGCCGCCGGCCACCATCAGCCGTTGCAGGGGCTTGTTGCCCTTGATAATGGCAACATACTCGGAAAGCTTTACCTTTTCCTGCTTGCCGCCTAAGCCGAAATACTTTTCGTTGTCCTTCTCCCAAATGCCAATCACTGCCAAAACGGTCAGCACCACAGAAATTCCGATGCCCACCGGGGCAAACACGGCGTAGAAGCCGGCGGAATTGTAGTCAGCGATGTTGGCACGGAGAATGGGGGCTAAAAACTGCATAGCGCCCATGCCTGCCAGAGAGCCCACGGTGTTGAAGACGGTAAATAGCGGTCTTTGCTTGGGGTCGTTGGTGAGCACTGCCTGAGCAGACCGTGTCACCGAGGTCTGGAAGGTGTAGCCAATCACCCACACCGCATAAAGAAGAATGAACGCTGTGTACCGCAGAGCTTTCATTGTGGCAGGGATGAGAGGGGTAGCCAAATACAAAATCAGCACCGACACCGCCATAATCAGGTTGCCCAGCACCATAAAGGGGCGGAACTTGCCGAAACGGCCGTTGGTCTTGTCCATTAACGCACCGATAATGGGGTCTGTCACAGCGTCAAACACCCGCATTCCCGTGACCATTGCCGAGGCAAACACCATAGCGATGCCCAAAACCGCATTGCCGAAGGTGGCAATATAGGTCAGTATCAGCACATAGTACACATTGGTAGCGCCGTTGTTCATAGGAAACAGCGCCAACTGATAAAATTTCGCTTTGTTCGTGTTTTCCATATTATCCCACCCAGTTACCGCCGCCGGCGGTTTTTTTGTTCAGCTTATAGGAAGGTTCTTCTTTTTCCACTTTGGTAAACACCGCTTCGTCGGAGACAGAGCCTGCTTTTGCAGTGATGACCGTGTGAGAACCCAAGGGCACCCGGAACTTGAAGATTTTATCGCCGGCCTTGGTTTCCCACTGTTTGCCGTCAACCAGCAGTGTCACTTCCTGACAGTTGGAGTAGACCTTAATTTCCGTGGTTTTCCCGGTGCGCTTTTGGTAGCGCTTGCCCGAGATGTGCACCATAGGCTCCTGCGTCCACCAAGCCTTGTATAGATAAAAGGCGTCCTTTTTGGTCTTTCGGTCAAAGGTCACAAGGCCTTTGTGGTTCATGCCCGGCTCACCGCCTTGATTTCTGGCATCGGCGGCAAAGTCAAACATATTCCAAACATGGTTTGCCCACATAAAGGGACGCTTTTGGAAGCATTTCAGCAGATACTCGTGGTAAATCGCCTGATATTCTTCGGAGTGGTCGCCCCGACGGGGATGGGCGCTGTGCAAATTGGGCATACCTTCACAGCCGTACTCGGAAAAGCCCAGACAGCGCTCCGGATAGCAGAAGTGGAAGAAATCAATCCACAAATCGTTGAGGAACAGACCCGGCACATACCAGCCCAAATATAAATTCCAGCTCACCAAATCCGAGATGTGGGCGACTTTATTGAAAGGTCCGCACACAGCGTAGCAGGCCAGCACCGTGGGACGGCTGGGGTCTAAGCTGTGCACCAGGTCGTTGAGCATCCGGTGGTTGTCCAGCATATCCTTATTGTCTTTGGTGGAGATGGTGATTTCGTTACTTAAGCCCCACACGCAAATGCTGGGGTGGTTGTAGTTCTGCACAATCAGCTCTTTCATTTGGCTGACAGAGTTCTGACGACCCTTAGGCAAATGCTCGGAAATATAGGGAATTTCCGCCCACACCACCATGCCGTTTTCGTCGCACAAATCGTAGAAATACTGACAGTGCTGATAGTGGGCAAGGCGCACAGTGTTGGCGCCTATTTCCTTAATCAGCGCCATATCCTCATCGTGATGGGCTTTTGTCAAAGCGTTGCCTAAGTCTTTCCGATCCTGATGCCGGGACACGCCGTGTAAGGGGTAGGGCTTGCCGTTGAGGAAAAAGCCCTTTTGGGGATCTACAGAAAATTCCCGGACACCAAACCGGGTCTGCACCCGGTCTTTCACCTTGCCCCCTGACAGCAAATCCGCCTGACAGGTGTATAAATAAGGGTCATTCACACCGTCCCAAAGGTGGGGATTTTCAATTTTTAAGGTGCAGTCCGACCCTTCCCCTGTGGCAACGGTGTTTCCTTGGTTATCCAATAGAGTAATTGCTACATCACCACAAGTCGCCCAGGTCTGCACCCGAACCGTGCCGTCTGCCTTGGCAGTGACGGCAACGCCGTTACCGCCGAAATAGTCCAAATCAAAGTGGCACTTATCCACAACCAGAAGCTGTACCTCCCGGTAGATACCGCCGTAGAAGGTAAAGTCTGCCTTTTGGGGATACACAAAATCGTTGGGTGCGTTGTCCACCGCTACACGAAGCTGGTTTTCCTCCTGCAAACAGGCTGTGATATCAAAGCGGAAGGTGGAATAGCCACCGTGGTGGACAGGAAAATCCCGGCCGTTCAATGTGACGGCGGCAGAGGAATTGACCCCCTGAAATTCCAGATACACTTGCCCGGTTTCTTTATCAAATTCCGGACAGGGGAAGGTCTTTTCGTAAATGCCCACCCCACGGCGGTAGTCGTTGCCTCCGTCCTGACCGTCCACAGCGTTCCAGGTGTGGGGCAGGTTTACAGAAAGCTTTGTGCCGTCTAAATCCGTAAAGCACCAATTGTCCATTAGGGAAAGTGTTTTTCTCATAAAAAACCCTCGTTTTATTGTTGTTTCACTGTAGTTTTCTCATTATAGCAAATAAATATCAATAAAACAAGAGAACAAAGAGTAAAAACCGGAAGAAAACCGAAAGCTTTGCCGGAATTTTATTCATAAAAAGTCTATATTTTTTTCTTCCCGTGTGGTATAATGGATAAAAATATGCCCTAAAGGAGATTACTATGGGACTGATTACGAAAATCTTTGGCACCCGTTCCCAAAGGGAGCTGAAAAAAATTCAGCCTTTGGTGGACAAGGTGCTTAGCTTAGAGGAAGAATATAAGGCCCTTTCCGACGGGGAACTGAAGGGAAAGACCCAGGAATTTAAGAACCGTCTTGCTAAAGGAGAGACCTTGGACGATTTGCTTCCGGAGGCCTTTGCAGCAATCCGGGAAGCGTCCGCCCGTGTGCTGGGTATGCGCCCGTATCCTGTGCAGGTCATTGGCGGCATTATTCTGCACCAGGGCAGAATTGCGGAAATGAAAACCGGTGAAGGTAAGACCTTGGTGGCGGTGCTGCCTTGCTACCTCAACGCCCTTACAGGGGAAGGTGTCCATGTGGTCACCGTCAACGATTACCTTGCCAAGCGTGACTCGGAATGGATGGGCAAGGTCCACCGCTTTATGGGTCTGACGGTAGGCCTGATTATTCCCAATATGACCCCGGACCAGCGCCGGGAGGCCTACAAGGCGGATATTACCTACTGCACCAATAACGAGCTGGGCTTTGACTACCTTCGTGACAATATGGCGATCTACAAGCAGGAGCTTGTCCAGCGTGGACACGCCTTTGCCATTGTGGACGAGGTGGACAGCATTTTAATTGACGAGGCCCGTACCCCCCTGATTATGTCCGGCAAGGGTGAGGACAGCTCCAAGCTCTACGAAATGGCAGACAGCTTTGTGTCTACTTTGCGCAAGCAGGTCTTTGCCAAGACTGACGAAAAGCAGGTGCAGGATAACTACGACTGCGACTATATTGTAGACGAAAAAGCCCGCAGTGTTTCTCTCACTGCCACCGGCATTGAGAAGGCAGAAAAATTCTTCGGTGTGGAGAATTTGGCTGATCCGGACAATGCCACCTTGTCCCACCATATCAACCAGGCGATGAAGGCCCGGGGCATTATGAAAAAGGACATCGACTATGTAATCAAGGACGGGGAAATTATCATCGTCGACGAATTTACCGGACGACTGATGTATGGCAGACGCTACAACGAGGGTCTGCACCAGGCCATTGAAGCCAAGGAACGGGTCACCGTTGCCGGGGAGAGCAAAACCCTGGCCACCATCACCTTCCAGAATTTCTTCCGTCTGTACCATAAGCTCTCCGGTATGACCGGTACGGCCTTGACCGAGCAGGAGGAATTTGCCGCCATTTACGCATTGGATGTGGTGGAAATCCCCACCAATAAGCCGGTTGTGCGGCAGGACCACCCGGACACCGTGTATAAGACCGAGGCAGGCAAGTTCCGTGCCATTATCCGTCAGGTGCAGGCCTGCCACGAAAAGGGTCAGCCGGTGCTGGTGGGCACGATTTCCATTGAGAAAAGCGAGATTTTAAGTAAGCTTTTGAAGAAAACCGGAATCCCCCATAATGTGCTCAACGCCAAGTACCACGAGCAGGAAGCCCAGATTGTTGCTCAGGCAGGTAAGCTGGGCGCTGTGACCATCGCCACCAATATGGCAGGCCGTGGCACGGATATTATGCTGGGCGGCAATCCGGAATTTTTGGCAATGAATCAGTTGCGCAAGGAGGGCACGCCCGAGGAGCTTCTGGCAGAGGCCAACGCCTTCTCCGAAACGGAAGACCAGGAAATTCTGGCAGTCCGGGCCCGGTATGAGGCGCTTTTGACCCAGTTTAAGCAGGAGATTTCTCAGGAGGCGGAGCAGGTGAAGCAGGCAGGCGGCCTGTTTATCATCGGCACAGAGCGCCACGAAACCCGGCGGATTGATAACCAGCTTCGTGGTCGAAGCGGCCGTCAGGGCGACCCCGGTGAGAGCCGGTTCTATTTGAGCCTGCAGGACGATTTGATGCGTCTTTTCTCCTCCGACCGGATTATGGGTATGATGGATACTTTGGGTCTGGACGAGGATACCCCCATTGATGCCAAAATTCTGTCGGGCGCTGTGGAAAATGCCCAGAGAAGTGTGGAAAGCCGTCATTTCCAGGCAAGAAAAACCGTGCTGGAATATGACGATGTGATGAATACCCAGCGTAAGGTCATCTATGCCCAGCGTCAAAAGGTGCTGGACGGAGAAGAGCTTCGGGATAATATGCTCAGTATGCTCCAGAGCGTCATCCAGTCCGGCGTAATGGACGCTTTAAGCGAAAGCGGCGGCATTGTGGATGCAGAAGCCTTAGCGGCGCTGGATCGGAAGCTGGGTGGTATTTACTTCCCCAAGGGCGCAGTGCAGGCAGAGGAAACTATTTCTGCAGAGGACTTAACCCAGCAGGTGTATGACCTGGCGCTGAATACCTACGAGAAGAAGGAACAGGAAATCACCCCGGAAATGATGCGGGAACTGGAGCGTGTGATTATGCTCCGGGTGGTGGACGAGTACTGGATGGACAACATCGACGCTATGGACGATCTGAAGCAGGGCATTGGCCTCAGAGCCTACGGTCAGCACGACCCGGTGATTGCCTATAAAGAGGAAGGCTATGAGATGTTCCAGGCGATGATTACCGCTATCCGGGAGGAGACCATTCGCCGACTGTTTTTGGCGCAGCTGCGCCCCCGTCAGGAGGTCAAGCGGCAGAAGGTTGCCAAGGAAACCGGTGCTTCCGGCGCTGCCGAGGCCCAGGTGAAGAAACAGCCCGTCCGGGTGTCCAATAAGGTTGGCCCCAACGACCCCTGCCCCTGCGGCAGTGGCAAAAAGTATAAGAAGTGCTGTATGCACAACGAGAAATAATGGACAATGGACAGTTGACAGTTGACAATTGTTGTGTCCGCAAAGCGGACGGATTAAAATAGTCGCCAAAGGCGACACCATAATTGTCCATTGACCATTGTCAATTGTCAATTAAAACAGTGAGGAGGTGCGCTGATGCAGGAGATTCAAAAAGATACGCTTATTTATTTGCAATCCGAAACAATCGGTGCGCCCCATTGCTTTACCACCCGGTTTGGCGGTGTCAGTGAGGGCTGTCTGTCCTCTATGAACATCGGCACAAGCCGGGGTGACAGTGAAGAAAATGTGCTGAAAAATTATGAAATTTTAGGGAAAGCCCTGAATTTCGATGTAAAAAAATTGGTACTCACCAAGCAGACCCACACGGATATTGTCCGGGTGGTGACCCGGGAGGATTGGGGCAGGGGACTGTCCAAAGAGCCCTTTTCTCCCTGCGACGGGCTCATTACCAACACCCCGGGCACTGTCTTGGTAGCCTTCACTGCCGACTGCACCCCCATCCTTTTATGGGATGAAAAAACCGGTGCGGTGGGTGCTGTCCACGCCGGGTGGCGGGGCACGGCCCAGGACATCGGTGGCAAGGCGGTGCAGGCAATGCAGGCGCATTTTGGCTGTGACGGAAAGCATATCCGTGCCGCCATTGGCCCAAACATTGGCCCGTGTTGTTTCCGGACGGATGAGGATGTGCCAAAGGCAATGCTGGAAACCTACGGCCCGGCGGCCCGGGAACATATCCGTCAAGTGGACGATAAATATTATGTAAACCTAAAAGAAATCAATGCCCTGTCCCTGCGCCGGGCAGGGGTGGAACAAATTGACATTTCCGGGGAATGCACCATGTGCAACCCCCAAAAATACTGGTCAGCCCGTGTCCACGGAGGTAGCCGTGGCTCCCAAGGGGCAATTATTGTGTGTCAGGAGGGGAGAAAATGAAAAGAATATTGGCATTTTTGCTGTCCTGCCTGATGGCGGTGAGCCTAATGTCGGCTTGCGGTGGGGAAAAAGCGCCCTACACCCCCACCGGCAACGGCCTGACCTGGGACGAGGACTACACCGGCCCGAGACCGGAGCAGGAGGAAGAAAGCTCTGACCAAAAGCTGAGCCTGACCTACTATCCCCAGGAGGGAGTAAACCCCTACACCTGCACAGACTACACCAACCGGGCGCTGTTTTCTTTGCTGCACCAAAGCCTTTTTGCTGTGGGCAGAAACTTTGAACCCCAGCCCCAGCTATGCAAAAGCTACTCCGTGTCCCAAGACCTGCGCACCTATGTGTTCTATATAGAAAACGCCACTTTTACCGACGGCTCTGCCTTAAATGCCCAGCATGTGCTGACCAGTCTGGAGACCGCCCGGGAAAGTGACTACTACGCAGGCAGATTTCAGCATATCAAGACAATGAGTCTTACCGGGGACGGCGGTGTGGAAATCAAATTGGCTACGGATTATGAAAATCTGCCCCTTCTTTTGGATATTCCCATTGTGAAGGCCTCTCAGGTGCAAATGGAAAACCCCTTAGGCACCGGACCCTACTATTTAGACGGTTACGGCACAGCCCCTGTGCTTCGCCGGAACACCGCCTGGTGGTGCAAGGCAAAAATGACGGTGACCGCCCAGACCATTGGGCTCACGGAAGCCCAAAATCCGGCTTCCATCCGTAACGAATTCCAGTACGGCAATTTAAGCCTGGTGTGCGCCGACCCCGGCTCGGACAATTATGCCGACTATCGGTGTGACTATGAGCTGTGGGACATTGAAAACGGCCTGTTTTTGTATTTGGGCTGTAATATGGAAAGCCCGGTGTTTTCTCTGCCCGGTGTCCGCAGTGCCCTGACCTACGCCGTGGACCGGGATACCCTGGTGGAAAGCTACTACCGGGGCTTTGCCCGAAGCGCCACCTTGCCGGCATCGCCCCAGTTCCCCCACTACAGCGAGGTTTTGGCGGATAAATATGCCTTCGACGGCGGCACAGCGTTTACCAAGGCAGTTACAGACAATTCCGTCACCGGCCAGACGGTGATACTGCTTGTAAACAAAGAGGACAGCCTGCGGCTTCGTGTAGCTCGGGATATCGGACAAATGCTCACTGCCGCAGGGCTGGTGGTGCAGATGTCAGAGCTGAGCACCTCTGCCTACAAAAAGGCGCTGCAGAGGAAGGAATACGACTTATATCTGGGTCAGACCAAGCTGTCTGCCAATATGGACTTAAGCGGCTTTTTCAATACCAAAGGCACTATGAATTACGGCGGTATTGCCGATATCACCTTGTATAACCTGTGCACCCTGGCCCTTGCCAACCACGGTAACTACTACTCTTTGCACAAGGGCGTGATGGACGACGGACGGATTTGCCCGGTGCTGTTCCGCAGCTATGCGGTGTATGCCGAGCGTGGCTTGCTCACAGGGCTGACCCCTGCCCGGGACAGCGTGTTTTATTACGATATGGGAAAATCCATGGAAAACGCCTTAGTAGAAGCGGCCTCCTAGCGCAAACAGGAAAAAACCGGAAAGTGCCGCCGGATAGCTTGCAATATAGAAATGACTGTGCTATAATATTTTCATCTTAGAAATAAACGGAAGGATACCGAATATGAAACGAATTTTAACTTTGATTTTGTTGGTAAGCCTTGTGCTCTGCGCCTGTGCGCCTGCCCAGAACTCCGAGGAGACTACCCTGCAGACCACCGTGGAAACCACTCAGGAGACAACCCAGGAGACCACCGTGGAGACCACGGAAGCTCCGGTGGTGTACATCAATCCTCTGAACGGTGAGGAAATGGACCAGCCCTACACCGGCCGTCCCACGGCTGTGGTAATCAACAATGTCCGTGCCTGCCTGCCCCAGTACGGCATCGGCCAGGCGGATATGATTTACGAATTTGAGGTAGAGGGCAGCTCTACCCGTCTGATGGCTGTGTTCTCCAGCTTTGACGGCGTTGAGACCATTGGACCGGTGCGTAGCGCCCGTACCTTCTTCAACAATGTGGCAGTGGGCTACGATGCACCTCTGATTCACTGCGGCGGCAGTAAAGATGCCCGTGCCGGCAAGTATGACCACAACAATAAGATCAGCAACTGGGAGCATATCGACCAGACCTACAACGGCAAGTATTTCTTCCGGGATAAAGAGCGCAGATCCAAGGGCTACGCTTTGGAGCATACCCTGTTTACCACCGGCGAAAAGCTGATTGAAGGCTTGGCAGACAAGAAATACAACACCGTGACCGAGACAGCCAAGGATTACGGCCTGACCTTTATGGAAAACCCCACCGTTGTGGGTGAGAGCGCCGATGTGGTGAATGTGAAGTTCCGTGCCGGCAAGGTTACCAAGATGACCTACAATGAGAGCACCGGTCTTTACGAGGCCTATCAGCTTAAGCAGAACCATATCGACGCCGGCACCGGCGAGCGCATTGCCTACCGGAATGTGCTGGTGCTTACCACCAAGCACAAGATTGTCAAAGAGGGCAGCTACCCCCGTGCCTACTATGACCTGATTGGCTCCGGCGAAGGCTTCTTCGCCATTGGCGGTCAGATTGTTCCCATCAAGTGGAGCCGGGAAAGCCTGAATGAGCCCTTCGCCTACACCTTTGCCGACGGCACACCCCTGACTTTGGGCGTGGGCAAGACCTATGTGGGTGTCATTTCCGACACCAAGGGCGCTGTTACCTGCGAATAATTTTTTGGGCGACCTCGTGTGAGGTCGCCCTTGCCTGCCGCAGTTTTGCGGCAGGTAAATTTTTTTACAAAAACCTAACAAAAAAATTGATTTCCGGGGTAGAACTATGGCGCAAATTATGATATAATTGTTATAACTATAGCTATAAGCCGAGTGGAGAATGTATATGCTGGAATTGCTTGCCCCTGCCGGGTCTATGGAGGCCCTGCGTGCCGCCGTGCAAAACGGCGCAAATGCAGTCTATTTGGGCTGCGGACAATTTAATGCCCGGCAAAGCGCCAAGAATTTTACCCTGCAGGATTTGCCGGAGGCGGTGAAGTATTGCCATATCCGGGGGGTAGCGGTCCATTTGGCGGTGAACACCCTGGTGTCGGATAAGGAGACTGCCGAGGCCGCAGAGCTGATCAAGCAGGCCGCCCTCAGCGATGTGGATGCCTTTATCGTTCAGGATTTGGGTGTGGTGCGGCTGTGCAAGCAGATTGCGCCCCATATTCCTGTCCACGGCTCTACCCAGCTCACGGTGCATAATCTGTCCGGCGTACTGCTGTGCGCCGCCTGGGGTATGGAAAGAGTGGTGCTCAGCCGGGAGCTGAGCCGTGAGGAAATCCGGTACATTACCGCCAATTCCCCCATTGAAATTGAAGTCTTCGGTCACGGCGCTTTGTGTATGGGCTATTCCGGGCAGTGCTATCTGTCTGCCGCCATTGGCGGACGGTCCGGAAACCGGGGTCGTTGCGCCCAGCCCTGCCGGCAAAGCTACGGCTACGACCGTCACGAGAATAAGTACCCCCTGAGCCTGAAGGATAATTGCCTTGTCCGGTATTTGTCTGAGCTGGAGGAAATGGGGGTAGCCTCCTTAAAGTTGGAGGGACGGATGAAGCGAGCAGAGTATGTGGCGGCGGTGACGGCGGTGTACCGTCAGGCGCTGGACACCGGAAGCGTCACCCGGGAAATGATGCAGACACTGCACAATGCTTTTAACCGTCAGGGCTTTACCGACGGCTACTATACCGGAATCATCGGCGAGGATATGTTCGGCACCCGTCAGGACGACGGTGGGGACAACGCCTGGTACCGGGAAATGCGCAAGACCTACGAGCTGGGAGAAAACCCCTTGGTTCCCGTAAGCTTTACCGCCCATATCACCGCAGGCCGCAGCAGCCTGACAGTGACAGACCCGGAGGGCAGAAGCTGTACTGTGGAGGGCCCTGCCCCGGAGCAGGCGCGGATGACGGAGCTGACAGAGGATGACCTTTCCGCCCGGCTAAGCAAAACCGGCGGCACACCCTATTATGCCAGCCAAATCCAGTGCCACATCGTCCCCGGTGTGACCTTGTCTGCGGCGGTGATTAACCAGCTGCGCAGAGAAGCCCTCAGCGCCCTGACTGCCCAGCGTGCCCGCCGGGCAATAAAGCCTTTGGGCCGTGTGGGTACGGTGGTGCGGATGCCCGGCAACCGCCGTGGCCCGGTTCTGACTGTGCAGATTACCAACCGGGAACAGATTACCAATCGACTGCTGAAAATGCAGCCGGCGGTGCTGTATGTGCCTATCCACCTGCTTTTGGAGGACCCGGAGTTTACAAACCAGTTGCGAAACCGTGTCCATATCTGTGCGGTGCTTCCCAAGATTATCCACGACGGGGAAATGGAAAAGTACAAAAAGGCTATGCGTGGCCTGCGCTCTTTGGGTATCCGGGAGGTTTTGGTAGGAAACTACGGTCATATTCTCCCGGCCCGGGAATGCCGTATGGATGTGCGGGGGGATGCCAGCTTGAACCTTTACAGCTCTGTGGCTATGAACCAGGCACGGGAGCTGGAGCTGATTTCCGCCTGCGTCAGCCTGGAGATGACCCTGCCCCAAATCCGGGATGTGAGCAAGGCCGTGCCGGCAGAAATGCTGTGCTACGGCAGAATGCCCCTGATGGTCACGGAAAATTGCTTGATTAAGGGCAGAACCGGGGAGTGTAGCTGCGGTCAGGGTGTGGCCAAGCTGACAGACAAAACCGGCGCCCAGTTCCCTATCTTAAAAGACGGCAATTCCTGCCGCAGTGTTGTCCACAACGGCAAGAAGCTGAACCTATTAGACAGACAAGCGGACCTGACCCGGATGGGACTGTGGGCAGTGCGTCTGTATTTTACCACGGAGAACCCCAAAGAGGTGGATATGGTGCTCCATTCCACCCAGGAGCCGGTGGCCTTTGACCCCGGCGCCTGCACAAGAGGTCTTTATCTGCGAGGAGTGTAATGATGAATTTGGTTTTAGCCTCCCAATCTCCCCGACGCAGGGAGCTGTTGGGACTACTGAATATCCCCTTTACCGTCCGGGTAGCAGAAGGGGAGGAAGATTTACTTCCCGGCCTTTCCCCCAAGGAGCAGGCCAAGCGCCTGAGCCGGTTGAAGGCAGAGGCGGTGGCACAGCCCGGCGAGGTGGTTGTGGGCGCAGACACCATTGTGGTGGCTGGCCTGAAGATTTTGGGCAAGCCCAAAAATACACGCCACGCAGAGAAGATGCTCCGGGGTCTTTCCGGAAAGACCCACAAGGTCATCACCGGTGTGACGGTGGTGTACGACGGGGGCAGTGTCAGCTTTGCCCAGGAAACCCAGGTGACCTTCCGGAAGCTGACGGACAAGGAAATTTCAGACTATATTGCCACCGGAGAGCCCATGGATAAGGCAGGCGCCTATGGTATCCAGGGCGATGCTGCCAAGTTTGTTTCCGGTATCCGTGGGGATTATTTTAATGTGGTAGGCCTGCCGGTTTGTGCTTTGAGCCAAATTTTGGAAGGTATGATGGAGGAAACCCAATGAAGCACTTTTTCTCTACCCGTGTCCGGGTGGTTTTGATTGTATCGGTGCTGCTGGCGGTGCTATTGGCAGTGGTGAGTACCCCCTCCGGAATGTCGCTGGCGGATATGGTGGTCAAGGGTGTATTGACTCCCATTCGCACCGGTGCCAGCCAGTTGACTGACCAGGCACAAAGGCTGTATAACTATATTTTCGGCTATGAGGCGCTGGTGGCAGAAAACGAAGCGCTGAAGGAAGAAATTGCCAAGCTGCAGGAGGATGCCCGGAATGCAGATGCCCTGACCCGGGAAAATGACAATCTGCGGTCTATGCTGGGTCTGACCCAGGAGAGGGAGGACTATAAGCTGGTGGACAGCTATATCATCTCCCGAAGCTCTCAGGAGTGGTCTTCTACCTTTACCATTAACCGGGGCAGTGCTGCCGGTATCAGTGCCGGTATGTGTGTCATTACCGCCAACGGTGAGGTGGTGGGACTGGTCAGTGAGGTGGGTGTGAACTATGCGGTGGTAAAAACCGTGCTGGATTCTTCTCTGGAAATCGGCGCCACCATTTCTGCCTCCGGCTACAACGGCATGGTGCAGGGTGGCTACGCCACCGGTCTTGCCGGCTTACTCCGTATGGACTATCTGCCCAGTAACTCCGTCATCCGCAACAATGACCAGGTGGTGACCACCGGCTCTACGGTGTACCCCCGGAATTTGATTATCGGCTATGTGGTGGATGCGGACTTTGACGATACCGGTGTGGCCAAGTATGCCCTTTTGGAGCCTGCCGCCAATGTAGGCGCTTTGGAGCAGGTGTTTGTGGTCACGGAATATTCCGTGGGGTAAGGCTATGGCAAGACGGTATGAATTTAAGCCGGATAAGGAAAATTCCGGCATAGCCAATAAGCTGATTTTAACCCGGCAGCAGCAGAAAAAGCTTCTCAAATGGGTGCTGTATGCTCTTGTGTTGCTGGTGCTCAGTGTGGTGCAGGATGTGATGCTGTGCCAGGTGCGGCTGTTTGGGGTCACCACGGATTTGGTGCCCTGCGGCATTTTCCTGATTTGCCTGACAGAAGGGCTGGAGGAGAGCTGTGTGTTTGCTCTGATTGGGGCAATGCTGTACCATTTTTCCGGTGCATCCGCCGGGTATCACAGCATTGTGCTGCTCACGGCCATCAGCGTAGGCATCACCTATTTCCGCCAAAGCTACCTGCGAAAGGGCTTTGCCGCTATGATGCTGTGCGCCGCCTTGGGTATGCTACTTTATGTGCTTTTGGTGTTTTTTGTGGCGCTGTTTTTGGGGCAGACCAATTTTTCCCGATGTTGGGCATTCTGCCTCAGTGGCGGACTGAGTATGATTGCAGCCCCTGTTTTGTATCCTATCCTGGGCGCAATCGGTAAAATCGGAGGAGAATCATGGAAAGAATAACCCGCTTCCGGGCAAAAATTTTAATATTGCTGGTGGCGGCGGTTCTGGCCTTTTTTGCTTTTAAGCTGTATGATTACCAAATCATCCAGACCGGCGGCAGTAAGGACAACACCTCTACCTTTACCACCCGTACCCGTGTGAAGGCCTCCCGTGGCGACATTTTGGACACCAACGGCAATGCGCTGGTGGGCAACCGGGCCAGCTACGATATGGTGATGAACCACTATGTGCTCCTGACTGCCAGTGGCACCAATAACCATCTGTATAATTTGATAACCCGGTGTGAGGAGATAGGAATCGAATATAACGAAAACTTCCCTATCTCTATGGAGCGCCCCTTTGTCTACACTCTGGAGGAGCAAAACTCCGCTTGGCGTGGGTATTTCCAGACCTATTTAAGCAGCAAGGAGCTGGACTCGGATATTACAGCGCCTCTGCTTGTCAAGCGGTTGCGGGATCGGTATAAAATTCCTGCCACCTGGAGCGAGGAAATGGCAAGAAAGGTCATCGGTCTGCGGTACGAAATGGATTTGCGCGGCTGCGTGGGAAGCCTTTCCAACCACGTATTCTTAAGTGACGTCAGCGATGAAAATTTGTCACATCTGGTGGAGCTGAACATCCCCGGCCTTATGGTGGAAAAGACCACCGTCCGGGAGTACAACACCAAATATGCCGCCCATATTCTGGGCTTTGTGGGCAAAATGAATGCGGAGCAGTGGCAGACCTACAAGCAAAAGGACGGCTATTCTATGGACTCGGAAATCGGTCAGGCCGGTTTGGAGGCCGCCTTTGAAGAATATTTGCACGGCGTGGACGGCATCCGGGAGGACACGGTTACCACCGCCGGTGAGTTGGTGTCCTCCAGGTATATCGTAGAGCCCAAGGCCGGTGCAAATGTGGAGGTGTCTATAGACATTAACCTCCAGCGTGCCGCAGAGGACGGTATGGAGCGAGTGGTGCAGCAGTTGCGCAACGGCGAGCTCCGGGACGGTCAGGATGCCGAAGGCTGCGCTGTGGTGGCGATGAATGTAAAGACCGGACAGGTGCTGGTTTGCGGCAGCCACCCCACCTACGATTTGTCCACCTATTTTGAGAATTATAAAGAAATTCTGGAAGCAGAATATGACCCCTTGTATAACCGGGCGCTGCAGGGCGCATATCCCCCCGGCTCCACCTATAAAATGTCTATGGTGGTGGCGGGCATCAACTCCGGTACGATTAACTCCGGCACGGTGATTGTGGACAAGGGCGTTTATGATAAGTATGAAGACGACGGCTTCGTGGTCAAATGTCTGCGCTATACCACCGCCCGGCTGACCCACGAGGATTTGACTGCGGCAACGGCTTTGCAGGTGTCCTGTAACTATTTCTTCTACGAACTGGGTGACCGTATCCGCTTGAGTGCTATGGACGGTACTGCCAAGGCCTTGGGCCTGGGCGAGCCCACCGGCATTGAGCTTCCGGAGAACATCGGCCACCGTGCCAATAAGGAAACCAAAGAGGAGCTGTACTCCGGTGACAAATCCGGTTGGTATCAGGCCGACCAGATTACCGCCGCCATCGGCCAGTCCGATAATCGGTTCACCCCTATGCAGCTTTGCACCTACACGGCTACCTTAGCCAACCGGGGTACCCGGTATAAGGCAACATTTTTGAACCGTGTGGTGTCCTCGGACTACCGGCAGTTGCTCCGGGAAAGCGAGAAGCAGGTGCTCAGCACTTTGGATATCACCGACGATGCCTATCTTGCTTATACCACCGGTATGAAGCTGGTTACCCAAAAGACGGAGGACTGGTCCGGTACAGCCTACGGTACTTTTAAGAACTATCCCATCTCTGTGGCGGCCAAAACCGGTACTGCCCAGGGCAACCGCAATTCCTCCGACCACGGTGCGTTTGTGTGCTATGCCCCTGCCGACGACCCCCAAATTGCTATCGCCATCTACGGCGAAAAGGCAGGTCACGGCTCTCAGCTTGCCACCATTGCCCGGGATATTTTGGATATCTATTTTGAAGTTGGCGAAATCGGTGATGTGGTCACCAACGAGAATAAAGTCAGCTAACAAAAATGAGGTCAATAATATGTTTGTGATTAAGATGATGAGAATGGACCACACCTTGTCATTTGCCGCAGAGGAGCTGAAAAAGTATCTGCGGATGATGATGCCCCTCGCCGGTGAAATCGAAATCACCCTGGAGCCCACCGCCCAGGACGGCTTCCGCTTGGGTCTACTGGAGGATTTTGGTATTCCCTTTGAGGGCAAGGATGCCTTCTTGGAGGATGTTGTCCACATTGACACCGACGAGCAGGGGGGAATTCTTGCCGGCTCCAATCCCAGAAGCGTGCTGTTTGCAGTGTATCGCTTTTTGAAGCTGAACGGCTGCCGCTTTTTGTTCCCGGGCTTTGACGGCGAGTTTATTCCCAGAAAGGATATCCAGCCGCAAACATATCACAAAATGGCCTCCTACAAATGGAGAGGTCATACCCTGGAGGGCTATCCCTCTCCTGAGCAGCTGCTCAGCTACATAGACTTCCACGCAAAGAGCGAACTGAATGTGTTTGGTCTATTGAACATTGTCTATCACGCCCCCTACTACCGGCATTTCCACAACAAAAACCGTCCAGAGGAAACCTTTGACCTTGCCACTGCCGAATATCAGTGGAGAAGCCGCTATGAGTGCGAAATCAAAAAGAGAGGTCTGATTTTGTTCTCCGGAGAGCACGAGTGGATTCCTATGGCCTTGGGTCTGGATATCAACGATCGGCCCCTGTATGAGTCCGGCGAAAAGCCCATTCCTCAGGAGGCGATGGACGCCTTTGCACTGCTGAACGGAAAAAGAGGACTTTTCAAGAACAAGCTTTACTGGACCAATGTTTGTATGTCCCGGGCGGATATCCGCAGCAAGATTGCCGATGCCATTGTGGATGCGGCGGAGAAGCGCCGTCACTTGGACTTCATCGGCTTCACCATTGCCGACCTTTCCAAGAACCACTGCGAATGTGAGGAGTGCAAGAAAAAGCGCCCCAGTGACTGGTATGTGATGATCCTTAACGAAGTGGACGAAAAGCTTACCGCCAAGGGGCTTCCCACCCGTATTATCTTCGCTTTCTATGTGGATTGCATTTTCGCCCCCCTGGAGGCACGGCTGAATAACCCCAATCGGTTTATGCTGCAATATTGCCCCATTTCCCGTTCCTATACCTCCAGCCTTTCCGAGAAAAGTGTTCTGCCTGAGCCTTTGGAATTTATCTACAACGGCTGGACTGCCCCCAAATCTGTGGAGCAGTTGTTTGTGATGTTCAAGCAGTGGCAGGAAATCTTCCCCGGCCCGTATTGTATCTTTGAATATCACTTCTGGCGGCCTCAGTTCCGGGACCCCGGCCATCAGGACTTTGCCCGGAGAGTGTATGAGGACATTCTGGCGCTGGACTATATGAAGGTGGACGGAATTTTGGAAGACGGCTCTGTAAAGAGCTTCTGGCCCAATGGCTTTGCCGGACATATCTTTGCCGAGGCGCTGTTTGACCGGAATGTGGACTATGATAAGGAGCTGGAGGACTACTACAGCCACCTTTACGGTCCGGATTGGATGAAGGCCAAGCGCTATCTGGAGCAGATGACCAAGGCCTTTGACTTTGGCTATATGCTGGGCGAAAAGAGCCAGGACGCCAAGCGTGGCTCCCACTTTAACCCCGACCGCTACCAGGCGCTGTCCCATGTGAAAGAATTTGCCGCCGATATGCGTGTGCTGGTGAAGGAGCACCAGCTTATGGCTATCCGTCCCCAGTCTGTTTCCTGGCGTGTGCTGCTGCGCCACGCAGAATTCTGCCAGAACCTGGCAGAGGTTATGATGGAAAAATGCCTGGGTCACAACCGTGTGGCAGTGGAAATGGGCGACAAGCTGTTTAATGAGTTCGGAGAAAAGTATGACTTCGAATTAGAACCCTATTTCGATTTGTATCTGGCATCCTATTCCTTGAAAACCGTCATTGATAAAATGCCGGAAGTGGAATTCTAAACCCATAAAAATACCCCCCGAACTAATGTTCGGGGGTGTTTTCATTTTTCGCATTTAAGAAACATAGGGGTAAATTTGGGCTTGTTGAAAAACACCTCAAAGCGGATACATTTGACCAAGAAGGCAAAGTAGATGTTATAGTCACTGCCCCAAAGGCTTTCCGTATTGCCCATACCCTTGGCGATAATCACATCCGCCCGGTCCATTGCCTGCTTCAGTTCTTCACTGCAGAAGGGAAGCACCGTGCCGCCAATGGCAACGCCGTTGTCAATCACCGGGAAGGGAAGTCCGGCAACCTCCGCATCCTCCCGCAAGGCGTCATTGGCCACCGCACTGCCACGGACACAGTAGGTAATTTCCAAATGGGGGTAGGCTTCCTTGATTTTTTCCCCCAGCACCCGGTCAAACACAATTTCTCCTGCGTTGTCTGTCAAATACAGAAGCTTTTTGCCTTTCTGCAGGTCTTGGCAAAAAGATGCATACATCTGCTTGTCCAGGGGCAACTGCTCTGCGCTGTCCAAAAGCTCTGCAAATTTTTCAAAGCTGACCTCTCCCTGCAAGGCGGAAAAGTCCAGATAATTTCCCAAAATGGAAAACTGCAATGCGGCAAACACCGGGTCAGGGGCTTTTTCCACCCGGGCGTAAATTTCCGGCAACTGCTGCAGCACAAAGCGGTTGGAAAATTCCTTTTCCTGGAAAAACCGGTCATCATCCATAGCAAACCGCTTTTTGAGCATACCCTCGCTGATATAAGCCAGCCAGGTGGAGTCCATTTCCTTAGGGGCAGTGGCAATAAATTGCAGAAGCTCCCGGGTGTAGTCCATGGCCGCATCTTCGCTGCCTAAGCTTTTTACCAGCGCCAGCCGTTTTTTCAGGTGGCATTCCACGCAGTCCGTATTGATGGGAATACTCATATTTTATCCTCCAAAAGCGCCATAGCCCGGGCAAGCAGGCTGGGGTCTGCGCTGCTGTTTTCCATTTGAATTTCCCCCGGGCCGTCAAAAAGCAGACCGGCTTCCTCCAGCCGCCGCCGTGTCTCCCGGGCAGTGCCCTCGCCGCCGTCCAAAATGGCGGTTTGTTCTCCTAAGAGCTTGCCGATGGTCTTTTTTACAAAGGGATAGTGGGTACAGCCCAGCACCACCGCATCCAGCTTGCCCCGGTAGGGACTGAGAATAGGGGACAGCAGGGGCTCTGCCTGCTCCGGCTGGGTGCGTCCGGCTTCCACCAGCTCCACTAGCCCCGGCGCCCGTATGGAGGACACCTTCAGGCCGGGAAAACGCTCCAACTGCAGGTGGAATTTTTCCTCCCGCAGGGTAACATCCGTGGCCATAACCCCAATGGTTCCTGTGGGGTAGCAGTCTGCCGCCATTTTCAGCGCCGGCTCAATGCCCACAATCACCAAATCCGGGTAGGCACTGCGGAGCATTGTAATGGCGGCGGCGGTGGCGGTGTTGCAGGCGATGACCAAGGCCTTACAGCCACGGCTGACCATCATTTCCGCCGCAGCTAAGGTGAGCTTACGCACCTGCTGGGTAGTGCGGCAGCCGTAGGGAGCGTTGGCAGAGTCGCCAAAGTACAAATATCGCTCATTGGGCATCAGCTTTACCAGCTCCTTCAGCACGCTGATACCGCCTAAACCACTGTCGAATACGCCGATATATTCTGTTTTGGTGTGCATACTCTCACCCGCCTTTCCTATTTTTTATGATTATAGCAGAATTTCCAGCATCTTTCAACACCCAGACAGAAGAATTGACAATTGACAATGGACAATTGACAATTATGGTGTCGCTAAAGCGACGATTTGAATTCCGGTCGACCGGAAATATAGGGAAAAGCAAAACGGATTGCCGAAAGACAATCCGTTTTGCTATCTTATTTGGTGCCGAAAATGCGGTCGCCGGCATCACCCAGACCGGGCACGATGTAGGCGTGGTCGTTCAGCTTTTCGTCCAAAGCCGCCAGATAGATGTCCACATCCGGGTGGGCCTCCTGCACGGTCTTCACACCCTCGGGTGCGCCAATGATGTTCAGCATTACGATGTTCTTACAGCCGTGCTGCTTCAAAAAGTCAATGGCTGCCACAGCGCTGCCACCGGTAGCCAGCATAGGGTCTACCACAAACACCCGGCGGTTGCTGATGTCTTCCGGCAGTTTGCAGTAATATTCCACAGGCATATGGGTCTCCGGGTCACGGTACAGGCCGATGTGACCGATTTTGGCAGAGGGAATCAGATCCACCATAGCGTCCACCATACCCAAGCCGGCACGGAGGATAGGGATGATTGCCAGCTTCTTGCCTGCCAGACGGCGGCACTTTGCCAACGCCACAGGAGTCTGCACCTCCACCTCTACGGTGGGTAGGTTGCGGGTGGCTTCGTAGCACATCAGTCCGGAAATCTCGCTGATCAGCTCCCGGAATTCCTTGACAGAGGTATTCTTGCTTCTCAAAATTGCCAGCTTATGCTGAATAAGGGGATGATCCAATACATGCACAGTGCTCATAATATCTGTCTCCTTTATTTTTGTTCCCGGGCAAGCCGTTCACGCTCTGCCTGAGAAAGTCTTAAGTAGTTGGGCTCCAGGGAAGCTCCGTCGCCGGGCAAGCGGTCACGGATTGCCTGCTCTGCTGCCAGGGCAACACCCTCTGCTTTTTGGTGCATCCGGTGCTCCGGAGGCAAAATCAGACTGGGCACGCCCTCTTTCAAAGCATTATAACATAAAATACTGCCGTCGCCAACTAAGAATATGGGTTTTTCCAGTTTTTTTATTTCTTCTTCCAAATCCGAAAGGGAAATGGCCCGGTCCGGACACAGCCGGCGGAGCTTTCCTTCCTCTGCCAAAAACAGGGCATTATACACCTGATTTCTTCTGGCATCCATCACGGTTAGCACATAGCCGTCATAGACCCCCAAAGAAAGGGCCATCGCCTCTAAGGTGGACACGCCGTAAAGGGGAATTTGTCTACCCCAGGCAAAGCCCTTGGCGGCGGCTACACCGATGCGCACACCGGTAAAGCTGCCCGGCCCGGCGGCCACTGCCACTGCATCCACATCCTGAGGGGTGAGATTACAGCTTTCCAAAAGGGATTGTGCCATTACCATTATGGTTTGGGAATGGGTCAGCCCGGTATTTTCGTAATACTGCCCCAGCACACAGCCGTCTTCCATCAGCGCCACGCTGCCGGCTTTTGCCGAGGTCTCAAAGGCTAATATTTTCATAACCGCCTCCCAAAATCGTGATTTTCCGGGTATCCTCGCCCAGCTTTTCTATGCGGATTTGTACCGGATCTTCCAGAGCGTCTGCAACATTTTCGCTCCATTCTACGGCGCAGACGCCCCCTCGGAGCAGGTAATCCTCCCAGCCGATGTCCCATAAATCCTCACTGCTTAATAGCCGGTACATATCAAAGTGAAACAGAGGCAACCGCCCGGACAGATATTCGTTGACAATGGTGTAGGTGGGGCTGGTGACCCGTTCGGAAGACCCAAGTCCCCGGGCAAGGCCTCTTGTAAAGGCGGTCTTGCCGGCGCCTAAGTCCCCGGTGTAGGCAATCACCGTACCCGGCTTTATCACCTGTCCCAGCCGGACACCGATGTCTTCCGTCTGACCGGGACTGTTTGTAATATATTCCATATGGGTTCCTTTCCAATAGAAAGCGTTTATATAGATTGTGCGTTCTTTAATTTCTCTGCCTGGTCGGCGGTGGCGAGAGCATCGATGATCTCGTCGATATCCCCGTCCATAATGCTGTCAATGCGGTAGAGGGTCAGACCAATCCGGTGGTCGGTGACACGGCCCTGAGGGAAATTGTAGGTGCGGATACGCTCGTTGCGCATACCGGTGCCCACCTGGCTGCGCCGCATTCCGGTGACTTCGCTGTCCAGCTTTTCCTGCTCAATCTCGTACAGCTTGGAGGCTAGCATGCGCATACATTTTTCCCGGTTTTGCACTTGACTGCGTTCTTCTTGACAGGCCACCACAATGCCTGTGGGCTTGTGAATCAGCCGCAACGCAGAGCTTGTCTTGTTGACGTGCTGAGCACCGGCACCGGAGGCACGGTACACCTGCATTTCCACATCCGCCGGGTTAATCTGCACGGAAGCCTCTTCCATTTCCGGTAGCACTGCCACCGTGGCGGTGGAGGTGTGTACCCGTCCGCCGGATTCTGTCTCCGGCACACGCAGTACCCGGTGCACCCCGGATTCGTACTTCAGCCGGGAATAAGCGCCCCGTCCGGAAATAACAAAGTCCGCTTCTTTCACACCGCCCAGCTCTGTGTCAGAGTAGTTCATCAGCTCCACAGTCCAGCCCTTTTGGGCGGCATACATACTGTACATCCGGAACAGAGAGTGGGCAAACAGAGCGCTTTCCTCACCGCCCACGCCTCCACGGATTTCCACAATCACATTCTTTTCGTCATTGGGGTCTTTGGGCAGAAGCAGTACCTGCAGCTTTTCGTATAATTCTTCAGAAGCGGTCTTGGCAGACTGATAGGCTTCCTGACAAAACGCCTTCATCTCCGGGTCGGACATCAGCTCCTGGGCGTCCTGCATTTCCTGCAGGGCGCTTTTGTAGGCGGAACACGCCTCCACAATGGGCTCTAAATCGTTTTTCTCCCGCAAAATAGCGGCGGCCTTTTTGGGGTCCTGGTAAAAATCCGGCTGTTCCGACCGGGCGCATATTTCTTCAAAACGGTTTTGCACCGCTTGCAGTTTGTCTAACATTTCGCCGCCTCCTTTTTGTCCATACTTATGCCCATTATAGCAGGAGTTTATGAAAAAGTAAATATTTTCAAACTTAATACTTTTTTAACACTTACCCACTTATTTTCTTCACAATTGCTTTGTATAATGAGTATCGTGAAGACGAATGTCACCTTTTTCATTTTTCTCTCCTTTTCTCTCTCAAAGCAAAGCCACAGGGGTCGCCTGTGGCTTTTGCGTTTGTATGGGAAAGCATAAATCTGCCACCTTTGGGAAAACTATCCCGGAGGTGGCAGATTTTGATATTATCTTACTTGCGGACGATTATCCTGTATTTGGTGCTGATTGCCGTGATTCGGCTGATGGGAAAACGGCAAATTGGGCAGATGGAGCCTGCGGAATTTGTGGTGACCATGCTGGTGGCAAATTTGGCAGCCATTCCTATGCAGGACGGGGCAATTCCTCTGTTTTCCGGGTTTATACCCATTGTAACCGTGCTGGGTGTGGAGCTGATACTTTCCCACTTGTCCTTAAAAAGCATTGTCATTCGGAAAATGCTCTGCGGCAAGCCGGTGATTCTCATAGAAAACGGCAACATTATGCAGCAGAATTTGCGGAAAACCCGGGTGACCATGGACGAGCTTACCTGCCATTTGCGGGAAAAAGATGTGCTGGACATCACCACGGTGCAGTATGCCATTATGGAAACCGATGGCAGTCTGTCGGTGTTTCCCTATCCCCAGGAGCGCCCGGCAACGGTCAGGGAAGCCGGGCTGCAGGCAGGAAAGCAGTATATGCCCCTGACCATTATTTCCGACGGTGTGCTGTTAATGGAGAACCTGCAAAAAGCAGGGAAGAACAAGCTATGGCTCAGCCGTGTGCTGTCCCAACGGGGGACAACTCTGGAAAACACCTGGTATCTGAGCGTGGACGGCAGTGACAAAATTGTATTTTATCCCCGGGAGGTGGCAAAATGAAGCGGTTTTGGCTGGGTACGAGCCTGCTGATTTTCTTTTTGGCACTGGGGCTGGTGGTGTCTGTGGCGATGGACAGCGCCCATTTGGAAATTGCGGGGGATTTGGAGACTGCCTCCAGCCTGGTGCTGGAGGAGAGCTTTTCCCAGGGCTGGGGGCTGGCAAAAAAGGCCCAGTCCCGTTGGCAGGATTGTTGGAGATGGACGGCGGCAGTGGCGGACCACGCCCCTATGGACGAGATTGACGGCTTGTTTGCCCAGCTAAAGGCCTTTGAAGACCCGGAGGAAAAGGTGCATTATGCTGCTACCTGCGCCCAGCTTGCCAAGTTAGTAGAAGCCATGGCACAGGCCCACCGTCTGTCACTAGAAAATATTTTATAATTCTAATTGGCGCCGGCGGATAATTCTAAAATGGTTTCTGCCAAAATCCGCCCGGCCAGCACGGCTTCCTGCCGGGTATTTCCGGCAGAGCCTACCTCCACAATCAGCGCCCCCGGCGACAAATCCTGGTTGAACCGTTGCTTGCGGAAGCTGATAGGACGGCAAATCCCCGGATAGTTTTTTTCCAAAAGGGCGTGGAGCTTTACCGCAAAGGCCATATTCTCCGGCCATTGGGGGTGCTTCAGCCCGTTGGCATCGGTGCCTACCACCATCATCAGCTTAGCGGAAGTGCCCTCCGGGGTTTCCAGGGCGTAATGCACCTGCTGACCGTTTTTGTTTTCCACCGAATCCCGGTGAATATCCAGCACAATTTCAATGGAGGGGTACTCTGCCAAATATTCCTGCACGCTTTTCCGGGAGTTGGTATATGCCTTGGAGTAGGAGGGGTCGTCGTGACGGGTGGTGTCGTGCAAAACACTGATGCCGCCTTGCTCCAGGGCCTTCTTGATTTCCGCCCCAATGGATACCACATTGTATGCATTTTCCCTGGTGCGGTATGGGGTATATTCTGAGTAGTCCTCGGTTTTTTTGTAGCTCTCCGTACCGTGGGAGTGGACAATCAGCACCGTGGGCTTGTCTTTTTTTAATTTCCAATCAAGGGGCTGGGTGAGCATAGTCTGCACATCTGCCCCGTAGCCGCATACATTATGCACCTTTACCAAAGGGGCGTCTGCCGGGGAAAATACGGGAAGCACCGCTTCCTCTAACGGGGCAGTTGCCTCCACCTTCACCTCCACCTCCGGCTCTGTCGCCGGCTCCTGCTCCGACACCGGACGCAGAACCCGGCCGGTTTCCATAAACACCAATGCGGCAGTGACCTCCGGCTGGGCCAAGGTTTCCACCACCGCCTCTACCGCGCCGCCGGACAAAAGCCGTACACCCAGGGCAAACATCACAGCGCCTGCCCCCAAACGAATACACCATTTTTCCCAGTTCATATTCTGCTCCTTTCTAAGTTTCCTGCAAGTAAAAAAAGACAAGCGGAAAAGCACCGCTTGTCTTTTTCTATTCCGGTTTTTTCCATTTGGGCCTGTCCTTCAGCGTTTTCCGAAGATTACCGAAAAATTCCCGTAAAAGCGCCTGACTTTCCTCCTGCATCACACCGGAAGTGACCTCCGGGTGGTGGTTAAAGTCCATAGAAAATAAATTGCATACCGAGCCGCAGGCACCATACTTTTCGTCCATCGCCCCAAATACCACCCGGGGGATCCGGGCGTTGATAATTGCTCCGGCGCACATAGGACAAGGCTCTAAGGTCACATATAATGTGCAATCCCACAGCCGCCAGCCCCCTAAATTTCGGCAGGCATCCTCAATGGCTTGGATTTCTGCGTGGGCTAAGGCAGATTTATCCGCTTCCCGGGTGTTTTTACCCCGGCCTACAATTTCCCCCTTACGCACAATCACACATCCCACCGGCACTTCACCGGCTTGTCCTGCCTGCTGCGCCAGGGAAAGGGCTTGCTGCATATAAAACAAATCGTCCATAGAAAATCCTCCCATTGTCAGCTTCTATGATACCGAAAAAGGGGGGGCTCGTCAAGGATTATACCACATTTTCCCTGCAAACATACGGGAAATAAGTGTCTTGCATTGAAACTTTTTCCGTGCTATAATAAACAAAATATTGCTTTCAGGTGAATTATATGAAAACATTGCTGCATATATGCTGTGCGCCCTGCGCAAACAGGTGCATTGATGTGCTGGAAACAGACGGTTTTCAGGTGTCCGGATTTTGGTACAATCCCAATATCCACCCCTTTACCGAATACCGAAGCCGGAGAAACTGCCTTCGGGAGTATGCCCAAAGCATCGGTCTGCCCCTGATTGAAAAAAACGATTACGGTCTGCGTCCCTTTGTCCGGGCGGTGGCGGAGGATATTGAGAAACGATGCGTCAAATGCTACGAAATGCGCCTTTTTGAGACTGCACGGCAGGCAAAGGAGCTGGGCTTTGACAGCTTTACCTCCAGTCTGTTCATCAGCCCCTATCAAAACCACGAGCTGATGAAGGAAGTGGCAGAGCGTGCCGCCAGCGAATACGGTGTAGCGTTTTTGTACCGGGATTTTCGTCCCTACTTCAAGGAAGGTCAGGAAAAAGCCCGGGAGCTGGGCTTTTATATGCAGAAATACTGCGGATGTGTGTTCTCCGAGGAGGAGCGTTATCTGAAAGCCAGCAAAATTCTGAGGTGAGTTATGATGAATTTTACATTTGCCGTGCCCTGCTTGTTCGGTCTGGAAGGATTGGCAGGTGACGAGCTGCGGCGGCTGAATATGGAAAATGTCCGGGTGGAGGATAGACGGGTGCTGTTTACCGGGGATGAAAATGCCTTGGCAAGAGCCAATGTCTGTTTGCGCACCGGAGAACGGGTGATGGTGGTGCTGGCGCAGTTTACTGCCAAAACCTTTGAGGAGCTGTTTCAGGGCGTGCTTTCTGCCCCGTTGGAGGAGTTTATCCCCAGGGACGGTCAGTTCCCGGTGAAGGGACACTGCCTGAACAGCCAGCTTATGAGCGTGTCCGACTGTCAGGCCATTATCAAAAAGGCCGCCTCCCGGCGCTTGGGAGAGAAATACGGCATCTCCTGGCTTCCGGAGACCGGTGTGAAGTTCCAGCTTCACTTTACCATCTTAAATGACAATGTGACCTTGTGTTTGGACACCTCCGGACAGGGTCTGCATAAGCGTGGCTACCGGGCGGTGGGCAACGATGCTCCCTTGCACGAGACCTTGGCCGCCGGTATGGTGCAGCTTACCCGGTACCGGGGCAGAGAGTATTTTTGGGACCCCTTCTGCGGCTCCGGCACCATTCCCATTGAAGCGGCGCTGATTGCCAAGAACCGGGCGCCGGGTCTGAACCGGGAATTTGCCGCCCGGGAATACCCCTGGCTGTCTCCTGACATTTGGAAAAATGCCAAGGACGAGGCAAGGGACAAGGAGTTCCGGGGAGATTATCGGATTATGGGCTCCGACGCAGACCCGGCTTGCGTTTCCTTAAGCTTTGCCAATGCAAAGAAGGCCGGCGTGTCCGACTGCGTGACCTTTCGGGACGGAGATGCCACGAAAATGAGCCTGCCCTCCGATAGCGGCATTTTGGTGTGTAATCCGCCCTATGGCGAGCGAATGATGGAGCAGCACTCTGCCCAGCGTCTTTACAGCGCTTTGGGCCGCCACCTGAAATATGCCGACGGCTGGAAGAAATTTGTCATTACCTCCGAGCCGGAGTTTGAACATTGGTTCGGCAAGCGTGCAGACAAAAAGCGCAAGTTCTACAACGGCAAAATCAAATGTGACTACTATATGTTTACGGATAATAAACGGAAAAAATGAGGGACTTATGAGAAAGCTGACAACCCTGCTGACAAGCTGTGTACTAATTGCATATCTGGCGCTGGGCGTGTCGGCTGCCACGGGAGCGACTGCTCAGGAGAGCTTTGCCACGGTGTCCGGTGACGGAAGCTGTCAAATCACCACCACGGTGACGCTGCACCTGGAAGAGCCTCAGGAAAAGCTCCTGTATCCCATTCCCCTGGAAGCCACCGGTGTAACCTTGAACGGCTCCCGGGTGACAGCCTCCCGCAGTGGGGATGTCCGGGTGCTAAATCTGTCCCGGCTGACCAAGAATGTGGTGGGAGATGTGACGGTGAATATTCACTATCGGCTCTACGATGTGATTGAGACCACCGACTCCGGTCTGCAGATGAAGCTGCCCCTGATGTCCGGCTTTGCCTTCCCGGTGGAAAACTTAAGGTTTTCTGTGACGCTGCCCGGCGCAGTGGAGGCGCTGCCCAGTCTGGTCAGTGGCTACCACCAGGCACGGATTGAAGAGGATTTAACATACTCGGTGGAGGGCGCCACGGTGTCCGGCAGCTCCTTAAAGCCTATGAAGGACCACGAAACCTTATATATGACGCTGCCGGTGAGCCAGCAGATGTTTCCCCAGTCCATCACCCAGTCTCAGGACTATGGGTGGGGCACTGCCGGTATGGGAATTTGCGCAGTGCTTTCGCTGGTGTGGTGGGTGATTGCCCTGTGGAATATGCCGGTGCGCCGTCAGCACTGCACCCAGCCTCCCCAGACCTATCACCCCGGTCAGGCCGGTAGCATTTTGGCAGGGCAGGGCCTGGATTTGTCTATGACGGTTCTGCACTGGGCGCAGCTGGGCTATATTTCCATCTCTTCCCAAAGGGGAAAAGTGGTGCTGTATAAGCGGATGGAAATGGGCAACGAGCGTACAGACAGCGAATTAAAAATTTTCAAGAAGCTTTTTGGCGGCAGGACCTCCGTGGATACCGGGTCAGACCGGTACGCTCTGCTCTACCGGGACTGCGCCACCCAAAGGATAGGCGTCCGGGAATTGTTCCGGAAATGGAGTGGAAATGCCAAGGTATTTCGCTTTTTTGCCTCCGGTATCGGTCTGTTTGGCGGCGCTTCCCTGGCGGTGGCAATGGCAGACGGTGCGGCGCTGCAGGGGCTGCTCCTGGTAGTGCTGTCCATAGCCGGTCTTCTTAGCGGCTGGTATATGCAGGGAATCGGCGTAGGACTTTTGCTGGGAGATTCCCGGAGAACGAAAATCAGCTTGGGCATTTGCCTTGGATGGCTGGTGCTGGGTTTGCTCTGTGGAGATGTGCAAACTGCCTTTTGGATGGTGACAGAGCTGCTTTTGGCAGGAATGCTGCTGTGCTGGGGCGGTCGCCGCACCCGGCAGGGAAGGGCGCTTTTGGCACAGATGATGGGTCTGCGGCGGTATTTGGGCAGCAGTGCCCAAAAGCTGATGCAGCAGTCTCAGCCGGAGTATTTCTTCTCCATGCTCCCCTGGGCGATGGCCTTGGGCTGTGGAAGCCGGTTTGCCCGTGCCTGCGGCAAGACCCGGCCGGAGGGTTGTGATTACCTGACAGTGGGCTGGGATAAGCTTTGGACCGGAGAACAGTGGTACAAGCACTTTACCAAGATTATCCGGGATATGAACCGCAGAGCCCACCAAATCCCTATGGAACGGTTTTTGGGCCTGCTGCAATCCATTACAAGGCGCTGAAGCCCCCTCAAAGGGGGCTTTCTCTTTAAGAGAAATTATTTTTTTCTTGTTGAAAAAAGATGGATTATTTGATAAAAAACAGGACAAATGGGTCTTTTTTCGCTTTTTATTCCTGAAAAGATTCCAAATTTCGGGGAAATGGCGAACGGCGGCCGTTGACAAATTCCAAACAAGTGGTATAAGGACAGTAAGAAGAATTAGGAGGTGGCAAAATGGTATTTAGCAAGCATACAAACCGGTACTATCTGAAGTACGGTTGGATGCTCCTGCTGGGCATTTTCGTGCTTTTGGTGGAGGACTATATGATGGTTCTTCTGCCGGAAAAATACCAGTTGGTGATTAACGGAGTCACCTATGGAACGGTGCAATATCAGGGAGTAGAATATGTCTTTGACCTGAATTTCCTGCTGGATAAAATCTGTATGCCCCTGATATGGATTATTGCGCTGATGGTTTTGGGCCGGGTGTTTTGGCGGCTGCTGTTCTTTGGTTTCTCTTTGAAGGCCACCATCGATATCCGAAACCGGATGTTTGACCGGGCGCGGTTTTTAAGTGCAGAATTCTACAGCCGGAACAAGGTTGGCAACCTGATGAGCCTGTTTACCAACGACCTGGAAACCATCAATGAGGGCTTCGGCCACGGCTCAGTGATGGTGGTGGATGCCACGATGATTGGCTGTATGGCTCTGTGGAGAATGTTCCGGATGGACTGGAAAATGACCCTGCTGAGCTTAATCCCTATGGGTCTATTGCTGACAACGGCCATTTTGATGGGCCGCTATATGAGCAAAAAATGGAAGATTCGCCAGGAGGCCTTCTCCCGTCTGGCGGACTTTACCCAGGAGCGTTTTTCCGGCATCAGCGTGGTGAAAGCCTTTGTAAAAGAGGCTGTGGAGATGATGTCCTTCCAGAAGCTGAATGTGGAAAACGAAAAGGCCAATGTAAAGCATACCCGGGCTTCGGTGCTGATGCGCACCCTGGTGACGCTGTTTGTGCAATCGGTGATTGCGGTGATTTTCGGCTATGGCGGCTATTTGGTGTATCAGGGCAAGTTTAATGCCGGACAGATTATGGAGTTCTACGCCTACTTTGGCTACATTGTCTACCCGGTTATGGCAGTTAGTGACCTGATTGATACCACCAGCCGTTGCAGAGCCTCGGTGCAGCGTGTGGGTGTGCTTTTGGAGGCAGAGCCGGATGTGACCGATGCAGAGGACGCCCAAAATATTTCGGATATTCAGGGCGATATTGAGCTGAAAAATCTGACCTTCCGCTATCCCGAAGGGAAGCAGGATGTGCTGAAGAACATCTCCCTTTCCATAAAGGCAGGAGAAAAGGTGGGTATTGTGGGCAAAACCGGCGCCGGCAAGACCACTTTGGTGGACCTGCTGCTGCGTACTTATAATGTGCCCGACGGCACGGTGTTTATCGACGGCCGGGATATCAATACCTTGAAGCTTCACGACCTGCGGGAAGGCTTTGCCTATGTGCCCCAGGACAATTTCCTGTTTTCCGACACCATTGAAAATAATATTGCCTTTGGTGTGGATAGCGTAGACGGCGTGGAGAATGCGGCGGAAATGGCAGATGTGGCGGAGAATATCCGTCAGTTCCCCAAGACCTATAAGACGATGCTGGGCGAACGGGGCGTCACCGTGTCCGGCGGACAGAAGCAAAGAATTTCCATTGCCCGGGCGCTGTTGAAGAATGCCCCGGTGCTGATTATGGACGACTCGGTTTCTGCTGTGGATACCAACACGGAAAAGACCATTTTGTCCAACCTCCACAAGCTCCGTCAGGGAAAAACCACCATTATTATTGCCCACCGGATTTCCACCGTGGAGGCATTGGATAAGATTATCCTGCTGGAGGAAGGCGAGCTGGTGGCTGTGGGTCCCCACGCCGAGCTGATGCAGAGCTGTCCCCAGTACCAAAAGCTGGTGAAGCTGCAGCAGCTGGAGGAAGAAGGAGGGAAAGAAAATGCGTGAGTATTTGCCTCTTTTGATTATTGGCGCAGTTTTGGGTTTGTCCTCCGTGATTGTGATCATGGCCTACGCAATGTTCAAAAAGAGCAGACCCAAGGATTTTGAACGAAATATGTCCGACCTGGCGCTGATGATACGGCTTCTCAAATACGCCAAGGACTATTGGTATATGTTCGTGCTGGCGTTGGTTGTGATGCTGATTTCCGTGTCCCACGATGTGATCTCCCCCTTGCTGATTGGCCGGGTGCAGGAGATTTTGGCGGGAAAATTCCAGCTCTCCCAGTTGTTTTCTGTGATTGCCCTGTATATGGCAATTCTGCTTATCAGTATGGGCTGTACCTATCTGCAGGCGCTGATACTGCAAAGCGTGGGTCAGAAAATCCTCTCCCGACTGCGTCAGGATGTGTATGGCCATGTGCAGAAGCTGTCTCATAATCAGCTCAACCACATTCCTGTGGGCAAGCTGGTGACCCGGGCTGTCCACGACCCCGGCGGCGTGTCTATGCTCTTTACCAATGTGCTGGTTACCTTGGTGAAGAATGTGACGGTGCTGGTGGCGGTGCTGGTGGCGATGCTGATGCTCAACTATGCGCTGACTTTGATGATGATGTGCTTTATGCCCTATATGGTGCTGCTGGCCTATGTGTTCCGGAAATTCTTCCGCAGTGCCTACCGGGCAGTGACCGATGCCAACACGGATCTGAACGCCTTTTTGTCGGAAAATCTGTCCGGTATGAAAATCACCCAGATTTTCAACCGGGAGGACCGGAAAATGGAGGAGTTTTCCGTAAAGAGCAACGCTCTGAAAAAAGCCCGGGAGAAGCGATTGCACATCAATATGATTTTTAACCCCTTAATTCAAATGGTGAGCACCTGCTCGCTGTTGTGCCTTTTGTATTTGGGCGGCAAGGGCTATATTCAGCAGATCGATTTCTTCGGACAGACCATCACCGCCAGCGTGATTGTGTCCTTTTATATGTATAACTCCAAGTTCTTCAATCCCCTGCGGGCCATTGTGGACCAGTTTGATGTTCTGCAAAGAGCCTTTGCCTCTGCGGAAAAGATTTTCCGGGTGCTGGATATGGTGCCGGAGGTGGTGGACGAGCCGGATGCGGAGGAAATCACCCAAATTCAGGGCAGGATTGAATTTAAGGATGTTTGGTTTGCCTATGAGCCGGATGTGTGGGTGCTCAAGGGCGTGTCCTTTACGGTAGAGCCGGGTCAGACCGTGGCCTTTGTAGGTGCTACCGGTTCCGGAAAAACCACTATTTTGAACCTGATTTGCCGGAATTACGATATCCAAAAGGGTCAAATTCTCATTGACGGAATGGATATCCGTAAGTTCAAAATCCCTTGCCTGCGGAAGCATTTTGGACAGATGCTTCAGGATGTGTTCCTGTTTTCCGGTACCATCCGGGACAATATCACCTTAGGTCTGGAGGTTACGGATAGTGAGGTTTGGCAGGCAATGGAATTTGTCAATGCCCAAAACTTCGTAAAGCAACTGCCGGAGGGGCTTATGGAGGAGGTTCGGGAGAGAGGCAACAACTTCTCTGCCGGTCAGCGACAGCTCCTCAGCTTTGCCCGGACGGTGCTGCATAAGCCCACGGTGATGATTATGGACGAGGCAACCGCCAATATTGACACGGAAACCGAGGTCTTAATTCAGGATTCTCTGGAAAAGATGCGCAATATCGGCACAATGCTGGTGGTGGCCCACCGACTTTCCACCATTCAGCACGCAGACAATATCATTGTGCTGTCCCACGGTAAAATTTTGGAGCAGGGCAACCACCAACAGCTTTTAAGCCTCCACGGCCGATACTATAAGCTATACACCCTGCAGCAACAAAAGCAGGAACTGCTGAAATCATAAGAAAAACGGATTGCTACGGCAATCCGTTTTTTCTTGCATATTGGTTTTTCCTTTTATATAATAAAAGAAAGGAGGAATGGATTATGGAACTTTCTGAAATTTTGGCAAGGTGCGACCACACGCTGTTAAGCCAGTGCGCCACCTGGGAGGATATTAGGGCCATTTGCGACGACGGTATGCAGTACAAAACCGCTTCGGTGTGTATTCCTGCCTGCTATGTAAAAAAGGCCAAGGATTATGTAGGAGAAAAGCTTGCTATCTGCACGGTGATTGGATTTCCCAACGGCTACGATACCACTGAAGCCAAGTGCTTTCAGGCATCCGATGCGGTGGAAAACGGCGCAGACGAAATTGATATGGTCATCAATATCGGCCAGCTAAAGGCCGGGGAAGACCAGGCGGTTTTGGAGGAAATCAAGGCAGTGAAGCAGGCCTGCAAGGGCAAGCTTTTGAAGGTGATTATCGAAACATGCCTACTCACTCAGGAAGAAAAAATCCGCATGTGCCACATTGTGACCCAAGCCGGGGCAGACTATATTAAAACCTCTACCGGCTTTTCTACCGCCGGGGCAACCTTCGAGGATGTTTCGCTGTTTGCGGGGCATATCGGAGAAAATGTGAAAATCAAAGCCGCCGGAGGAATTTCCTCTTTGGAGGACGCGGAAAAGTTTATTGGGTTGGGAGCAGACCGATTGGGCACTTCCCGGATTGTGAAGATTGCCAAAAATTTGCCGAGCTCCGGCTATTAAGGAGGAAATGTTATGTTAACCACACCGACACCCCATATCAGTGCCATGCCCGGGGATTTCGGCAAAACCGTGCTGATGCCCGGCGACCCTCTGCGGTCAAAATTCATTGCGGAAAACTTTTTGGAGAACCCGGTTCTGGTGAATAATGTCCGGGGCGTTCAGGGCTACACCGGCACCTATAAGGGTGTGAAGGTGTCTGTTATGGCCACCGGAATGGGTATGCCGGCTATGGGCATTTACTCCCACGAGCTGTTTAACGGCTACGGCGTGGAAAATATTATCCGGGTAGGCTCTGCCGGCGCTATTCAGGAGCATATTCATCTGTATGATTTGGTGCTGGGTCAGGGCGCTTGCACCGATTCCAACTTTGCCGCCCAGTTCCATCTGCCCGGCACCTTTGCCCCCATTGCGTCTTTTGAACTGCTGACTAAGGCAGTGGAGGCGGCAAAGGAGGCAGGGGCTGTCTACCATGTGGGCAATATCAATTCCTCGGACGTGTTCTACGGCGACCACCAGGGCGTTCCCGAGGGGCTGGACAGCGTGTATGCGCTGAAGAAAATGGGCGTGCTGGCCTTGGAAATGGAGGCGGCGGCGCTGTATATGAATGCCGCCCGGTACGGCAAGCGTGCGCTGTGTATCTGCACCATTTCCGACCACATTCTCACCGGCGAGGAGACCACCTCCCAGGAACGGCAAACCGCCTTCACCACAATGATGGGGGTAGCCCTGGAAACGGCTGTGAAAATGGAAAACCTGTGATTTCGGTTACGAAGCAAGGAGCAAAGCTATGAAACGGCTTTTTTTGATTGTACTGGATTCCTTTGGAATTGGATCTGCGCCGGATGGGGAACGGTTTGGAGATGCTGGGGCAAACACCCTTGCCTCCTGCGCAAAATCTCCACACTTGCACATTCCCAATCTGATACAGGCAGGCCTTGGCAATATCGACGGTGTAGAGTGCCTGCCGAAAACAGAAAACCCCACTGCTATTTATGGACGGCTGACGGAAAAATCCGCAGGCAAGGATACCACCATTGGCCACTGGGAGCTGACGGGAATTGTGTCGAAAAACCCCTTGCCCACCTATCCGGAGGGCTTTCCGGAGGAGGTGCTCTCGCCCTTCCGGGAGGAAACCTGCCGGGGCGTGCTGGCAAATGCCCCTTGGTCCGGCACGGCGGTGATTGAGGCCTATGGGGAAAAGCATATGCAAACCGGGGACTTGATTGTATATACCTCGGCAGATTCCGTGTTCCAAATTGCCGCCCACGAGGACATTGTGCCTCCGGAGAAGTTATATGAATACTGCCGGATTGCCCGGAAAATTTTGACAGGCAAACACGGGGTAGGCCGGGTGATTGCCAGACCTTTTATCGGCAAGCCGGGAAGCTTCACCCGAACTGCCAACCGTCACGATTTTTCTTTAGAGCCTCCGGAAGATACGGTGCTGGACTTTTTGAAAAGCGCCGGAAAAAGTGTCATCGGTGTGGGAAAAATCCGGGATATTTTTGCAGGCTCTGGACTGACGGAATATGTGTACAGCAAGTCAAACCAAGACGGAATGAACCATACCCTGTCTTATGCGGACAAGGACTTTTCCGGTCTGTGCTTTGTGAATTTGGTGGATTTTGATATGATTTACGGCCACCGCCGGGATATAGACGGCTATGCCAAAGCCTTGTCGGAATTTGATGCCTTTTTGCCCCGGCTTTTGGAAAAATTGGGTCCGGAGGATGCCCTTATTCTCACCGCCGACCACGGCTGTGACCCGGGCTTTACCAAAACCACCGACCACACAAGAGAATATGTGCCCTTTTTGATGCTGGGCAAAAACATTACCCCCCAAAATATCGGCACGAAGGACAGCTTCACCTATGTGGGAGATGTGGTAAAAAAGTTGCTTGAGGAGAATGTATGAAACCGGAAGAATTGATGGCGCAGGCAAAGCTTGCTATGAAAAATGCTTACGCACCATATTCGGAATTTCAGGTAGGTGCGGCGCTTTTGGGCGCAGACGGAAAGGTTTATACCGGCTGTAATGTAGAAAATGCTGCCTACAGCCCCACAATGTGTGCTGAGCGTGTGGCGGTGGGAAAGGCAATTAGTAGCGGCTGCCGGGAATTTGCGGCATTGGCTGTCTGCGGTGGTAAAAACGGAGAAATCCGGGACTTTTGCACCCCCTGCGGTGTGTGCCGGCAGGTATTGCAGGAGTTTTGCAAAAAGGATTTTCCGGTGTATTTGACAGATAAAACCGGGAAAATTCAAAGCTACACCCTTTCCCAGCTTCTGCCCCTGGGTTTTACCCTGTAGTGTGCGGTTTTTTGAATTTTCTTGGGAAAAAACTTGCATTTGGTTGCAAGGTGTTGTATAATTTTTTTGAAATGAGAATTTGAAAGAGAGGAGGAAATTCGCAGTTTTTGAAAACTGGGTGTTTCCTTCTTTTTTTGCAGATTTCATTATCAAATAATACGGAGGAATTTTCAATGAATTTGATCTATGGCATCAAAGACAAACCCAAGTTTGGCCAGATGCTGCTGTTCGCTTTCCAGCAGGTTCTGGCAATTTTGGCAGCAACGATCCTTGTTCCCGCAATCATCGGTAACGGTATGAGCCAGTCTGCCGCTTTGTTCGGCGCCGGCGTAGGTACGATTGTGTACCAGTTATTCACCAAGTTCAATAGCCCCGTGTTCCTTGGTTCTTCTTTTGCATTTATCGGCTCTATGTTCGCTGCTTTCGGCGGCGCAGCTTCCGCATCTGCCGGCTATGCCGGTCTGCTGATCGGTGCAATCTTTGCCGGTCTTGTGTATGTGATCATCGCATTGGTTGTCAAGTTTGTCGGTGTTAAGTGGATCAACAAGCTGATGCCTCCTGTGGTTATCGGACCCACCGTTGCATTGATCGGTCTGTCTTTGGCTGTGAATGCTGTTGGCGATCTGACCAAGGGCAAGGTTGTGGATGAGGCTCTGAACTCTCTGTGCAGCCCCTATGTTGCGCTGATCTGCGGTCTGATCACTTTGTTTGCTATTTTTGTGTTCTCTGTTTACGGCAAGAAGATGATCAAGCTGATCCCCTTCATTTTGGGTATCCTGGTTGGCTATGTGGCAGCCGCTATCTTCACTGTGATCGGTATTGCTACCGACAATGTAGCTCTGCAGGTCATCAACTTTGCAGCATTTAAGGATATGCAGATCTTCGCAGTTCCCGATTTCACCTTCCTGAAGGCTTTTGAGGGTGTGAAGGAAATCGATGGCGCATTCATCGCCACCATTGCTGTGGCATACATCCCTGTGGCATTTGTGGTCTTTGCTGAGCACATCGCTGACCACAAGAACCTGTCCACAATCATCGGCCAGGATCTGCTGGAGACTCCCGGCCTGCACCGCACTCTGCTGGGTGACGGCATTGGTTCTATCGCCGGCGCTTTCTTCGGCGGCTGCCCCAACACCACCTACGGTGAGTCTGTGGGTTGCGTTGCCATTACCCGCAATGCTTCCGTTGTGACCATCACAACTGCTGCCATTATGTGCTTGGTGATCTCCTTCTTTGGTCCTTTCGTCACCTTCCTGTCCTCTATCCCCAACTGCGTTATGGGCGGTGTGTGCGTGGCGCTGTACGGCTTTATCGCTGTTTCCGGTCTGAAGATGATCCAAAAAGTCAACCTGAATGCCAGCAAGAACCTGTTTGTGGTTTCCGCTATTCTGATCCCCGGTATCGGTGGTCTGAGCGTTTCTTTTGGTAAGGTTACTTTGACTACCATTGCATGCGCACTGATTTTGGGCATCCTCACCAATGTGATGCTGTCCAAGGGCGCAGAGGAATAATCTGAGTTCTAAAATACTGCCGGTCAATTGGCCGGCAGTATTTTTTTGTCCAAAACATCATATAGTAAGATCGCCCCAAATCCAATGGGTAGCCACAGAAGGCAGAAGGGCAGACAGATCTGGCCTTTGATATTCAGAGGCATATGCCGATAATCCCAAACATCATAACTGCGGTTGACCAAAAGACCGGCAAGAAATTCAATCCCGGTAATAATCCCGGCGCCCACCAAACACCGGGTCAGGGGATTTTTGGTTACCTGCCCCAGCCGCCCCAGGAGTAAAAAGCAACTTCCCCCTGCCAGAAACATACTGCTGTGGCTCCAGCCTCGCCAAAGAAGCTCCAGGCCCATATAGGCACAACCGCCCATAGAAAACAGCATGCTTTTCTTCCAAAATTCCAAATATAGTCACCTCGTTCAAGCTTTCCCGAAAAAAAGAAGAAAAATACCAACTTTTCTCTTGACAAAAGGGAAGTTGGTGGATATAATAACAAAGCTGAATTTCAGTAAAAAGAAATATGGCGGCGTAACTCAGTTGGTAGAGTACCCGGTTCATACCCGGTATGTCACCTGTTCAAGTCAGGTCGCCGCTACCAGGCCCGTTGGTCAAGCGGTTAAGACACCGCCCTTTCACGGCGGTAACATGGGTTCGATTCCCGTACGGGTCACCAAAACGCGCTAAGCGTAACAATAACCCCTGAGGTTTCAAAACCTCAGGGGTTATTGTTTTGGTTGCACAAAAGACAACCTGTGCAGTTTTTTCTGCACAGGTTGTTTTATTACTGAATAACAGCTTCATATATATCTTCTATTTTGTCAGCAAAATGGCGTTTGTCAAAAGCGTCTGCAATTTGCGTGCTCTGCGCTCCTGCAGCATGGCACCAGTCCGGATCTTGCAGGATCGTATCCAACAACTGGCAGAACTCGTCCTCTGCTTCGTATTCATAGCCGTTACGGCCTTCCACTAAAACATCATCCAGACAGGGATCACGCCTGCAAAGCAGTGGCAGGCCGTTGGCGGCGGCTTCCACATAGGTCAGACCTTGCGTTTCGCTGGTGGAGGCGCTGACAAACACATCGCCCAATTGGTAGTAAGTATGCACTTCTTCCGGCGGCACCATTCCGGTAAAGACCACAAGGTCTTCTACACCAAGGCGGTGGGCGGTTTCTTCCAATTCATTCCGAGCCGGTCCGTCTCCTACGATCAGAAGGATCAGCTTGCTGTTATGCGAGTGAGCCATAGCAAACAGCTCCACTACCTCTGTCAGATTTTTCTCTGTTCCTAACCGCCCTAAATTAAGCAGCACCAATGCATCCTCCGGGATGCCCAGTTCACGCCGTTTTTGCTTGCGTTCTTCTTCCGTGATCCGTTGCTTATGCTGGTCTAACGCAATACCACTGGGAACTACATAGATCGAATTACGCAGACCGTAGTTTTTCAGCACAGTTTCCACCTTTGTGGTAGGCGCTACCACAGCATCCGCTTTGCGCAGACGATACTTGGAAAGCTTTCCCACAAAGAATGCGCCGATTCGTTGACTGGGAAAAATGTATGTTACATATTGCTCATACAGCGTGTGATACGTATGCACAATCGGCGCACCGGTCTGGCGGGCAATATAGCCGGCAAACTGATAGCTGAAAAATTCACACTGGCTGTGGATCAGATCCGGTTTCCAGTCGATCAGCTCCTGGATAAAACGATGGTGCCGGGAGGAAACGGGCATTCTCACATCCGGATAGATCGCTCCTAACGGCAAGGACTTTATATAGTAGATGTTGTCATCGATATGGCTTTTCAATTTCTCCGAAACCGTCAGCACCCGAACCTCATGGCCTTTCTTTTCCAGTTCCTCCATCAAATTTCGTACCGAGGTAACCACGCCGTTTGTCGTGACGGTATACAGATCTGTGGTAATCAGAATTTTCATATGTAATCCTTTAACTGTTAGTTCTTAAAAAACGCAACAGCAACGGCTCCGGGGCCTGCATGGGTACCGATTACGCTGCCGATGGTGGTATAACGAACAGTTTCCAGCCCTTTGTCCCAAATATGCTTGCTGTCCTCAATGTACTTTACCAAGAGCGTATCAGACAGTCCGGAATATCCAAGAAGAACAGGCTTGGAGAAGTCCACGCCACCGGCCTTCTCAATTTCCTGAACCAGCAGGTTATTGCCCATTTTGGAGCCCCGGGCCTTGCCAAGCATGCTAATTTCGCCGTCGATGACGGAAAGAACAGGCTTAATGTTCAACACGGATCCTGCAAAAGCCACTGTTTTCGATATACGGCCACCCTTTTTGAGATACTCCAGTGTGTCCACAAGAGCAATGATCACGATTTTTTTCCTTTCTTCCTCTAACCGCTGGGCAATGGCTTTAGCATCCAGACCTTCCTCTGCAAGTTTTAGTGCCAGCTCTACCAAAATACCACTGCCCATTGCCGCAGTACCACTGTCGACAATATAAATGTTTTCGTAATCCTCAGCAGCAATGGTAGCGCTTTGATAAGTACCGGAAAGCTTTGAAGAAATTGTGACCACAACTGCGCTCTCACGAGCTTCTTTTGCTTTCTCATATTCCTTCATAAAGGCATCGGGTGTGGCCTGACTCGTAGTGGGAAGCACATCGCTTTCTACAAGCTTTTCATAAAAAGTTTTGTGGTCAATGGTTACGCCGTCAATATACTCTTTATCACCAAAATGGACGGTAAGGGGCACAATGGTGACACGTCCTTTGTACTCAGGCATAAGATCAGCAGTTGAGTCTACAATAATTCTTGTTTTCATATATTTAAGAACCTTTCTTCTGTTATTTATCTTAAAAACCAATGCAGCAGCGTGCCGCCGAACTGATTGCCAGTAACGATAAGGACAGATTGGTTTTTTGCGAAATATTATTGTTGGGGAAGGCCTTCTTTGCTCAGTGTTTGCAGATTTACTGTGATCTGCTCCAGACAGCGATAGAGAACCTCCCGGTCAGAATCTGTCATACCGGATCCTGCTAATTCTACTGCCAGTGCAGCTCTGCGTTGCACGTGCTTCGCAGCTCGCTTTCCTACCTCGGTCAGTAGCAGCTTGGCACGGTAGAGATTTCCGCCAATGCTTTCCTTACGGACAAGGCCTTTCTTTTCCAGAATGGATATCATCCGGGATACATCGGCCTTGTTCTTACAGCACAGCTCACCCAGCTTTGCTGCGGTAATGCCTTCTGCATGCTGATACAGGGTGTTTAGATAGACGGCATGCGGACTGTTCAGGTCATACTTCGCCATTTCCTCTGCGGCCAGCTTATGCCAGCACCGGTCAATTTCGGCAATCGCAAGAGAAAACCGGGCAAAACGGTTCAGCATAAAATACCTCCTGGTAAAAAGATGTTGCAATGTCAACTTCTGGATTATACACGCAATTTGTTGAGATGTCAACAACTTTTGGCTGTATGGTATCTTTTTGCCACAACGCAGTGGTTGCACGGGTCTGCCTGACGTTTAGAAAAGTCGGTTACAGAGCGTATAGGAAGATAGCCAGAAACTGCAAAAGACTACCGATGACCACAAAGATATGAAATACAGAATGCATCCAGTGCTTTTTAACGCCGATTCCATAGAGGACAGCACCAATGGTATAAGCAATACCGCCGGAAAGCAGCAAGGAAAAACCCGGCACAGTCATAAGCTTTATGGTTTGTGGCAGAAAGAAAATGATTCCCCATCCCATACCGATATAGCAAATCATAGAAAAGACTGTGTATTTCTTTAGATCAATCGCGGTGAGGGTGGCAGCCAATGATGCCAACACCCACTCTACCGTCAGCAATCCCCAGCCGATGATGGGATATGTGGGTACAAATACAGAAAGCAGAATCGGTGTATAGGTGCCGGCAATCAGGAAATAGATGGTGCAGTGGTCAATGACTTGCAGCACCTTCTTTGCCATGCCCGGACGCAGGCCGTGGTACACACTGGAAATTGTATACAATGTCACGATAGATACCCCATAGACCCCACAACCGATGATGCTTAAGGCAGTGCCGCACCAGACAGCTCGGAGCACGCACAGTATGAGTGCAGTCAATCCCAAGGCTCCGCCTACAATATGTGTTACCATATTCATAATTTCCTCACCGGCAGTATAGTCCGGAAGTTGTCTGTCAGATAATTTGATTCGTTTCATATATGTCACTCCTTTAATCTTATACTACCATTTTGCAGGAATAATACCACCTACTGTTCCGGGTGGCGGTTCTACACAGCGAAGAATGCTTGCTCCTACCTGGAGTAGAGATATACGCTACCATTTTTGTTAAGAATTTTTGACAGGGGTTGCAAAGAAAAATCTGGGTGATATAATAGGATTATCTGGAATGGGAGATGATTTTGTGATAGAGATAAAGGGCCTAAGCAAACGCTTTTCCAATGAAACTGCGATTGATTATCAGGATTTTACCTTTGAGACGGGGAAATCCTATATGCTTTTGGGCGCTTCCGGCTGCGGAAAATCCACACTGCTGAATATGATTGCCGGGATTTTATCCCCGGCCTCTGGGGAGATTTTCATTGACGGGCAGTGCGTTTCCTGTCTTTCTCAAAAGGAGAAGGACAAGCTTCGTATTGAGAAAATCGGCTATATTTTTCAGGATTTTAAGCTGCTGGAGGCGATGACGGTGCAGGATAATATCGACATCCTGCGCATAGAAAATGTGGACACCTCCGCATCCACAGCGATTTTGGAGAAGCTGGGCATTGTTGACCAGCGCAAAAAGAAGGTCTGCCACTTGTCCGGCGGACAGAAACAGCGTGTGGCCATTGCCCGGGCGCTGGTGAAAGAGCCGGAGATTATTCTGGCAGACGAGCCAACAGGCAATTTGAACTTTGCCATCGGCGAGCAGGTAATCAAAGAGCTGGTTCAGGTGGCCCGGGGGAAGACCCTGATTGCTGTCACCCACGATGACCGACTGGCAAAGTATTTTGATGTGGTAGTGGATATGAATAAGATGACCGGCGGTCAGTATGATGTGGAGGTGGAGCAAAATGCTTAAATTTGCCTTCAAAAATATGGCCATCAAAAAGGTGCAGATTATTTTGGTGGTGATTTCCATTGTGCTTTCTGCCGGCGTGGCGGTACTGGCCTATAACATCGGTCAGCAGGTCAGCGATGGCATTACCGGCTCTGCCGCCTACTATTCTGCCATTATCGGCCCGGCAGGCAGTGGCACGCAACTGGCAATGAATTCTATGTATTTTGCCGAAGAACCCTTAGGCACGATTCCTTATGAGGTGGTGACCCAACTGCAAAAGGACAGCCGGGTGACATCGGTTGTGCCCTTTGCCATGGCGGACAGCTACAACGGCTATTCCTGCGTAGGCACAACCCCGGAATACCTGACGGGAAAGGACATTGCCCAAGGGCAGATGTTCGCTCCTGACGGCGCTTTAGAGGTTGTGGTGGGCGCATCGGTGGCTGAAGTCTGCCAGCTTTCGGTGGGTCAGGAGATTTATACCAGCCACGCAGTGGGGGATGCGCATCATACACCCTTGAAGGTGGTAGGCATTTTGAAGGAAAGCCACACCGCCTTTGACAATGTGGTGTTCACCCAGCTAAAAACCCTTTGGGATGTGCATAACCACCAGGAGGAGGAACACGAGGAGCACAGCCACGCAACGGTGTGCGCCATTTTGGTAAAGACCACCAATCCGGGCACGGCAATGACCCTGGTCAGCGAATATGACGATAAAATCTTTCTGGCCGCCGACGGCGATAGCTGTACCCTGCAGGCCATTGAGCCTATGAGCACGGTGCGTGGTGTGCTGGAGGATACGGACAACACCAAGTATATCGTGTTTGCATTGTGTGGCATTATTCTACTAATGAATATTATGGTGATTTCCATTATCACGCTGCTGAATATGTATCACAGCGCCAAGGAAATCGCTTTGATGCGGCTCATTGGTATTCGGATGGGGAAAATCAATCTGCTTTACATCATCCAAAATGCCATCATCGGTCTGGTGTCCACGGTGCTGGCGCTGGGCTTTTCCAAGGTGTGTCTGTATTTTGCCGGGGACTATGTTTCGTCTATGGGCGTGGTGCTGAACATAGGAAAAACCTATCCGGCGGAGTGGGGGATTTTGGCGCTGGTGTTTGTGATCAGCGTATTGCCCACGGTGATTTGTACTGCGGTGATGTCCCGGAAGGAGGCACTATGAAAAAGATAATAGCATTGCTTTTGGCGCTGTGTTTGCTGCTTGCCGGCTGTGCCGGGGAGGAGGCGGCAGACCCCAACGCCACCAAATTAAGCTTCAAGGATGCCCTGAGCTACGATTACCTCGCTTCCTTAAACGGCGCTACGGTAACCATTAACGGCTACCTTGCCACCTCGTCTCCTGTGGACGGCTCGTTCATCTTCCTGATGAATATGCCCTACCAAAACTGCCCCTTCTGCATTCCCAACACCAACCAACTGTCCAACACCATTGAGGTCTATCCCAAAGACGGTAAAACCTTCTCCTACACCAATCAGGCGGTGAAGGTCACGGGAAGGCTGGAGGTTGCCCCGGAGGGGGAAATGTTCAGCGACAGCTATGGCTATACCTTTGCCTTCAAAATTGTGGACGGAAGCTATACCATCTTGAAGGACAAGGATATGTCTGAGGAGATTAAGCTGTGGCAAAAATTCTCTGCCACGGACTTGGTACAGCGTTTGGATAAAATGTACCAGTATGTGGGCTTTCTCACCCACTGGAATACCTACAGCGTCCAAAGCTACACTGACGCAAACGGAAAAACCTGGCCGGGCTACTACTTAAACCCCAACGATGCGCTGGCGGCGCTGAGTAAAGATGGCGCTTACAATTACGGCACCAAGGCAAATTTCTTCTCCGATATTGTAAAGGATATCGAGAAACTGGACAAAACCGCCTTTGCGGCCTTGGTAGAAAATGTCAAGCAGGCGGAGATCCTTGCGCAAGAGGCAAAGCAGAGCTTGCTAAACGGAGAATATACCGGCGAGAAAAAGTATCTGGAGGAGTTTAACAATACGGATATGGTCTACACCTTAAACCGTCAGGGAGAGCTCCAAAACCGGATGAATATTTTGTATCTGGAATTTACCAATTGGCTGGCAAGCTGGGAAATGTAAGTACAGTGCAAAAAATAAAAGTAGACACTCACACTTCTGTGAGTGTCTACTTTTATGTTACAGGCACATTGTCTGCCTGACAAAAGTGGAGCAGGGTACGGGAGTCGAACCCGCCTAGTCTGCTTGGGAAGCAGAAATTCTACCGATGAACTAACCCTGCATAGCCCAAATTATAGCAGAAATTTTTGTAGAATTCAAGCCTTTTTTGGACCAAAGACAAAAAGCACCCCGGGTTGCAACTTTGTTGGCAACCCGGGGAATTGTGCGTTGATTTTACTTTACCAAAAGCTCTGCAATTTGGATGCAGTTGGTAGCAGCGCCCTTACGAACCTGGTCGCCGCAGCACCACAGGCAGATGCCGCAGTCATCGGTCAGGTCAGGACGGATACGGCCTACAAAGACAATATCCTGGTCGGTGGTATCCAAAGGCATGGGATACTGCTTGTTATCCAAATCGTCCACCAGCTTACAGCCGGGGGCGTTGGCAATGGCTTCTCTTACCTGTTCCACAGTGATAGGAACATCAAAGTGGCAGGAAACGGAAATGGAGTGGCTGCGGACAACCGGCACACGGACACAGGTGCAGTTGACCTTCAGCTCCGGCAGGTGCATAATCTTCCGGCCTTCGTAGTGCAGCTTCATTTCCTCACTGGTGTAGCCCTGCTCCTTCTCACCGCCGATTTGGGGGATCAGGTTGAAGGCAATCTGATAGGGGAACACCTTGGGCTCGTAGCTCTCACCCTTGGAAAGGGCTTCTACCTCGTTCATCAGCTCAATGGGGCCGCCTGCACCGGCACCGGACACAGCCTGGTAAGTAGAGGCGGTCATGGTGCGGATGGGGGAGATTTTGTTCAGCGCATTTACGGCAGTCACGGTGATGATGGTGGAGCAGTTGGGGTTGGAGATAATACCCTTGTGCCAAGCCACATCCTGGGGGTTAACCTCCGGCACCACCAGAGGCACATCCGGGTTCATACGGAAGGCAGAGGAGTTATCCACGAACACAGCGCCGGCCTTAATAATGGCAGGGGCAAACTTTTCGGCAATGTCATTTTCTGCCGCACCCAGCACGATGTCCACGCCCTCAAAGGCTTCGTCGCAGGCAAGACCGATGGTCACATCCTCACCCTTAAACTTCAAAGTCTTGCCGGCGCTTCTTGCGCTGGCAAGGGGCACCAGCTTCCCAACGGGGAAGTTGCGCTCCTGCAAAATTTTAATCATTTCCTGGCCAACGGCACCGGTGGCGCCCAGGATGGCAACGGTATAAAGCTTACTCATTTTCTAACCCTCCAACTTACTTTACAAAGCTGTTATACAGCACCCGGATGGCATCGGCAAAGTCCTTGTTGTCCACGCCGAAAATAATGTTCAGTTCATCCGGGCCCTGATTAATCATACGAATATTGATGCCGGCCTGGCCCAAAGCGGCAAAAATCTTACCGGAAACACCGGGACGGAAGGCCATCCGGTGACCCACGGCGGCAATCACCGCAATGTTGTCCAGCACCTCCAGACGGTCAGGCTGGACCTCCTGCTCAATCTGGGACAAAATGGCATACAAATGCTTGGCAATGGCGTCGGTACGCACAACCAAAGAAACATTGTCAATGCCGTTGGGAACAAAGTCCACGGAAACACCACGCTTTTCCAGCACGCTCAGCACCTTCCGCAGCACACCCACCTGACTGGTCATACCACGCTTGAACATGGTGATAATGGAAAAATCCTTTTTGCCGGTAATGCCGGTGATAATGCGGTTGGGGTCGGTTTCTGTGTCAAAATCTTCCTGAATGAAGGTACCCCGGTCGTTGGGGGCGTTGGTGTTGCGGATATTTACGGGAATACCCTTTTCCCGGACAGGCTGGATGGTGCCCTCGTGAAGCACCTGGGCGCCGGCGTAGCTCAGTTCCCGGAGTTCGTCGTAGGTGACTTCGGGAATGGGCTGGGGGTTTTCTACAATCCGGGGGTCTGCCATCAGAATGCCGGACACATCTGTCCAGTTTTCGTAAACTGTGGCATCCAGTGCCGCAGCAGCCAAAGCACCGGTGATATCACTGCCGCCTCGGGAGAAGGTGCGAATTCTGCCGTCGGGCATAGCACCGTAGAAGCCGGGGATAACGATACCCTTGCCGTGACCCAGCTTTTTCAGGGCGGCGTAAGAGGTTTCTTTATCCACACTGCCGTCCAGATTAAACACAATCCAGTCGGCGGCGTCCACAAATTCAAAGTCCAGGAAGGCGGCCATCAGCTTGGCGGAGTAGTACTCGCCCCGGCTGACCAGCTCATCCTCGGAAACGGCCTTATCATCCAGCCGTTCTTTCAGCTCCTTAAACTCGCTTTCCAAATCTACCTTCAGACCCAGTTCATCCCGAATTTCAATATAGCGGGAAGTAATCATATCGAAAACCGGGTCACAGGACACACCGTACTTGGTGTGTGCGTGGCACAAGTACAAAAGGTCTGTCAGCTTGTGGTCATCAGAGTAACGCTTGCCGGCGGCGGAAACAATCACAACCTTGCGCTCAGAGTCCGCCAGGACAATATCCCGAACCTTGCGGTACTGGTTGGCATCGGCCATAGAGGAGCCGCCGAATTTTGTAACTTTCAACATAAAATAATTCCTGCTTTCTTATTCAGTGGGGAGTGCGGCAAGGAAGGTGCCGGGGTGCTTCTGCAGCCACTGGTGCATCTGGGCTACGGAAACAGGCTTGGTCAGCACAGCGTTGCCCCAAACCTCTTGGGTGTTTTCTTCCAGCCAGCCGTCCTTGTCACCACGGATGTAGAACTGACGGGTCAGACGGTTGTCAGCAGCAACCTTGCCGCCGTAGGGGCTGTAGAAGCCCTTGCCTAAGAGCACATCCGCACAGTCCTGCACCACATTATATGCGGTGGGGTATCTGCCTGCGCCCTGACCGTAGAAGCTCATCCGGCCGGAGGCGCTGCCAATCAGGGTAATCAGGTTGTAGTTGGCGGTAACCGCCGCTTCCGGCTCGCCCTGAGAGAACAGGGTGGGCTGGACAAAGGCGGAAAGCTTACCGTCATCCATAATGCCGGTGGACACCAGCTTGCACACATAGCCGTGCTGAGCAAAGTTAGCAACATCCTCAGCAGAAATGTGGCGAATACCGGAAACGGGAACGCTCTCCGGGTCCACACTGATACCAAAGGCGATGTTGGAGGACAAAATCAGCTTGTGCCAGGTGTCAATGCCGTCCACATCTGTGGTGGGATTGGCCTCGGCATAGCCCAAAGCCTGGGCTTGCTTCAGCGCCTCGTCATAGCCAAGACCCAGCCGGGTCATGGAGTCCAGGATATAGTTACAGGTGCCGTTCATAATGCCGCCAACCTGCTCAATTTTCTGAATTCTACGGGCACGCTCCAGCTCGCTGAGCCAGCCGATACCGCCGCCAACGGCTGCGGTGCAACGGAACTGCACGCCCTTTTCCTTTGCCAAGGGGATAAGCTCGTCATAGAAGGTGGCAACCAATGCCTTGTTGGAGGTGACAATGTTTTTACCTGCCTCAATAGCGGCTTTGACAAACTCGTAGGCCGGGTGCAGACCGCCCATAGCTTCTATAATGGTGTCAATACTCTCATCTGCCAGCACAGAGGGGAAATCTTTGGTAACTTCGGCATCCGGAAGATTGATTTCTTCCAGACAAACTACCTTCTTTACCTGCATATCGCTGCGCGCAGCAGTCAGGTCGTACACACCTCTGCCAACCACACCGAAACCAAGAAGACCTATGTTCATGTTTTTAACCTCTCTCGCATCTTTTATCTAAGTGGAAAACACTTGCTTTTTTAATGGAAACAGTATATCATATACCTACAAAAAATGCAATACCGCCAAAAAGCCAAGAGATAGGAATTTTTCAGCCTTTTTTTGTGCTTTTTGGCAAGAAAAGAGAGGGAAATTATGCTATATCATTCGACGCGTTCCAAGCAGAACCAAGTAGACAGTGCCCAGGCGGTGCTCAGTGGCTTGGCGCCTGACGGCGGCTTGTATGTGCCCCAGGCCCTGCCCCAGGTGGATGTGGCAGGCTGCTTGCGGGAAAATACTATGGAAATGGCTGCCCGGCTTATTGGTGCGATGCTTCCGGACATCCCGGATATGCAGAAGCTGGTAAACAATGCCTACACCGGAAAATTTGAGACCCAGGAGCTGACCCCCACGGTAGATACCGGAAAATTCACGGTGCTGGAGCTGTTTCGGGGCCCCACCTCAGCGTTTAAGGATGTAGCCCTTTGTATGCTGCCTCAGCTTTTGACCCAGGCAAAAAATGTCAAGGGTATGGAAGAAAAAATTATGATTTTGACTGCCACCTCCGGTGACACCGGAAAGGCTGCCTTGGCAGGCTTTGCCGATGTGCCCGGCGTGGGCATTTGCGTGTTCTATCCCAATGGCGGTGTGTCCCGGGTGCAGAGGGCGCAGATGGTGACCCAGGAGGGAAACAATGTGGCGGTTTGCGCTGTGGAGGGCAACTTTGACGATGCCCAGACCGGCGTGAAGAATTTGTTTGCCACCGGCGTTCCCGGCAAGCGGTTATCCACTGCCAACTCTATTAACATCGGCCGCTTAGCCCCTCAGATTACTTACTATTTCAAGGCCTATGCAGCCCTTCTGCGCCGTGGCCAATTTCAAATGGGCGACAAGGTGAATTTCAGCGTTCCCACCGGAAACTTCGGTGACATTCTGGCTGGCTTCTTGGCAAAGAAGCTGGGTCTGCCTGTGGGCAAGCTGATTTGCGCCTCCAATGCCAATAATGTGCTGACGGACTTCATTCAGACCGGCACCTATGACCGTCGCAGACCTTTGCACAAGACCATTTCTCCCTCTATGGATATTTTGGTGTCCTCCAACCTGGAACGGCTTTTGTACTTTATGAGTCAGGACACGGATTTGGTGGCACAGCTCATGACCAAGCTGAACACCGAAGGCTTCTACACCATCCCGGAGGATATGAAGCAGGCCATCGCAGAAGAATTCTGGGCAGGCTATTGCGACGACGAAAAGACCAGACAGACCATCGGCAAGGTTTGGCGGGAACAGGGCTACCTGTGCGACACCCACACCGCCGCAGGCTGGGCAGTGGCAGAAGATTATGTAAACCAAACCGGCGACACCACACCTATGGTTGTGCTGTCTACAGCATCTCCTTACAAATTCCCGGCGGCTGTGCTGTCTGCCTTGGAGCCTGTGGATGGACTGGATGAATTTGCCCAAATGGACTATCTGTGCAAGCTCACCGGCGTACCGGTTCCTAAGAATTTGCAAGGTCTGCAGCAGAAGAAAGAATTGCACACGGAAGTGATTGCCAAGGATCAAATGCTTTCCTATGTAACCAATATCTAAACAATAAGGCTCTGTTGCAAAATTGCAACAGAGCCTAAAATTATATACTTGGGATGTTTTATTCCTGCTCCACCATTTCCTCTTTCAGTTCTGTCTTGCGAATCAGGAAACGGCGAATGGCAAAAAGTCCGGCAATACAGGCCACGCAGGCCACATTGCTCCAGGGGTCATCGTGGGACAAAATCACGTGCCGGGTGATAGCGACAGTCAGCACCTCCAAAATGCTGGCAGGGGTGGTGCCAATGAGCATTCGCACAAACTCCAGACCCACCACAATGGTCAGCACATTGTGCAGATAGATGCTGCTGTCAGCCAGATAGTTGGCGGTGGTAAACATTTTATAAATCTCCAGCCCCAGAGAAATCAGCAACACAATCAGCGTCACTGCGGCAATGCACCGTTCGATGACGTGGAGAATTCTCCGGAAAATATGCTCCGTGCGATGGTCTCTTCGTGCCTGCTTTTCCAGCCGTTCTTTATGCTTAGGGTCTTGGGTCAGATTTGCCATAAAGTAGCCCTCCTGGTACAAGATGGAATTATTATATCACAAAAAACGCAAAATGGAAATACTTTTATATTGCAAATGAAGCGGGGGTATGCTACCATATTTTTAAGAAACTGCCCATCCAAGGAGATGGGCGTCATTTTTACAAAGGGGAGGTGGTAAGATGCGACATATATTCCGGGGTGTCATTTGCGTATTTTTAATATTGCAATGCTTGGTGACAGCCTTTGCCGCAGTTCCTGAGGGGACCGGCGTGATTAAAAGTCCCAGTGCAGTTTCGGGCAGAGAGTTTACCTCCAAATCCTCCATCGCCCAGAAGCTGGACAGTATGTTTGCCGGAAATATCGGCCTTTATGCGGATAAGGGGAAAACGGTATTGGTGAATGCGGCCTTAGGCACGCAGAATGTGCCTAATAACGGGGTGTATCAGTATTGGGGCAACGGCCATGCCGGCACCTCCTGTTTTGCCTATGCCAACGCATTTTATGCCACCTTTTATGACGGGCAAAGCCCCCACGACCCGGTAAACGGCAACCACCAAAGGGTGAAGGCCACCGGTAGAATTACATATCAAAATTTTGTAAAATGGGGTGTACGCAACGATGCGGTGGTGTATATCCGGGAGGGAAATCACTCCTTTTTGGTGCTGCACTATAATGAAAACTATCTCATCACCATAGACGGAAACGGTGACGGCAAAGGCACAATTGCCTTAAGAAAACAGACTTGGCAAAGGTCCTTGGGCTCTAATATCTATAATCAGAAGCCATCGTTAATTGTCCAGCCGAAAACCGGCTATTTTGCCGCCGGCAGTATGGGAATGAAGCCTCCCAAGGCCTGCACAGAAGGTGGCGAATACCACTCCTGGGACGATGGCAAGGTTACCAAACAGCCAACTTGCAAGGAGCAGGGTACAAAGACCTATACCTGCAGCGCCTGCGGAAAGACCAATACGGAAACGATAGCAAAAACCTCCAACCATACCTACGGGGAATGGACAGCAATCCAAGCGGCCACCTGTACCCAAAAAGGAAAGCAGGTTCGCATCTGTGCGGTTTGCCAAAAGGAAGAGAGCAAAAAAATCTCAGCCTTGGGCCACGAATACGGGGCCTATACCGTCACAAGAAAAATGACCTTATCCACCCCGGGTCTTAAGGAAAGAACCTGCAGTCGCTGCAGCAAGGTGCAGACTGTAAAAATTCCCAGCACCACGGAAAATAAGGAAATCGGCATTACCCTGAAGCTTCCGGATAAGGCATTTTCCAAGGAAACCTCTGTGGAAATTTTGCAGCTCATGCCGGAAGAGCCGGCCTATGACGCCGTAGAAAATGCCTTGGGACAGCTCACCGGAAAATTCAATGCCTACAACATTTTTGCTGAGGATAACGGAGCGCAGGTGCAGCCGGAGGGCAAAGTACAGATGGAATTAAAAATTCCGGAGGGTTTTGGCAGCAATTTGGCGCTGTACGCCATTCATTTGGATGGTACAATTCAGCTGCTGGAGTCAACACTTGCCAAAAACGGAAAAACCTTGTCCTGCGAATTGCAGCAGTTTACTTTTTTAGCGTTGTGCGATTTGGATGTGCCGAAACCACTGCCTCCGGTGGAGGAAACCCAACCGCCCACAGAACCGGAAACCCAGCCTGCCACAGAACCTGCAATTCAGCCGGAAACCGAGCCTGCTCCTGAGCAAACCCCTGAACCGGAGCCGGTACAAGTGCCGATAAAGAAAATCGTACCGGTGCTTGGCGTGATAGCTTTGGCGGTAGCAGAGCATATGTTGCGCTTCGTGATCAGCTTGATTGTCTTGTTTACGCTGACTGCAAAACAAAAAAAGAAAAGAAAAGCCCTTACAGAAATTGAAAAATCGGCGGTGTGACACACCGCCGATTTCTATTTTTGGAAGGGAATGTGCATAAACTCAGCTACTTGGTTCCATTTTACAGCAACGCCGGCACCATGGTCGCAGAAAACGCTGTCCGGGGTGTTCTCCAAATCCGCCTCCGGATTGTAGTCTGCTGCGGCAACCACTTCCTCCTGATTGTGGCAGGGAGCATAACCCCGGAAGGAAATCTGCATCTGCCCCCGTCCTTGAGTATAGGCAGCCACCTGCTGGGGATAATCGCCCAACTCCGAAGATGGCAGAAAGCCCTTTAGACGGGCAATCTCTCCCAGCATTTCCGGAGGGTCACACTGCCCGGACATTGCCTGCACATCGGTCATCGCCCGACCCACTTGGGAGAGGGGAACGGTTAAAATAAAATCGTAAAGGGGCTCTAACAGTACGGATTTTGCCTGCATAAGACCTTGCCGGATGGCCCGGTAGGTAGCCTGACGAAAATCGCCGCCCTCGGTGTGCTTTACATGGGCTTTTCCTGACAGCAGGGTCAGCTTCATATCCGTAATGGGAGCGCCGGTGAGCACGCCCAAATGGGTCTTTTCCTTCATGTGGCTCATCACCAAATTCCGGTACTGCGCCGCCAGCGTATCTGTGGAGCAAACGCTGTCAAACACAAGTCCACTGCCCTGGGGCAACGGCTCCAAAAGAATATGCACCTCTGCGTAATGGCGCAGTGGCTCAAAATGTCCTACGCCCTCCATCGGGGCAAGAATACTCTCTTTATACAGTACCCGTCCGGTGTCAAAGCTGACCGAAAGGGAAAACCTCTGGGCAAGGAGCTTTTGCAAAATTTCCAGTTGGACTTTGCCCATAATTTGCACATCCAACTGTCGGGTGCGTTCCTCCCAAAAGATGTGCAGCAGAGGTTCTTCCTCCTCCAACTGGCGGAAGCACCTTAACGCATATGAGGTATCGCAGTCCTGGGGAAGAATTGCCCGGTAGGTCATCACCGGCTGCAGGGCAGGAATTTCTCCGTCAGTTGCATTTCCTAAGCCCTGACCGATGTAAGTAGCGGAAAGTCCGGTAACGGCGCACACCGTTCCGGCAACGGCGGTATCGGTCTGGGTGAACTTGTCTGCGGAGTACAGACGGATTTGCTGCACCTTTTCGCTTAGCTGCTCATCTGCCTGATTTTTGTAAGAAAGGGCGGTGCGGACAGTAAGCTGACCGCCGGTAATTTTCATCCAGGTCAGGCGGTTTCCCTGACTGTCCCGGGAGATTTTATAAACCCGGGCGCCAAAAGCTTCCGGATATGCTGTTTGGGGCGCAAAATCTGCCAAGCCCTGCAAAAGCTCAGCCACACCCTCCAGCTTCAAACCGGAGCCAAAGTAGCAGGGGAATAGCTTACGTTGAGACACAGCCTGAGAAATCTGCGTTTTAGGTAATTGGGCCGTTTCCAGATAACTTTCCAGCAAGCGGTCATCGCAGGTGGCAATGCTCTCCCAATCCGGTTGAGAAAAGTCCTGACAGGCACTACTTAACTGGGCAAAAAACTGCGCCAGCAGCTCCTCCCGGGAAAGACCGGGCAGGTCCATTTTATTGACAAAAAGAAAAGTGGGAATGCTGTATCTTTCCAAAAGCTGCCATAAGGTGAGGGTGTGGGCCTGAATGCCGTCGGTGCGGCTGATTACCAGCACAGCGCAGTCCAGTATAGGCAGCACCCGTTCCGCCTCCCCGGCAAAGTCTCCGTGACCGGGGGTATCCAATAAGGTCACATCTACACCATTTGCAGAAAAGCGTGCCTGCTTGGAAAAAATGGTGATACCCCGTTCCCGTTCCAGCGTGTCGGTGTCCAAAAAGGCATCCTTGTGGTCTACCCGTCCTAAGGTACTTCGGGCACCGGACAGATATAAAAGCGCTTCGGACAGCGTGGTTTTTCCTCCGTCCACATGGGCAAACAGACCCATATTCAAATGTTTGTTGCCCATATGAAACCACCTTTCTGTCCGTAGCAGGGTTTGGATTATATCGCTCAGGCTAATATAAATAGTATAGCACATAGAAAACATTTCGTCACTATCCAAAGGGGTAATATTTGACAAAATCTTTTCTTGTCAGTATAATACTCTGGAGTTTTTTGGGGAGAAATGATAATGAATCAGAAAAAAGAAACGGCGCATTTTAGCCGTTGGGGATTTATTTTATCGGCAGTTGGTTCTGCGGTAGGTATGGCCAATGTATGGGGCTTTCCTGCCAAAATGGGCGCAAATGGTGGCGGCGCATTTTTGATCGCCTATTTAATTTTCGTGGTGTTTTTTAGCGTGGTAGGATTGTCTGCCGAATACGCGGTGGGTCGTCGCTCCCGTACCGGTGCAGTGGGCACATATCGGATGGCTTGGAAATCGAAAAATCCCAAGCTGGCCAAGGTGGGCAGCGTAGTTGGCTGGCTGCCACTGGTTGGATCGATGTGTATTGCCATTGGTTATGCGGTGATTGTGGCCTATGTGCTGAAAGCGCTGTTCCAGTCTATCACCGGAGAACTGATGACAGTGGATACCGGTGTCTGGTTTGACGGCTTTTCCAACAAAGAATATTCTGTTGTGCCTTTCCACGTGATTGTGGTTGTGGGTACGCTTTTGACTTTATTTTTAGGTGCAAAGAGCATCGAAAAGAGCAATAAGATTATGATGCCTGTGTTCTTTGGCGTCTTTGTGATTTTGGCGGTTCGTGTTTCTTTGCTGCCTGGTGCTGCCCAGGGTTACAAATTTATATTCAGTGCAGATTGGAGCAAGCTGAAAGACCCTATGACCTGGATCTGGGCAATGGGTCAGGCATTTTTCTCTTTGTCCATTACCGGTGGCGCTATGGTAGTTTATGGCGCTTACCTGGAGGAAAAGGAAGATGTGGTGAAAATGGCTGTCCGTACCGCTATTTTCGATACCATTGCCGCAATGGTGGCAGCTTTGGTGATTATTCCCGCTTGCTTTGCTTACGGCTTGGATGTGGGGGCGGGTCCTGCACTGCTGTTTGTGACATTGCCCCGGATTTTGCAGGATATTCCTGCTGGCAGACTGTTTGCGATCATTTTATATATGGCAATGGTCTTTGCCGGTGTCAGCTCTTTGCAAAATATGTTTGAGGCGGTGGGTGAGTCCTTGCAGACCCACATCCCCAAACTAAACCGCAAATGGTCTTTGGCGGTTCTGGCAGTGGTGTGTCTGGGTATGGGCCTGAATATGGAGAAAATCTCTCAGTGGGGTCCTTGGATGGATATTGTGTCTATTTATATCATTCCCATCGGTGCCACATTAGGCGCAGTCACCTGGTTCTATGTTTTGAAAAAAGACGATCTGCTGGAGGAAGTCAACAAGGGAAGATTAAAGCCTTTGGGTGCAGCCTGGTATAATACCGGCCGCTTCGTCTATGTCGTCTGCGCCTTGGTTTTGTGCCTGATCGCATTGTTTATGAAAGTTTCGTT
>JAZOME010000047.1:0-39321 GCA_045653685.1 Faecousia sp.
CCTTCTGCCAAGATTGCCATCTTGCCCACCACAATGCCGCCGGCTTTTTCTACCAGCGCTTCCAATGCCTTCAGGCTCTCGCCGGTGGAAATCACATCGTCCACAATCAAAATCCGTTTCCCCTTCATCAGCTCTGCATCTGCCACATCCAGATACAAAGTCTGCTCACCCTTGGTGGTAATGGACTGCACCGTGGAGGAGAACACCCCGGTCATATACAGCTTGGGGGCTTTCCGGGCAAGGAAATATTTTTTCGCACCGCTTTGCCGTGCCATTTCGTGACCCAGAGGAATCCCCTTTGCCTCGGCAGTGATTATGTAGTCATACTCCGGGGCACGAGCCAACAGCTCCCGGGCACAAGCCACTGTCAGCTCCTGGTCGCCAAAAATCACGAAGCCGGCAATGCTGAGATTTTCGTTCAACGGACAAATAGGCAGTTCCCGCCAAAGACCTGCCACCTGCATACGATACACCATAAAAAATACCTCCTTTTTTATCTATCTTCATTATACACCCCAAGTCAATATGCTTGCAAATTTTTTAGAAAAAGGGTATGATATCTGTAGAAAGAAGGTGGCGCTATGTTTGAAGGCTTTTCTCCGGAAACTGTGGATTTCCTTTGGGGTATCCGAATGAACAACAACCGGGACTGGTTTTTGGCCCATAAGCAGGATTATGTAAACTACCTGTATCAGCCTATGAAGGATTTGGGCAAGGATTTGTTTGAACCCTTTTTGAGCCGCCCCGGAAATTTGTGCAAGGTCAGCCGGATTTACCGGGACGCCAGAATGCACTACCCCGTGCCCTACAAGGAAAGCCTCTGGATTTGTATTCGGCAGGATGTAGCCTGGTGGGCAGAAAACCCCTGTCTGTACTTTGAAATCCGTCCTGAGGGAATTAGCTACGGCTTTGTATTCTGGAAGCCCAAAGCCGCCCTTTTGGAGCAACTGCGAAACCACTGGGCAGAAAATCCCACAGAGATTTTAACCCTGCTGAAAAAGACAGAAAAGGCCACCGGTGTTCCGGTCACTGCCCAAACCTACAAGCGACCCAAGGCCGCCCCAACCAAGGAATTAGAGCCGCTTTTTGCCTGGAAGGGCGACATTGAATGCACCGTCACCGAGGAATTCTCCGAAAGCACCTTCGGCCCGGAATTAGGCCTCCGGGTGAGAGCCTTTTTGGAAAAGCTGATCCCCCTCTACGAATACTTTAACCGTTTCTGCGTATAACGGTTTTTTTGGTTGACTTTCCCGAAAAAAAATGGTAAACTGACAAAAATACACCAAACACTGTGACGAAATCAAGTAAGATTTGCTGACCTTTTCCAGAGAGCTGCCGGTAGGTGTGAGGCAGTAAAAGAGGCAAATCCCAATACCTTTCCGAGTGGCTTTGCTGAACCTTCCGATTAGGCAAAGACGGGGGCGCCCGATACAGCGCAGCGATTTGTTGGAATCGTATGAGGCCGCTTTCCTGCGGCAAATTGAGGTGGTACCACGGGAACTCTCGTCCTCTGCTTTTAGGCAGAGGGCGTTTTTTTATTAAAAAAGGAGCAATAACTATGGTTATTACGGATTACCTGGAGCGAAATGCAAAATTATACGGCACGGAGACAGCCTTGGTGGAAATCAACCCCTCCGAGGAACGGGACAATGCTGTCACCTGGCGTGATTTTAACTTAATTGAAAATGCCACCCCCCAAGCCCCTTACCGCCGGGAAATGAGCTGGAAGGATTTTGACCATCAGGCCAACCGATTTGCCAATCTGCTTCTCAGCCGGGGCTTCCAAAAGGGCGCTAAGGTGGCAATTCTTTTGATGAATTCTTTAGAGTGGCTTCCCATTTACTTTGGCATTTTGAAGGCAGGCTGTATTGCTGTGCCTATGAATTTCCGCTACGCCTCCGACGAAATCCTCTACTGCCTGGAGCTGGCGGATGTGGAAGCGCTGGTGTTCGGTCCGGAATTTGTCAGCCGGCTGGATGTGATTTCTGACAAGCTTAGCTTTTTGCGTCTGAAATTCTTTGTGGGCAAGGACACCCCGGAGTATGCTGAGGACTGTATGCGCCTGATGAGCTTCTGTTCCTCCAGCGTGCCTCCTGTGGCGCTGACAGAGGAGGACCATGCCGCTATCTACTTCTCCTCCGGCACTACCGGCTTCCCTAAAGCGATTTTACATAACCACCGGGCGCTGGTTTGCGCCTGTCAGGTAGAGCAGAACCACCATAGCCAAAGCCGGGAGGATGTATTTTTGTGCATTCCCCCTCTGTATCACACCGGTGCAAAAATGCACTGGTTCGGCTCTCTGCTCTCCGGAAGCAAGGCGGTTTTGCTTCGGGGCGTGAAGCCGGAGTGGATTTTGCGTGCGGTTACAGAGGAGCGCTGCACCATTGTTTGGCTGCTTGTCCCCTGGGCTCAGGATTTATTGGATGCCATTGAGGAAGGCCGTATCAATCTGGACCATTATTTCCTGGACCAGTGGCGGCTGATGCACATTGGCGCACAGCCCGTGCCCCCCAGCTTAATCCATCGGTGGAAGGCAGTGTTCCCCCACCACCAGTATGACACCAACTACGGCCTTTCCGAGTCCATCGGACCGGGCTGTGTCCACCTGGGTGTGGAAAATATCCATAAGGTGGGCGCTATCGGAAAGCCCGGCTACCAGTGGGAAGCCAAAATCCTGGACGAAGAGGGCAAGGAAGTGCCCCAGGGTGCTGTAGGCGAGCTGGCAGTGCGTGGCCCCGGCGTTATGCTGTGCTACTACAAAAACCCTCAAGCCACCGACGAGGTGCTCAAGGACGGCTGGTTGTGGACCGGAGATGTGGCCCAAATGGACGAGGACGGCTTCATTTTCCTGGTAGACCGGAAGAAGGATGTGATTATCTCCGGCGGAGAGAACCTGTACCCGGTGCAGATTGAGGACTTCCTGCGTACCTGCGACAAAATTAAGGATGTGGCAGTCATCGGCCTTCCCGATGCCCGTTTGGGTGAAATTGCCGCCGCCATTATTGAATGTAAGGAGGGTGTTTCCTGCACGGAGGAGGAAATCAACCAATTCTGCCAAGCTCTGCCCCGTTATAAGCGCCCCCGCCGGGTGATTTTTGCGGAAGTTCCCAGAAATCCCACCGGCAAAATCGAAAAGCCCAGACTGCGGCAGATGTTCGGTGTCAGTGGCCTTGTGGCCAGCCAAAATCATTCCTAATTTTTTGTGGAAATACTTTACGAATTCTGTCTTTTCGTGTTATAATTACACGGTTAAAGTTCCTGTTACCCACGCCATAGGCGAAACTGAGGAGGAAAAAGATGAAAACACTACTGTTGGGCAATGAAGCCGTTGCCCGTGGACTTTGGGAGGCCGGCTGCAGCTTCGTTTCCAGCTACCCCGGCACACCCAGTACGGAAATTACCGAAAGCATCGCCAAATACCCGGAGGTCTATGCCGAGTGGGCGCCCAATGAAAAAGTGGCTATGGAAGCGGCCTTTGGCGGCTGTTTGGCCGGAAAGCGCAGCTTCTGCGCTATGAAGCATGTGGGCCTGAATGTGGCGGCTGACCCTCTGTTTACCATCGCCTACACCGGTGTCAATGCCGGATTGGTCATTGGCGTGGCAGACGATGCCGGTATGCACTCGTCTCAAAACGAGCAGGATTCCCGGCACTATGCCCGTGCCGCAAAGGTACCCATGCTGGAGCCCTCCGACTCCCGGGAGGCGCTGGAATTTGCCAAGCTTGCCTACCGTCTTTCCGAGGAGTTTGACACCCCGGTATTTTTGAAAATGTGTACCCGTGTGGCACACAGCCAAAGCATTGTGACGCTGGGTGAGCGCACCGAGTTTTCCAAGCCCTACGAAAAAAATCCCCAAAAGTACATTATGATGCCCGGCAACGCCAAGCGCCGCCACCCCATTGTGGAGGAGCGCACCCGTGCCTTGGTTGCCTATGCCGAGACTGCCGAAATCAACCGGATTGAGGAAGGCGCAGACCGTTCTATGGGCATTATCACCTCCTCCACCTCCTACCAATATGTGAAAGAGGTGTGCGGCGACCGGTTCCCGGTGCTGAAGCTGGGTATGATTTGGCCGATGCCGGAGCAGAAAATCCGGGACTTTGCCCAGTCTGTGGATAAGCTCGTGATTGTTGAGGAGCTGGACAGCTTTATCGAGACCCACTGCCGTCAGTTGGGTATTGACTGCGTGGGCAAGGAGCTGTTCCCCTGCATTGACGAATTTTCTCAGAACCTGGTGGCCCAGAAGCTGAGTCTTTCCACCACCCAAGGCGTGTGTCTGCAGGAAAATATCCCTGCCCGTCCCCCGGTGATGTGCGCCGGCTGTCCCCACCGTGGTCTTTTCTACACCCTGGCAAAAAATAAAGTCACCGCTATGGGTGACATCGGCTGTTATACCTTAGGCGCAGTACCGCCCCTGGGGGCATTGGACACCACCATTTGTATGGGCGCTTCCGTGTCCGGGCTTCACGGCTTTATGAAGGCCGGCGGCGGCGAGGGTCGCAAGGCAGTGGCTGTCATTGGCGACTCCACCTTTATGCACTCCGGTATTACCGGTCTTGTCAACTCCGCTTATAACGAGTCTTCCTCCACTGTGATTATCGTGGACAACTCCATTACCGGTATGACCGGGCACCAGCAAAACCGCACCACCGGCTTTAACCTGAAGGGCGACCCCTGCACCAAGATTGACCTGGAAAGCCTTTGCCGTGCTGTGGGTATCCGCCGTGTGCAGGTGGTAGATCCCTATGATTTGGAGCAGTGCGACCGGGTTTTGAAGGAGGAACTGTCTGCCGACGAGCCTTCCGTCATCATCTCCCGCCGTCCCTGTGCGCTACTGAAATATGTCAAGCACAAGAAACCCCTGACGGTGGACACCGACAAGTGCGTGGGCTGTAAGATGTGTATGAAGGTGGGCTGTCCTGCCATCAGCATTCAAAACGGCAAGGCCTGTATCGACAACACCCTCTGCACCGGCTGCGGTGTCTGCTCCCAGCTTTGCAAGCTGGATGCCTTAACCCCAGCAAAGGAGGACTGACCTATGAAAACAAAAAATATTATGATTGTTGGCGTTGGCGGTCAGGGAAGTCTGCTGGCCTCCAAGCTGTTGGGCCGCTTGCTTTTGGGCAAGGGCTATGATATCAAGGTTTCCGAGGTTCACGGTATGAGCCAGCGTGGCGGCAGTGTAGTGACCTATGTGCGCTTTGGCGATAAGGTGTACTCCCCGGTGATTGGCAAGGGCGAGGCAGACTACATTGTTTCCTTTGAGCTGCTGGAAGCCGCCCGTTGGACGGAGTACTTAGCCCCCGGCGGTAAAATCGTGGTGAATACCCAGCAGATTAACCCCATGCCTGTGATTACCGGCGTTGCAGAATACCCGGAGCAGCTTGTTTCCAAAATGGAGCAAGCCGGTATTCAGGTGGATGCCTTCGACGCTTTGGCCCTTGCCCAGCAGGCAGGCTCTGCCAAGGCAGTGAACATTGTTTTGATGGGTCACCTGTCCAAAAACTTTGACTTCACCCTGGAAGAATGGATGCAGGCCCTGGAGGACAGCGTGCCGGCAAAATTCCTGGAGCTGAATAAAAAAGCATTCACCTTAGGGCGTAACGCATAACATAGGAGTAAAACCATATGGCAAAGTATTATCAGCCTGAAATCGAAACTGCCTCACGGGAGCAAATTCTCGCCTGGCAAAATGAGCGCCTGGTAGCGCAGGTGCAGTATGTGTGGGACAATGTGCCCTACTACCGGAAGAAAATGGAAGAAAAGGGCGTTACCCCGGCAGATGTGCAGGGCGTAGACGACCTGTATAAGCTGCCCCTTTTGAGCAAGGACGATTTGCGGGAAGCCTACCCCTACGGCCTTTTGGGCGCTCCGCTAAAGGACTGCGTGCGTATCCAGTCCACCTCCGGCACCACCGGTAAGCGTGTGGTGGCCTTCTACACCCAGGAGGATGTAGCGTTGTGGGAGGATTGCTGTGCCCGTGCCATTGTGGCAGCAGGGGGCACGGAAGAAGATGTGTGTCAGGTGGCATACGGCTACGGCTTGTTCACCGGCGGCCCGGGCCTCAACGGCGGTTCTCATAAAGTAGGCTGTCTGACTCTGCCTCTGTCCTCCGGCAACACTGACCGGCAACTGCAGTTTATGGTGGATTTGGGGGCAACGATCTTGTGCTGCACCCCCTCTTATGCCGCCTATCTTGCCGAGAGCATCCACGAGCGTGGTCTTCGGGATCAGATTAAGCTGAAGGCCGGTATTTTCGGTGCAGAGGCCTGGAGTGAGGCTATGCGCCGGGAGATTGAAGAAAGCCTGGGTATCAAAGCCTATGATATTTACGGTCTGACCGAGACCTCCGGCCCCGGTGTGGCCTTTGAATGTGAAGCCCAGGCAGGTATGCACATCAACGAGGACCATTTCATTGCGGAAATCATTGACCCGGTGACGGAAGAAGTTTTGCCGGAGGGCGCGAAGGGCGAGCTGGTGTTCACCGCCATTACCAAAAAAGGTTTCCCCCTGCTTCGCTACCGCACCCGGGACATCTGCGTGCTCAGCCGGGAAAAATGCCCCTGCGGCAGAACCCATGTAAAGATGTCCAAGCCTATGGGACGCAGTGACGATATGCTGATTGTCAAGGGCGTCAATGTGTTCCCCTCCCAAATTGAGGCGGTTCTTCTGGAGCAGGGCTATCCTGCCAACTACCAAATCGTGGTAGACCGGGTGAACCACTCCGACACATTGGAGATTATGGTGGAGATGACTCCCGAGCTCTTTACCGACTCCCTTGCCAAAATTACCGAAATGGAAAAGAATTTGGTGTCCGCTTTGAAGGCGATGCTGGGCATTTACGCCAAGGTGCGTTTGGTTGCCCCCAAGTCCATCACCCGTAGTGAGGGCAAGGCTGTCCGTATTATTGACAAACGGAAAATCTAAGGAGGTAGCGACTATGGCCATTCAACAAATCTCCCTGTTTTTGGAAAACCGTACCGGCCAGTTGGCGGAAATCACCAACCTGCTGGCGCAAAATGATGTGGACCTGCGTGCCCTGTCCATCGCCGAAACCTCGGACTATGGCATCGCCCGTATCATTGCCGACGACGCAGACAAAGCCACCCGTATTTTGCTGGATGCCGGACATATTCTGTCTAAAAACCCTGTGCAGGTCATCGCCACTGCCGACCGCACCGGTGGCTTGGCACCTATCCTGACCGTGATGGCAGAAAACCACATCGCCATCGAATATATGTACTCTCTGTTTACCCACAAGGGCGGCAATGCCTATATGGTGTTCCGTGTCAGCGAGGAAGAAAAATTCATTTCCCTGATGAAAAAAATTGGTGTCACGGTTGTGGATGCCGAAATGCTGGGAATTCGATAATTGAGAAAGTGAGTGACCGATTATGCAGGAAATGAGCAGAAAAAACAAGTGCTTTACGGACTCGGTAATCCGCCGTATGACACGAATTTCTATGGAGCACGGTGCAATTAACCTTGCCCAGGGCTTCCCGGATTTTGACCCTCCCAAGGCTATGCTGGACCGTCTTCAGGAGGTCAGCCTTCAGGGCCCCCACCAGTACCCCATTACTATGGGCGCTCCCAACTTCCGTCAGGCGCTGGCAAGAAAGTGCGGACGGTTTATGGGTCGCACGCTGGACCCGGAGACGGAAATGGTGGTGACCATTGGCTCTACCGAGGCTATGGTAGATACCATGTTCGCCCTGACCAACCCCGGCGACAAAATCGCTATGTTCTCCCCCTACTTTGAGAACTACCGGGCCCAGGCCTTTATGGCGCAATGCGAGCCTATCTTTATCCCCCTGACCCCTCCCCAGTTCAACTTTGACCCCAATGTGCTGGAGGACGCCTTCAAGCAGGGCATTAAGGCCATTCTCATTTGTAACCCCTCCAACCCCAGTGGTAAGGTCTTTACCTATGAGGAGCTGAAGCTGATTGCCGACTTGTGTATCAAATATGATGTATATGCCATTATGGACGAGGTGTATGAGCATATCGTCTACGAGGGTCATAAGCACATTTATATGAACAGCCTGCCCGGTATGTGGGAACGCACAGTGTCCTGCTCCTCCTTGTCCAAGACTTATTCTATCACCGGCTGGCGCTTGGGCTATGCCATTGCTCCCAAGCACATTATGGATCGGATCAAGCAGTACCACGATTTCAATACCGTGGGCTGTGCCTCTCCCCTTATGGAGGCGGCTGTGGTGGGCTTGGATATGCCCGACAGCTACTACGAAGAATTCGGCGCACACTATGCCCATATGAAAAAGCTGTTCACCGAAGGCCTGGACCGGATTGGCATTCCCTACACCGACCCTCAGGGCGCTTACTTCGTGCTGGCTGACATCGGCCCCTACCTGAAAAAAGGTCAGACTGATGTGGAGTTCTGCGAGGAGCTGGTGAAAAAGGTAGGCGTGGGCGCAGTGCCCGGCACCTCCTTCTTCAACGAAAAAGGCGTCAACAACATCGTGCGTATGCACTTTGCCAAAATCGACTCCACCTTGAACGAAGCCTTGGAGCGCCTGTCCCATATTCAGGAAAAAATGGGCTAATCCCCAAAAATAACAAAATGCCGTGAGCAGATAAAACTGCTCACGGCTTTTATTTTAGTCTTCCAACCACATATAATAACGACGACAGATGCCCTTTTAGCCCAGCAACAGCACAAAGGCGGAAAGGATAATCAAAAAGGCAAAATTAAATACGGAAAACAAAAAGATATAATAACCGGTTTTGCCCTTATTCTGCTTGGTGTACTCCCGGAAGGTGATCAGGCTTGCCAGGGACGCAATCAGCGTACCAACGCCGCCAATATTCACACCCAGCAGAAGCTGGCGGTAGTTTTCGGTAAACTGGGACAGCAAAATCGCTGTGGGTACATTGCTGATTACCTGGCAGCATGCCACAGATACCAGCAAAGTTTGTTTCTCCAAAAGCCAGGAAAACAACCGGCGCACCCAATCAATCCGCGCCATATTCCCGGAGAAAACAAAGAAAAACACAAAAGTCAGCAGTAGCGGATAGTCCACCATCTTCAGCGCTTTTCTGTCCATAAACAGCAGCACCACCGGAATGACAATCAGACCAACCCCGTAGGGAACCCCTCGAAATACAATGGCAATGGCCAGCATAAACAGCAGAAGATACGCCACGGATCTTCCCACCGGCAAAGAAAGCTTCTCCTCTTTCAGCGCCAACGGCTCCGGCTTTACAAAAATCAAACAACAGAGCGTAATCAGAAAAATCGCCAGCACAAAGGGCGCCGTCATAATCTGCATAAATTCCAGATTAGGAATTTGAAACTTGGTGTAAAGATACAGATTTTGGGGATTGCCGAAGGGCGTCAGCATACCGCCCAGATTGGCGGCAATATTCTGCATAATAAAGGTAAAGGCCATATACTTACTCTTGCCTGTAGAGGTCAGCACAAACAGCCCTAAAGGCAAAAAAGTCAGCAGCGCCATATCATTGGCAATGAGCATAGAGCCGATAAAGGTAATGTACACCAGCGCCAGAATACTCATCCGGGCGTTGCGGAACAGCCGCACCAGTTGCTTTGCCAAAATATAAAAGAAATTGATGTTCTTCAGCGCGCATACCACCGCCAGCACACAGAACAGGCAGGTCAGGGTCTTAACATCAAAATAATCCAGATACGCCCGGTCCGGCGGCACAAAAAAGCAAGTGACCAGTGCTGCCGCCATAGCAATGACCATCACAACATTTTTCCGAACGAAATGACCGACATTTTCAAAAATATGCAGACTGTCCGTAGCATCTCTCCCCTTTCTATCGCCACCTTATTATGGAAGCTTTTTTCCCGTTTGTCAATTAAAAAGCAAAAATTTTTCCAATTGTTTTTTCCAAAATTTGCGTTTATTTCCGAAAAGAAACAATTATATTTTTCCCTGTTTCGGCAAAGCTAGGTTCAAGGAAAGAAAAATGCTTTCTTCGGAAAGTGTTGGTCTTTCCAAGAAAGCATCGTCCGCTTGCAGAAGCAGACGAAAGAAAAAGGAGAGAAAAAGTTATGAAGAACAACAATCAGTTGAATGTTCCTCAGGCTCGCGAAGCTATGGATCGCTTCAAGATGCAGGCAGCTTCCGACGAGGATGTATCTTTTACCTATTAAACCCCAGCTTCCATCATGTAAAAATCAAAAATTACTTAAATCACCTGCGTACTTCCGCCCTCTTACATGATTGGAACCAAGTAAATACGAATGAGCTAAGGCATCCAGAAATGGGTGCCTTTTTTCATACCCAAAAATAGGAGGTAAATGGATGTGACGGCAGTCAGAATGACAATGTCATACCGGCAACGGAACAGGTCATGAAGAAACCCCTTACCCATCTGCACCCCTTTGAGGGGCATCCCTTCAAAGTGCAGGACGATGAGGTCATGCCGGAAATGGCAGAAAGCATCCGGCAGTACGGTGTGCTGGTTCCGGGTATTGTCCGGCCTGATCCTGACGGCGGATATAAAATAATCGCCTGCCATCGGCGGCACCGTGCCAGCCAACCTGCAGGCGAAGAAACTATGCACGACTTTTGACGAAAAAGAAAACAGCCTACGGTGAATACCGGTAGGCTCGTAAAAAAATGAAGGAACTGAGTGTCATCAAGCGCAACATTGACAAGCTGTCGGGCAGGCAGGAAACGAAAAAATCCGAACAGGAAAAGGCGCAGAATCACCGATGATCCTGCGCCTGAAACTTCTGGGCTGGTAAGGTCATTTTGACTTTACCAGCCCTGCCTTTTTTTGTTTTTTGCTCCGGTTCCGGTCTTGATTAAGCGGCCGAAGAAGGCGTAGCCGTATGATGCAATCATGCGTTCTTAAGGGGGCTTGGAGAAAACCCTCAACATGCATTTGGGGCTATAGTGATATTGCCGCAGTCACACTCGCACAGCCAGATGGTATATCCATTTTTCGCCGGGATGTAGCGGAAAGAGCCGTCAGATTTCCCACCCAAAACCTCTCTCCATTTTTACTCTCTCTGTCATAAATCATCACTTCAAGACGCGCGGTCACAGTACACGGTCACGCGGCTTTTACCACCATAGGTACAAGTGAACAGCGTCAAATCAAATTCGCCGGAGGTTATTTCCTCCACAGCATAAGGATCAAGAACATCCTGTACTACAACTTGATATGCGGTCACAACACCGTCCATGTCCGTGAAGATTACGCTGTCGCCCTCTGCAAGCTTCGACAGACCGCCAAAATGGGAAGCGTAGTTGTGCGCTATGATAACAAGGTCTTCACCCCTGACGCTGCCCGTGTACCTGCAAGGTGAAATCCGCAGTTTGGAATAACTCCAGTCTGCCATAACAGGCAATTCCAGCTCCAGCTTGGGGATGGACAAATAGCCGATGTAGGCATGGCCGTTGATTTCTACCTCAGTCATCTTAAAGGCACTTGGATCCAGGTATTCCAGAGGCGTTCCCACCGGTTGCTGATATGTGGAGGGATCTGTGGCAATTCCCTCTTTTTCTTCAATGACCTCCATCAGCTGAGGTAGCAAGTTGACGCGCTCCATTTCTGCTTCCACAGCCTCATGCTGATTAAAAAGAAAAAGGGACAGCGCCCCGAAGATCAGCGCCGCCCCCAAAAGCATACATACAATTCCTGCTTTATTTCTCATGCTGCTTCCTCTTTTTACCGAAGCATAGTACCCAGCCGATGATGAAGAAAATAAGCCCCGCAGCAACCATCAGTGGAATGGGCCAGTTCAGTTGTCCCGTCTGGGGCAGTTTGGGAACTTCCGGCTCCGTGGGAGGGGGCGGATCAGTAGGCTCTGACTCCCGCTCCAGCTCGGACTTGATAGCGGCTGTCACATGGTACTGATATTCGCCGTCTTCCATGTAGGGAACACTCACAAGGAACGCATTCATCTTGCTGAATCCATTCGCAGCCTGCTCCTGAACAATCAGGTACAGACCGGTGGTCAGGCCGGAGAAAGTTACCTTGCCATTGTTTATGGACTGGGTCTGGGTATAGAAATCGTAGTTTCCTTTGTTGTTGTCGTAGAATTCCTTCTGCGCTTTAGGCGCACCGGAGGAGGCAATATCCTCGATTTTGGAATTGGTGAATTCCTGGCTGAAGAAATCGTTTCCGTCATCTTCATCCACATAGCCAACCTTAATGGCAGTCAGAGTACCTCCGTCGACGTCCTCACCATCATAACGGACGATCACTTCAATACTGCAATCATCCCGTTCCTGTGGCGCATCGTGGGCATAGGCATACAGAGGAAGGGATAGCAAAACAGAAAGGGTAAGCAATAATGTGATAATTTTCCTCATTGTCAGTTCTCCTTTCGTTTTCTGGGCTTGGGCATTAAGAGGGCAATCAACAGAATCAGCAACATAGGTGCTGCCACAAAAGGCGCAACAATCGCCGGTTCAATCTGAACGGCATCTGCGGTGACTCGACGCACCACCTTGGCCTCCTCCGTTGCAATCCGGTGTCCCCGGACCAGCATCCGGTGGGAGTTGATGCCGTAGGGGGTGCAAGTAACCAGAGTGCAGAGGTCTTCTCCCTCCACAATCCGAAGATCCTCCGTCACCTGAGGCTCCACGATCTTGATCTGATCCACCTCATAGGTGAGTACCTCGTCTAAGACCCGCAGCAGGAAGGTATCGCCCACCTCCATCTGGTCCAGGTCCGTAAAAAGCCGAGCGCTGGGCAGGCCCCGGTGGCTGGAAACCACACAATGGCTGCCCTCACCGCCAATGGGCAGGCTGGTCCATTCCAGATGGCCGACGGCGATCTGAAGAACCGCTTCGTCGGTACCATGATAGATGGGGTAAATGATGTCGATTTTGGGTATTTCAATATAGCCCATGATGCCGTTGTCGGTGATGTTCAGCAGGGTCTGATAGTGAATCTGCTGCTCCTCGGACAGGAGGTAATCGTTGGGCCGATCGATGAGGGAGTGGTTATAGTCCAAGGCAGCGCACCAGAATTCATCGTACTGGGCATCGTCCATGTTGGCCACCTGCTCCACATAGCTGGCCACGGCACGGGATTGGTGGAAGGAGTTCCACCAGTCTGCGAAGGTAGGATACAGCAGCAGGGACAAGCCTATGAAAAATATTAAAAAGAGAAGAATGGTGGAAGCGTGTTTTTTCATAGGGTTCTCCTTGGTGTTGAATCGGATGGTAGGTATTCCGGCGGGGGCGAACCCCCGCCGGATAGGTTTTGGTTATGTGCTCATTGCGGATTCACTTCTGTCATTGCCAGTGGCGCAGCGATTTGGATATATGATTGCCGGAGGCGATCATTCATTCATGCCCCGATGTGGCAATCTCCTGGTATTCAGTGGGAGATTCCCACGGCCCCATAGGGGCCTCGGAATGACAAGAAAAGGGAGAATTACTCAGCATTGCTTATGCGGCGCTTGGTGACCAGCAGGACAGCCGCGCCCAGCATCAGGATAGCGCCGAAGATGTAGAACATGGTGGTACCCATGCCACCGGTCTCGGGCAGGGTGGAGCCCTCCTGGTTCAGAATGCCCACCTCAGTGGTAGCAGTGCTATTCTGAGTCAGTGCACCATTCTCACCGATGGTAACAGTGACATCATCGCACTTGTTGTAGCCATTGGGGACAGTGGTTTCCTTCAGAACGTAAGTGCCCTTCTCCAGGCCCTCGATCTCGAAGCGGCCGGTGGCAGTAGTGATGATTTCAGTCACATGAGTATGCTCGCAATTGGTCAGGGTGCAAACCTTGTAGATGCTGTTGCCGGCATCCACCAGATTGATGACGGTTTCGCCCTTGTACAGGGTGAAGCCAGCACCTGCCAGAGGAGTATTGGTGCCGGTGTACTTGAACACGGGGATCTCCCAGGTGTAGACCTTAACATCGTCCTTAGGGGTTTCGCCAGTGGGCTCAGTGCCCTCACCGTTCCAGTTGGGATCGTTGGAGTACTCCAGATAGACTTCGTTCAGGTTGCCATCAGTGCCAATGATGGCATCGGAATCCAGAATTGCGTTATAAGTAGCAATAATCTTGGAAGAAGCGTTTGCGCCCTGTGCCAGAACATCATCGCAGGAGATGGTCAGAACACCATCCTTTTCAGAAACGGTGAAAGCAGTAGTCTTGTCATTGCTGCCAACAGTGACCTTGACGGAACCTTCAACAAAGTCCAGGCCATTGGACAGGGTATCGTGGAAGATGACCTTGTATTTTTCATAGCCCTGCAGGTTGGTAGGCATGGTGGCAGTCAGGGTAAATTCAACGGTGTCGCCGATATTGGCATCGTTATCATTGACAGCCTTCTCAACCGTGGGAACATCAGCCTTGATGGTAGCATCGGTATCCTTGACAACCTTCATGATGTAGTAGGTATAAACATCATTGGTAGCAGAGGTAGCAGTGGTCTTAACCAGGTAGTAACCTGCTTCCAGACCGGTAATGGTACCGGAAGTTGCACCCTCAGCGATGGTCACGGAACCTGCTGCGGTGCCCAGATAGGGAGCAACATCAGCAGCAAGAGCTTCTGCATCTGCAGTGGTCTTCAGGCCCTCAGCCTTTGCAGCAGCATTGCCCAGAGCAGCCTGTCCTTCGGAAGTAACGCCGGAACCCCAGACGATGTTGGACAGGGTGTTGCCGGACAGATCGCCCTTGAAAATCCGGTATGCGGTGTAGGTATGGCCAGTCTGAGCTCCGTTCAGGCTCAGGTCGTACTCAGTCTTGGAAGGATCCATGGTAAAAGTTCCGTCGTTTGCGCCGGCCTTCTCATAGTAGTTGCCGTTGGTATCCTTGACCGTTCCCTGCAGAGCTGCATCGGCCGGAGACGTTATGACTCTCGTGATTGTGGTGGTGTCCGTAACCAACTTACCGGTCCAGCCTTCCTTCAAGCCGATCAAGCCATGCTCGATGCCGTTCCAAGTACAGGTGCCGTTCAAACCAGATGTGCCATACAGGTAAATCTGGGCGGTACCGTAAAACATCGCAAAATTGCCTATTGCCACTGCATCATACAGATTTATCGTACCTGATCCATCCTTTGTGCCAGCGCTTAAAATGTTGCCGGCGGTTTCTGCGTTCGCGAAGGAATATGTACCGCCGTACAAGTTAATCACAGCACTATTGTTACCAGTTTGGACACCGGTTGCTACGCCGTCAAGGAACTGAACCTTGCCGCCGTCGCCGCTATAGACATTCACTGTGCCTGTTGCATAGATGGTCTTTGCTTTATAGGTATGACCATTCAGGTGCAAGCAAATCTTTTTGCCGCTATAAACAGCGACAGATTGGTCGGTGTCTGTGCCATGTGTTAAGTCACCTTTCAGATAGACGTGTTTACCATCTCCAGTGATTTGTCCACCTGTTGCAGCTTCCCAAGTCACGGTATCCCCACAGCCGGGACACCACGCCTTGTTCTCTGCATCAAGCGACAGATCATCAGCATAGGTAGGCTTAGTTTCTTCTGCTTTAGCTGTTACTGCGGGAATACCGATGGCAGGAACCATTCCCAAAACCAACGCCATTACAACGAGAAAGCTAAGCAATCTTTTCAAATTAACATTCATTTTTGTTTCCTCCTAATAAAATTTCTATAAGCAGGGATTGTACCCAAATATAGACGAAATTGGATCTGCTGCACCTCCGAAATCCGGCACCTAAAAGCGCCTGCTTTCCAGAAACGGCAGTTTCCCGGAGAAGTGCATTACTCTTTTCCGGGAAGACATTTACGGGACCATAGCGAAGAGTCTTCTAGTGTTTTTCATAGTTTTCGTTCCTTTCCTCCTTTGGTTTTGTGGTTATACGGACGGGCTTGATTTGCGTCAGGTAGATCGGTACGACCCCCTTCCGCGTGCTTTGGATCTATAGATCAGGTAGGCCATGCTGAATAGCATCAGCACCAAGCCCGCCATTCTATAAGGAATTGTACCGGCCCCGCCGGTCTCGGGAAGCTCATAGGTGTATTTGTTGGTAAATATCACGTTCATGCCGCCTGCCGGAATATTGCCGGTGGCAACATTCGAATTGCCGGAGGTTCCACCCACTGTCCAGCTTACGATATAGCCGTCAGCATTCGTTTCTGTGATCTTCCAGACACATCCCAGGGGAATGCCCAGAAGCTGCACCTTGTCGCCGTGTTTGATACCCGTCAGGTTGATAATGCCGTTGGAATCTGTGGTTTCGGTACCAATAGACTGACCATTCTTGACAACCTGGACAGTCCAGTTCTGCAGCGCCGTTGTGCCATTCGTTCCGATTTGGACCGTAAAGTCAAAGCTGCCATTCGCCTTGGTAACCGCTCCACCATTAACCTGCTTGTTCAATGTCAAATCGCCAAGCAGAGTGTTGGTAAAGGTAATCTGGGTCACATCGGTTCCATCAGGAGTTGGCTTGTCCTTTGTTAACGCAAAACAAGATGCCGTAAGCTTATTGTTGGTTTTGGTAACCATAACCGTGGCATAGTATTTAGTGGAATCGTAGATGGCTTTCAGATCATCCTGCACTTTTTCCGTGATTTCATACGTCAAATAGGTAACTCCCGTTGGGAAATCATTGTAAACATAGTTTAACGTAAAGATGAATTCCGGCGAAGTGGTACCCTGGAACGTTATCACTTTTTCTTCCTTATGCTTCCCCGTCACCTCAGTCGTGCCTATGTATTTTAGATCAAGTATGAAGCTGTATGTATGCACGGTATCAGGATCATAGGAGCCGTTTGTCAGGATTTTCGTAAAAGGAATTTCAAGCGAACACTGGGCCGGGGTGTTTTTGACCTCGACACACACATGGGTGTTCTCATCCACCTTAACGGGAACGACGCCTCCGATACCGTTGGCAGTGGGTTCATCTATCCATTGCTCTCCCAGGAGAGGAGCGTATGTTGCGGAATATCCCTCTGCCGAGCCACTGTCTTCAGACACATAAAAGGTGGTTCCCGGCAGAATCGCATCGATCCACGCGGTTTGACCGTCCCTCACCAGAATAACACCGGGTTCCTCGGCAGAAACAGTATTTCTTCCCACCTCTACCTTTTTTCCTTGCCCCAGGAATAGCTCGGTATCATACAGTATGTACTCTGTGCCCGCAGGGAGAGGTTTGTCATCCAGTTTGACGTTTATCTTGAACTGCTGATCCACACTTGTGCCAGACACATTCTTTGCGACAGTCAGATGGCTCAGCTTTGTAGCATCGACATGGTTGTTAAAGGCGAATACTGTCGAGCCATTGGAGATATCCTTCACGGGACTTACAACGCCTTTGAATTCACCGTCGTCAGTACTGGACAAGTTATCCTTTGTGATCACTGTACCGTCCACATAGAACCTGTCGTACTGGTCTACAAAATCCTTATCCAGTATTTCACGGACACAGTACTGACCTGCTTTTTCGCTGACTCCAGTGAAAACCGCGCGCTGGCCTGCTTTCAGGGTGAATATGCCGTTCTCGCCAACCGTACCGATGTCAACGGGGGTATCGGTGGCGGTGTCATAGATAGTGTAGTTCGTGCCCTCGAGGATAAAGGGTTTTGCGTCGGTGGCATTCAGGACCTGGAACATGAAGTCCGGGTTGCCCAGCATCGCAACATTGGTAGTGCTGGTCAACTCCTTGGTCACGGAGATGTCATTCTCCTGCAGCAGCGGAAAGTTGAAATTGATCCGGCAGACAGAAGAACCGGAACCACGCTCCGCGTAGTAGAAGTTGAACTTATGGGTAGTGTAATCCAGGAAAGTTGTATAATTTCCGGAACTATCCTTCTTCAGGTACTTTCCGAGATCCGCCTCAGCGATGCCGCCATGCTGCATAAGAATCTCAGCAAACGTCATGGAATAGTACGGGGAATCTTCAATAGCACCATTGATGTAGCTATCCATGGCATAATAATAAACTTTACCATTGACAAAATCAATTTTTCCGCCAACATGACGGTGGATACCCGTCAGGTCAAGGAAAAGAATATTATCAATATAGGCCCAAACGTCATCATCACCACAAAAATAGAAAACCATTGGGTAGTCCGGTGTTCCGTCTTTGTTGGTATCATTGCCGGTCAAGCCGTCTTTGGGTTGTATGAAGTTCATCGACATATCCATGCCAAAGAAGAAATTCTTAGGGATATTGTAGTCGATATTATACAGTTTGGTCAGTAAATTCTGAAGATCTGCCCTGTAGAAATCTGCGCCCTCGTCTCCGAATTCGGACGAGTTGTCAAAATAGTCGTTCAGCGTATCAGCAGCAGTAATGGAGGGCCATTTTCTGCCGTCGCTTCTCTTGGGGTTCTCCCAGTTTTCCCAATTATAACGATACGACATCAGCATTCTGTGCAGTTGGATTTCGGAATTTGTCAGACTTGATGATTCCTTAGACTGAAGCTCAAGCATAACACTCTCAAAATATGACTTCACGCCGCCCTGATAATCAAAGGCAGAAACCTGTGTTGCGCTTTCAGGGTTTGTAATGTCGTTGAGAGGCAGGAAGTTGCCAAAGGGATAGAGTATATAATTAGGGGTAATGACCTGCTTGTAAAGAACGAATTTATTGGTAGCTGCATCGAACTGTGCATGATTTTCACGGCTGTCATAGTAATACTCGCCGGTTTCCTCATTCTTCTGGAACAGACCATCAATATTTTGGGTATTCTTCTTTTCAGCGAAATGTCCGGGATGCGTAGCATCAAACAGATATCTCAGACTTTCGCCATAAGGAGTTGCTGCATAACCGAGTTTCGGATAATAACCATTTTCATCATAGGCGAGCTTTTTGCCGATTGATGCATACTTTGTGGAAACACCAATGGGGTGGTTGGTGTTGCTGTTCCGACCGTACATTTCTCCATAGACTATTCCGTTAATCAGACCGTTTGAAGCATCCGCCTTCGCAACTGCTACGCTGCCACTGGTCTTATCACCCTTATACCAAGGATCACTCACCAGCATTTCAAAATCAGACAGGAAGTACGCATCCAGGCCATAGTCCGTAATATACGAGTTACCAAAGTCAAGCGTGTCAACATAATAGCGGCTCGCAATCCAATCCCGTTCCGGGTTTTCTACTGCTAGACCTGCATCCTTACGGTATCTGTAAGGATAGGCACCGCCATTCCACTGGAACCCGGGATATTCCGTGTTGCCTGCCAGAAAGTATTTGTTGATATCTGTATATCCGTTGGTGTTAATATCACCGTGATAATCATACAGATTCAGATTAACGAATGCGCTTGTGCTGGCATAATTCTCAACGACAGGTGCTTGCGAAACAACCATTTTGTTATTGGAGAAAGTAACGTTTCCATAACCGTCGATACTAAGACCATAGTGGTGATCCGGATAGAAGTCCTGAAAATCAACATAATCGCCTACCGCAGCTTTAGACTCAACATCGCCAGAGATAAGCAGGATATAGCCCGTTTCACTGGGTGTTCTGCCGGCCTTGTTCGTTTCATAAGGCAACACTTCTTTCACTCGGAAGTGCGCACCTTCTCTTTCAATCACGAAGCCCGTCCAGAAATAGTAGCCAACCTCATCCACAGGCTCGTTTGCAAATATGACTGCGGAGGTTTCTCTGCTTACTTCCAGGCCTTCGTCATAGTTATAGTAATCAACCCAGTGAACCTTTGTGGTATAGTCAGCCAGTGTCGCAACACTCCAAACCGAGGACAAATCCATCAGCCGGTCGATATTGGTGACCTGGGCTTGCTGCGCCTCGGTCAGCTCCTGGTAGGTATTATAGGCCCGCAGGCCGTTCTGGCCCACCCTGATGAAATATTCCTCATAGGAGGCCATATCCTCTGCCTCTTCATAGGCCAGAAGCGTCTGCTCCATTTCCTCATAGGTGGGAAGCTGGTCGATCATATCAATGACCGCCTGAGCCTGAGGGTCAGTCTGCTCCGGCAGCATGCCGTAACCAAGGATCGCAGCAGCATCCAATGGATACTCCCGTTCGCTTACTCGTTCGTCATAATCACCATCAATGATTTTTACCTTCGCAACCCCGTCTTCCACAGCCGGGATAATCTCAGCCACGATACCCACATGGTCGGATATTTCATCAGCGTTCCAGTCGAAGAAGATCAAATCACCGATGATAGGCGTATACTCGCCGGCGGGATGGTACAATTTCTCCTCTGTCAGCCTTTCCACCCATTTGGGGCAGTTGCAATCCAACGGCATATCCTCGACACCTGCATAATTCAGGCAGAAGGAGACAAACATGGCACACCAGTCGCCGTAGGGGAGGCCGTACCAATCGCCATAGCGGGTATAGCCCTTGATGGTTTCGCCATCTTCCATAACTTCATAATTACGGGTGCTTTCCTGATAACCCAGCTGACTCCGGGCGATGGCCAGCAGATCCTGGTCCCACTCGCCAGTCAGAGTAACATCCGCAAAGGTAGCCATCCAGTCCGTTTCCGTTTCCACATCTGCTTCCGGATCGTTCTGGCAGACCAGATCATGGGTATGTTCTTCCTTGCCGCAGATCAGCTCCAAGGCATCATAGCAGATCTCACTATGGGTGTGTTCTTCCAAATCACATGGTTTCTTCTCCATCGTAATTGCAGGAAGAATCAGTGCATAGACCGTGCAGAAAACCACAATACAGGCCATCACCCGGACAAACTTACGCCAGACGTACCGCCGATAATTCTGCTTCGCATATTTTTCTGCTTCATTCAGAAGTATTTTCTGCATTGCCGCACCTCCTTGCTTTAGAATCCGCCGAACTGCTTCAGTGGCCAAACCCGAAATACAATTTTTCCTACAATTTGCTCTTCCGCAACACAGCCAACCGCCGTGTGCCTTGAATCCACAGATGTGGAACGATGATCACCCATGACGAAAACCTTGCCATCAGGTACCTGATAGGGAAATTCAATATCCGCATCGCCAAAGGATTTTTCCTGAAGATAGGGCTCTTCCAGCAGAACATCATTTACAAATACGTCTCCATTTTCAGAAAAAATATTAACCCAATCGCCGGGGCCCGCAATAACCCGTTTTACCAGGATCTTGTTGTTATAGTAGAAAGCAATAATATCCCCCTGTTCCAAGTCTGCCGTCTTCACAGAGAACACGATTTCGCCATCCTGCAGAGTGGGTGCCATGGAACTTCCGTAAATCTGTAGCACAGGAAGCCATAACGTTGCCACCAGCCCAGCCACCGCTGCCACGGTAATCAGGGTGTAAATCGTGCTTTTCAGCACCACCCAGTAGCGCTGCTTGTATTTCACCCGGTTCAGTTCGGCTTCCAGCATTTCTACTGAGGGTCTTTCATTCACAATCGTCTTTTTCATATAATCCCAATTGATGCTCGCTTTCGCTGAGCATCAGCATACATTTATCCTTTGTCTCTTCTTCCATTCGCTGGCAATGCAGCTGCATATTATATGTATATTGATCGCAGGCATCCTGCGCCGCCCGGAATACAGCATTTAGCTGCAGCGCTGCTTCCGCCAGGGATCCAGCTTCGGAAATGGCCAGATTTCGGTCCTGCAACTGCGCGGTCAATTCATCGTTACTCGCTCGCAGTTGCTCGTTCTCTTTGCTGAGTTCCAGCAGCATTTCCAGCAAATCTCGTCTTCTTAATCTCTTCAAGTCTTTTTTGTTCATACACCAATCACTCAAACGCTATTGATATTGACAGATGGAAGCATATTATTCTGATTGGACTTTCTCTTGCCCATGGAACGCAAAGTAACCTTGTCGTCCACTTAATACTTGCCATTCTATACCTAAATACACAATACCACATTTCTTTGATTTTATCAAGCGCAAATGGGCGAATAAAGTGTACTTTTTTATACAATTTCCCTATTCTACCTCAGAAACGTGTTATGCCATACGTTCAGGTGTCTTGCCTCTTCTCTGGCGATCATTTCTCCTTGCTTCCACAGCAGTGGAAAGTCCCGAACATAGATATCCGCCTGTTTTTCCTTCGTGATAATGCGCCACTACTAGCACATTCATGCAACTTTGGCCATATACGTTACACGAAAACAAATAGCATATAAGCTGGTATTTTTGTAAATACTCTTTGCAGATGAAACAGCTTTCCAGTTTAAGGAGGAACCACCATGGAAAACATTGTGATCGGTAATGCAACGTATTTTGTTAGCCGGGTTTTTGTTGGCAATCAGAATGTATCTGAGATCATCCAGAAACGAGTGGAGGAAAATCATTCCCAGCTCTTACCTTTGACAAACTCCGGGTCTGCCTCTTATAATAACAGTGGAAGAGACGCAGGTTAGTGGAGGAAACCATGCGCACAAATTATCAACCCTATTCTACCGCCAGAAATATCTATCCCGGATCTCCCAGAGCTGGATACGGCATAGGCAGCAGAATCCAGTTGTTCGCCTACGCCTATTACCGGTTGTCCCGTGAAGAAGCCCAGAAAAGTGAGTCCACCAGTATTTCCAATCAAAAAAAGATTGTGGAAGCCTACTGTCAACAGCACGGTATCACGATTCTGAAATTCTTTGTGGACGATGGCTGGTCCGGCGGCAATTTTGAACGCCCCGGTTTTCAGGAAATGATGCGAGCCCTGGAAACAAGAAAAGCCAATGTGGTCATCACCAAGGACCTGTCCCGGCTGGGCCGTGACATGAGAGAATCCAGCTATTACGCGGAGCAGTTCTTTCCGGAAAATCAGATCCGCTATATTGCGATTGCAGATAACTTTGACTCTGAAACCGAAAATGTGATGGCTCCGTTCCAGTTCGCAATGAACGAGGTCTATCTGCGTGACGGTTCCAGAAAAATCAAGGACGTCCTGAAAATGAAGCGGCAGCGCGGCGAATACTGCGCCTGCGCTCCTTACGGATACAAGAAGCATCCTCAGACAAAGGATGTTTTAGTACCCAATGAGGATACCGCTCCCATTGTCAAGCGAATCTTTGAGCGGGCAGTTGCCGGGGATTCCTGCATTAAAATCGCAACGGACCTGAGCGCAGAGGGTATCATGCCCCCGTTGAAATACCGGGCATTGTGCCGGGACAATTTCACTCCGGAAGGTGCAGCCAGAGCATCGGACATTTGGAACCATACCACGGTCAAGCGAATCCTGAAAAACAGGGTGTATCTAGGAGATACGGTTCTGGGAAAAACCAAGAAGATTAGTGTGAAATCGAAAAAGAAGGTCCCGGTTCCAAAGCAGGACTGGACGATCACCGAGGGTACCCACGAACCTCTGGTCGATGCAGACACCTTTGTGAAAGCCCAGACCAATATCGGAAAGGCTTCCCGTGACTACCGCCAGTATGACCATATTCGAAAGAGTATTTTCGGTGGTATCGCAGTATGCAGCAAGTGCGGCTATTCTCTCTGTTCATCCGGAACGGTTCATAAAGGGGAGCGGGAAAAATACTGGTTCTTATCCTGCAACCACACGAAGAAGCATCTGGCGAATCCTTGCACCGGTGTCAATATCCGTTATGCCGATATCTGCGAAATCGTTCGGAATGATCTGAACAGTCTGATTGCCTTGTCCGATGTAGAAATTGATGCCCTGGTTCGGTCCGTGACCGCCCAAGAAAATTCCAGAATGAATTTGGCTGACAAACAGGCACAGATAGAACAGGCACAGGCTCGCCTGAAGATGATCGACCGAATGATTACCAAGATGTATATGGATAATGCGGAAGAAAAAATCTCCGATGATCGATTGGCCCGTGTGATCCCTGATCTGGAAAAGGAAGCTAGTGCCCTGGAAACGAAAATCGCAGAGCTGAATGTAGATGACCCTACAGATGAAATTCAGGAAAACTATGAACGGTTCTTTGCACTGATCAAGCAGTACACCTATATTGAAACTCTGGATCGGGATACTCTTGTAACTTTTATCGACCGTATTGAGGTTGGCGAAAAAATTCTCCCGGAGGGCTATGAGAAGATGCCCCGGAAAAATGCCAGCTTTCAGCAGAGCATCCGAATCTTTTACAAGTTCATTGGCGAGATTGTGGATGAGCCTATCCGAGAGATGGTTCCCCTCGGTCCGCAACCTGTTCAAACTCTCCCTGTAGGGGACGTTTAATAGGTAAAAAGGACACCAAGGGAGGTCGGCGTAAACCTGACCAACGGCTACAACGGTCACCTGACCAGCCGTGAGGCCGGTTCCGTGGGCGGCCAGATGGTCAAGAAGATGATTGAAGCTTACGAGCAGGGCATGCAGTAAGCACACCGGGGGGCAGAATGCTGTCCCCGGTACATACTTGCTATTATGCACGAAATGTGATATAATCAAAAAAAATGTCAAGGAGCTATCTATGGGTATTCACGAATCCGGAGAGATGTACTTAGAAACCATCCACGTTTTACAAAAAAAGAATGGGACGGTGCGCTCTGTTGATATTTCCGAGCATATGGGCTACTCCAAGCCCAGTATCAGCCGGGCGGTGGGTCTTCTGAAAAACGGGGGCTACATCACCGTGGACAAAAACGGCTATATCACCCTGACGGAAAGCGGTCTGCAGGTGGCCAACACCATTTACGAACGGCACACCGTGCTCTCGGGACTACTGACGATGCTGGGTGTGGACGAAAAAACCGCTGCAGAGGATGCCTGCCGGTTGGAGCACGCCATCAGCGACAAGTCCTTCCAAGCCATTAAGGCCCATATGGAGCAGATGAAGAAATAAAAATATAGGGCGGTCTAGAGAAAGTCTAGACCGCCCTTATGATTTATTTTTCAATTGCCTTGCAGAAGGCTGCACGGTCGGCTGCCCCAAAGAAGGCAGAACCTGCCACCAGCACATCTGCGCCGTTTTCCTTGCAGATTTCTCCGGTGGTCAAATCCACACCGCCGTCCACCTCCAGGTGGCACTGGGGGTTGTGCTGATCCAGAAGCTCCCGGATTTTCTTCAGCTTCGGCATCATATCCGCCATAAACTTCTGACCGCCAAAGCCGGGCTCCACCGTCATCACCAGCACCAAATCCACCTCGTTGATAAAAGGCAAAATTGCCTCAGCCGGGGTCTTGGGCTTGACAACCACACCGGGCTTGACGCCGTAGGAGCGAATCAGCTCCAGGGTCTTATGGATATTTTCCTCGGTGTCCGCTTCCACGTGCACCGTCAGGTAGTCTGAACCTGCCTTGCAGAATTCCTCGGCATACTTGATGGGGGTGTCAATCATCAGGTGCACATCCAGCACCAGGTCTGTAATCGGCCGCATAGCCTTCACCCAGGCATAGCCAAAGGACATATTGGGCACAAAATGACCGTCCATAATATCCACATGAAGCCACTTAGCGCCCTCACTTTTCACCTTGTCCATATCCTGGGCAAAGTGCATATAGTCCGCCGACAAAATAGAAGGAGATAAAATCGCCATACTTATTCCTCACAATTCAACATAGTCTTGCCCTGGCCGCACAGCGCTTCAAAGTCCGTCACGAAATCGGACACGGCGGCAGTCACATTGGCATTTTTAATCAGGTTTTCAATCACATCCGAGGCAATGGTCAGACAGCTAATGCCGTATTCGCACAGCTCCTGCACCTGCTGGGAATTTTTGAAGCCTGCCGCCAGGATACGGGTATCCAGGCTGTTATAGGTGTAAATATCGTGCATTTTCTTGGTGCTGTCCACGCCGTCACCGCCCAGGTTATCAATGCGGTTGACATAGGGGGCGGCATATTCTGCGCCGGCCTTGGCCGCAAGATAAGCCTGCATAGGGGTGTAGATAGCGGTGGCTGTCACATGGTAGCCCTCCCCACGCAAAATCCGCATCGCCTTCAAACCCTCGGGAATGGTGGGGATTTTGATATAGGTGTTGTTGCCCAAAATCCGTTCGATTTTCCGGCCCTCCTCCACCATAGCCTCTGCGGTGGTGGAGACAACCTGAGCGTGGAGCTCAGCCTTGTTACCGATGAATTCACGAATAGCAATCAACGCCTCATAAGGAGGCTTGCCGTATTTTGCCAAAATAGAAGGGTTGGTGGTCACGCCGTCAATGGGATAGTAATTATAAAGCTCTTTAATCCGTTCGATGTTGGCATCGTCAATTAAAAATTTCATAGCTGGCCCTCCCCTTACTGCAAGTCACTAAGCTCCAGGGAAGCTTGGTACAGCGCACAGAACCGGCGGAACTTTCGCTCCAAACGCTCTGTGGGATTGGGGGTGTACTGCTTTTCCATTTTCACGCAAGCGTCCGATGCGCTTTGGAAGCTGTCGAACCGGCCGTCAGACACGCCGGCAATCATAGCTGCGCCCAGACAGGCGGCTTCCTTTTCTCCGGGGATATACACCGGCAGACCGGTAATATCCGCCTGATACTGGCACCACACCGGGCTCTTGGCGCCGCCGCCGGTGGCAATAATGCCGGTCAGGTTCACGCCCTTGTCCGCCACATGGAGGCAATTCTTCTTCAGCACAAAGCTGACGCCCTCCATAACCGCACCGGCCATATCAATGCTATCGTGCTCCTGGCGCAAGCCCCAGAACACACCGGTAGCCTGACTGTCAAACTCCGGAGCGTTGGTGCCCACCAAATAGGGCAGGAACAACAGCTCATTGGGCTCCCGGCTTTGCAAAGCCTGGTTCATTTCGTCATAGCTGGCCTGCATACAGTTGCGCTTGAACCATTCCAGGCTGACACCGCCGCTTTCCACCACGGGAAGCATCACATAGGTGTCCGGCAGGAAGCCGTAGTGCATAGCACTGCCGCAGCTTTTGGGCACAGGATTGCCGCACATCGTAGCCATGGCCATCACCGTACCGGTGGACAAAGTAATGCCGCCGGGGGCGATATTGCCGGTGCCGATCATACCGGCAAAGTGGTCCAGCGTGCCCACATTGACCTGGGTGCTTTCGCTCATACCCAGCTTTTCTGCAATTTCCGGAAGCAGCGTGCCAGCCACAGAGCAGGGCTCACACAGCTTAGGAAGCTGGCTTTCCTTTACGCCAATAGCGTCCAGCATTTCCTTCCAGTAGCACTTGTTGTAAATATCGAAATACAAGCTGAAGGTTGCAATGGACATATCGGCCCATTTCTGCCCGGTGAGGCAGAACACCACATAGTCCTTCAGCAGCATATAGGTCTCGGCATTTTCATAAACTTCAGGGCGGTTGGTCCGCAGCCACTGAATTTTGGTAGCCGGCCAAGTGGGGAGCACCGCCATCTGTCCGGTAACTGCCTCGCAGACTTCCGGAGAAAACTTTTGGGAAAGCTCCTGGCACTCCGCCACAGAACGCTCGTCCATCCAGGAAATGGCATTCATCAAAGGCTTGCCGTCCTTGCCTACCACCACCAGGCTCTCCGCCTGACCGGTAAAGGCCAACTGACGAATTTGGGAAATCTTATTTTCCTTCACCATATCCCCCAATAGGCCCATCAGGTCTGCCACATACGCCTCTGCGTCAAACTCCACAAAGCCACCGTCCCGGATATAGCTTACCGGGCGGCTCTGCCGGTCCACCAGGCAAAAGTCCTTGTCATAAATGGCAGCCTTCATATTGGTGCTGCCCAAATCAATTCCTATGTACATCGTCTTTCTCACAACCTTTTCAGATTTCGTTTCCTTGCAAACGATCAAAGTGCCTTGTTGTTCAGCCGTTCGCCCACTGCTCCGCCGGGGTGAATGAGGGCAAACTGCTCTGCCTGATAGCCGGTGTACTCAATCAGCGCTGCCTGCAGTGCGTGGAACAGCATACACAAAGCGGTGGTGGAGGTAGTGCCCTGGGCGTTCCACTTGTCGGTTTCCCGGTTCACATGCTGCTTAATCACCACATCTGCAGCCGTTGCCAAGGGAGATTCCAAATTCTCCGTCACAGTGATAATCTTCACGCCCTTTGCCTTGCAGATATCCACAATGGGCAGCAGCTCCTTGGTCTTACCGCCACGGGAGGCAAACAGCATTACATCGCCCTCCTGGATAAATCCGGTAGCGCCGTGGACAGCCTCCGCAGGGCTGACAAAACGGGCAGGGCGCTCAATGCAGCACATCAGGTGGGCAAAGTGCTGACAGATGATGCCGGAGTGACCGCTGCCTGCAGCACCGATACGGGGAGCCTTTGCCAACAGCTCCACAGCCTTGGTAAATGCTTCCTCGTCGAAGTAATCCTTCATCTCGGTAATACACTGCGCCTCGATATCATAGGCCGCCTTTGCAGCAGCCAATGCCTCTTTCATACTCATAATTATATCCTCCTTTTTGTAATGCCTAAATTATACTCTTTTTTTTCGCCATTTGCAAGGGATTTTGGGTTTTTTCTTCAGAATGTCTATTGACGGTTTGTCCGGGAATTGGTATAATATAGCAGGAAATTTGACGAAGGAGTGATACTATGACCTCTATTAAAGCCCCGTTCTTTGAAATCGGCCCCAAGTCCTACCTCTACGGTGACGAAATCCTGGAGCTTGCCCAGGCTGCTGACAAAGCTTCCGAGAAGTACGATGTGGATATTATCTTCACCTGCCCGGTGGTGGATATCCGCCGTGTAAAGGAGAACACCAAGCGTATTCACGTATTTGCCCCCCATATGGACCCCATTCCCGTAGGCAGAGGTTTGGCAGATATCCTGCCGGAGAGCCTGGTTGCTGCCGGTGCTGAGGGTGTTATGCTGAACCATGTGGAAAAGCCTTTGAGCTTTGAAGTTTTGGCTGAGACCATCCAGCGTGCAGAGCAAGTGGGTCTGACCACCATCGTGTGCGCCGATTCTGAGGAAGAGGCCGCTAAGATTGCCACCTTGAACCCGGACATTATTGTTGCCGAGCCCGCCGCTTTGATTGGCACCGGCGTCAGCGTAGGTCCGGAGTATGTGGAAGCCGCTACCAAGTGCGTTAAGGATGTCAACCCCGATATCCTGGTGCTGACTGCTGCCGGTATTGCCGGCGGTGAGGATGTGTACAACACCATCATCGCAGGTGCCGATGCCACCGGTTCTTCCAGTGGTGTTGCCAAGGCTGCCGACCGTCCCGCTATGGTAGACGAGATGATTGCCGCCTGCCGCAAGGCTTGGGACGAGCGTCATAACTAATTCATAAACCCTTTAATTTACATATCAGGAGGAAACTAAAAATGGAAATGAAAATTGTTCAGAAAGAAATTGAACTGCAGTCCCGTGGTTGGGTTCCCACCTTCCATGACATCTCCACCGATGTTATGAACATTGTTGCCGAGTCCGGCATCAAGAACGGCACTGTAGCCATCGTTTCTCACCACACCACCTGCTCCGTTATGATCCAGGAGTGCTCCCACGATTTCGACACCTTCGATCTGGAGTACCTGCAGCACGACCTGCTGGACATTATGCGCGGTCTGATCCCTGACTACACCAACGAGGGCGACTACCGTCACCCCGGCCCTGTTCACGCACAGTTCGGCCGTTATGTGAACGAGCCCGGTAACTTCACCTCTATGAACACCGATGGCCACCTGCGTTCCTGCTTCTTCGGCAGAAGCGAGACCATGACCATCAAGGACGGCAAGCTGGATGGCGGCGAATTCGCTCACATCTACTTCATCGACTGGGACCATGTCCGTGCCCGTCACCGTCAGTGTAACATCACCATCATCGGTACTACCGAGGATGTGGGTGACCGCAAGTACAACGGCGGTGAAGTAGTCAACACTCTGCGTAAGTTCCCTGCTGTGGAGAAGGCTTACCTGGAGCAGTATGACGAGTGGAAGAAGAGATAATCTTCTTATAATAGGTCACGGAAGCGCCAAACCGTCAAACGCAAGTTTACGGTTTGGGGCTTTTTCTATTATTCATTTCTCCTACTCCTTTTCAAGCTGTAATTGACATTTTGCCCCAAGAAAGCATTTATCCATTTTGCTTTTCTTGACATCTGCTATTTCGGGTGGTATAAACAAACTGAAGAACTATGAATTTCAGGAGGGTAAACCCTATGAAAAAAATAACCTTTGCCGTAATGGGTATGGGCAACCGTGGCACTGCCTATGCTGCCAAAGCTTTGAAATACCCGGAGGAAATGGAAATCACGGCTATGGCCGATACACGGCGCATCCGCCTGGATGCCGCCAACAAGTACCTGCATTTGCCGGAGGAACGGCTGTTTGACAGCGCAGACGCCCTGCTGGCGCAGCCCAAGCTGGCAGACATTATGGTGGTTGCCACCCAGGATGCCCAGCATTTGGACCACGCTACCCGGGCTATGGAGCTGGGCTATGACCTGCTTTTGGAAAAGCCCATTGCCAACAAGCTGGAGGACATTGTCAAAATTGCTGCCACCGCCGAAAGGCTGGGCCGCCGTGTAATTGTGTGCCATGTCCTGCGCTACACCGTGTTCTACAAGCAAATCAAGCGCCTGATTGACGAAGGCGTCATCGGCCGTGTCCGTACCCTGGAGGCCGATGAGCAGGTGGGCTGTCACCACTATGCCCACAGCTATGTCCGTGGCAACTGGCACAAGGAAGCAAGCTCCAGCCCTATGATACTGGCAAAGTGCAGTCACGATATGGACATCATCCAGTGGCTCACCGGAAAAATGTGCAAAAAGCTGTCCTCCTTCGGTTCTCAGAGCCACTTTACTGCCGAGAATTGCCCGGAGGGTGCTACCGAGCGTTGCTTTGACTGTCCTCTGGATTGTCCTTTCCACGCACCTCGATACTATTTAGGCAGACTTCCCAAGTGGCCCACCACCATTTTGCACCCGGAACCCAACGAGGAGAACATTCTGCAGGTCCTCCGGGACACCGACTACGGCCGGTGTGTATATAAAATGGATAACAATGTGGTGGACCACCAGGTAATTGCTATGGAGCTGGAGGATAAGGTCACCGTTACCTTCCAAATGACCGGCTTTTCCAACAATCAAACCCGCACCATCCGTGTGATGGGTACCCAGGGCGAGATTTGGGGCAATTTCCGGGAAAACGAGCTGTACTATCAGCGTTTCGGCGAAGTAGCGCCTACCAAGATTGATTTGGAAGCCCTGTGTGACGATTTCACCGGTCACGGCGGCGGCGATGCCGGTCTTGTGTATGATGTGGTGCGGCTGTATCGGGGCGACGATTTCGACACCAGCTCCATCACCTTCCTGGACCGTTCCGCACAGAGCCACTACTTAGCTTTTGCCGCAGAGCAATCCCGTTTGGAGGGCGGCAAGCTCATAGATATGGACGAATATGTAAAGAATTTGAACCAATAAAAGAAAGACCACAGTAGGCTCAGCCTACTGTGGTCATTTTTTATTCTGCTTCGCTTTTCCAATTGTGGATGTAATCCCAGGTTGTTCGGCACATTTCCATATCCGGATTATGGCCGGACATGGCAAAATACACGCCCTCTTCTTCCCCTTCCACATTGTCCCGGATAAAGGGAACATCCGAAACATCAATGGCGATGGGGCGCTTGTCCGTCTCACCCTCATACTGGGCATACCGCACCCGGCCCTGAGCATCAAACTCCGCCAGCTCCGCCTCCGTGAAGAATTCCCGTAAATCCTGATAGATATCGTAAACGATAAAGGTCTCCATACCGAACTCGTCCAGCAGGATATAGTCCATCATTTGACCCTCCACCCGGGCAATCACCACCAAGGCCTGGCTGTAATTTTCCTCAGCATTGAACGGGTCGTCCAAGGGGCCAAAATGGGTAGTCTCCAAGCCGGCAGACTGGTTCTTCTCCGCACCTAAATACACTGAGTAATCCTCTCGCAGATATTCCAGGCCTGCCTGCTTCAAATCCAAATTCACCAGCATACCGGACACCAGCTCTTCCTGGGACTGATAGCTGATAAAAGAGCCTAATATGATACCCAGCGCCAGAAAACAGCCGCCAAAAAACAGGATATACACCTTATAGCAGTACCAAAGGTGGCCCAGCTTTTCCCACTTGGACATCGGCTCCATCTGTTCCTTCACGGTGAGCCAGTCCTGATATAACGCAGTTTCTTTAAATTTCTTTGCCATAATTACGCATCCTTATTCTTATTTCTGCCTTCCTCTGCCAAAAGCGTTCCTTCTGCCCGGGCTTCCAACAAAAGGTCCACCAAATTTTCCTTAAGAAGCATGGTGCTCAGCAGTGCCACCAAGGCAAAATAAATGGCAATAAATATCAGCACCAGATAGAAAAACGGCTCCGGCCACAGAAGGAACATAAACAAAGGTACCCAAAAAAGCGCTGCTACGCCCAAAAGCCGGATAAACCCATTTTTCAGCATAGCAAATGCGTTATGCAGCCACTGGGAAACCTTTGTGGGGATGTACACATTGAGAATTTGCATTGCGGAGGTAAACATACTCAGCAGCGCAAACACAAATACCGCCGCCAGCAAGGGCACTAACTGCTCCTGCTGCCAGTGGAAATTGATTTCCGCAACAAAGTAATAAAAGGGCAACAGCATAATCACCCAAAGAAGCAGGCTCCGCCAAAAACGGGTCTTGAAACCAAATTGGAAACCGGCAAACCACTTATCCCCCCGAATGTTATACCGCACCGCCGTCAGCAGTCCGTTCCAGGCCGGGCCAATGGTGACAATAGGCAACGATGCCACCAGGAATACCAAATTCATCAGCACCAAAGTGCCCAGCTTGTCTATTATAATCCGAAATTTCTCTCCAAAGGTCTTCTTCTCTTTCATTCTCCCAGATTCCTTTCCGCAATACCTCTAATTTTGTCCAGTATTGATTATATCAGCAGATTGTGAATAAAACAAATCATTTTTGTAAATATTCCTATATTTCCCTATTATACACCAAAAACATAAATACCGCTACTGTTTTCACTAAAAATTTACATATTGTGCTTGCAATTGGCGGCCATATATCGTAAACTATAACCTGAACAATAGATGTCTGATTGTCTCAGCCTACTAGAGATTTTGGAGGATAAAAAATGGAGATATTTAAGTATGACTCACCTTTCTCCCAATTGTTTATGAGAATTGCGGACGTGGTTATCCTGAATGTGCTGTACCTGCTGTGCTGTATTCCAATTTTTACCATCGGCGCTGCCCAGGCCGGTATGTACACCGCCGCTAAGGTTATGCTGGATAAGGAGGATGACACCTCTCTGACCCAGGCATTCTTCCGAGGCTTTAAGGCCGGCTTCGGCACCATTACCGCAAGCTGGGGCATCGTTACTCTGGTGGTAGCCTTTGTGCTTTGGATAGGTGTAGCCGCTTATATGCTGGGCGCCGCATTTTGGCCCGTTGCCATCGGCCTGGTGGCGATTATCACCTATCAGTCCGCCCTGCCTCTGTTTCACTCCCGGTTTGGCAGTAATATGAAGCTGCTGATGCGAAACACCCTGTTCTTCGTCCTTGGCTACCCCCTGCCCTGCCTTGGTGTAGCCCTGCTACAGTTGGGGCCCATACTTGCCTTCGCCTTTTTGGATTTGTACACCTTTATGGCAATGACCCCTATTTGGCTGCTGTTCTACTACGCCACCGCAATGATTTTCGGCTTCGTATTTGTCAGAAAGCCCTTTGATACGCTGATTGCCCAGCTCCCCAGCGAGGAAGCAGAAGCAGAATAATCCAAAGCTTTTCCGGGCGGCAGTCTGCCGCCCGGTATTTTTGTGCAAAAAAAGAGAACCTTGGGGGGCACCCCCCTAGGTTCTCTTTTGTTTGTAATTGATTAGCCCTTCAAAGAGCCCAGCATAACGCCGCCCTTGAATGCCTTCTGTACAACGAAGTAGGCAAGGATAGCAGGCACGGAGGAAATGATAATCAATGCATAACGCACATTCTCCAAGCCCTGATCTGCCTGCTGCTGATAGCTAGGATTCATCTCAGATGTATTCACAGCAGTAGAAGCAGCCGTCATAATGGGACGCAGCACCAACTGCAAGGGGAACAAGGACTTATCTTTCAGGTACAGCATAGCGGTGAAGTACTCGTTCCAGCTGCCGACCATTGCATACAGTGCCAAAACGGACAAGGTTGCCTTGGTCAACGGCATCACAATGTTGAGTACCGTATAGAAATGGTTGGCGCCGTCAATACGAGCAGCATCCAGCAAATCCTCAGGCACATTGGACTTGATAGCGGTACGGAGCATCAGCATATGAGAAACCGCTATATTGCCGGACAGCAATATGGCCCAAATGTTATTGTAAAGGCCCAGGTCACACTTCAAGATGTAGCCAGGAATCAGGCCAGCGCCAAAACGGGTAATGATGTAGATATACCAGGTGGTGAACTGTCTGCCCTGGAAGTAGCGCCGGGACAGAGGATAGGCAACCACGATGGTACAGAAGGTCTGGAACACCAGGTCAACACCGGTGTAGAAGATGGAGTTGCGAAAACCAACCCAAACATCCTTATAGTTAAAAACAAATTCGTAGGCATCCAGACAGAATTCAACAGGCCAGAAAACAACCAGGCCTGACTCCAGCGCCGCAGAAGAGGAGACGGAAGCGGAGATAACATATATAATCGGATAGCCAACAATTAAAATCAGAAAAACCAGGAGTGCGCCGGTAACAATGTCCAGGACCTGGTCAGCCTTGGTATCGTGTATTTTGATATTTTTAATTTTTGCTTTTGCCATCGTCACACCCTCCTTAGAACAATGCGATTTCGCCGTCGGTTAGGGTAGATGCAACCCAGTTCGCCAGGCAGGTTAAGCCCAGGGAAATTACAGATTGCATCAGACCAATAGCAGAACCAAAGGACATGTTACCGCTTTGAATACCCTGCTTATACACATAGGTAGAAATCAACTCGGAAGTCTCAAGATTGGTAGTACTCTGCATCAGGTATGCCTTCGTATAGCCAACAGAAAGAAGACCTGCGCAGTTCATAATCAGCATCAAACCCACAGTGGGCATAATGGTGGGAATGTCAATAGACCAAATACGGCGCAGACGGGAAGCACCGTCCAGCTTTGCAGCCTCATGTAGCTCCTCGGGAACGCCGGATAGGCAGGACACATACAAAATCGAGCCCCAACCAATGCCCTTCCAAACACCGGACCAAATATACAGGTGACGGAAGGCTTCCGCAGAGGTACGGATATCCGAGACACCACGAATGTCTAGTATACGGTAGATAACGCCCAACAAACCGGAAATGGGGTTCAAAACGGTGTTCAGAATACCAATCATAACCACCAAGGAAATGAAGTGAGGTATATAGGAAAGATTCTGTGCGAATTTCTTCAGTGCCTTACCCTTGTGGACATGGATAATAAGAGCCAGGATGATAGGCAAAGGGAAGACAACAAACAGATCATACAAAGAAAGTGCCAGGGTGTTCCAAACGATATTGGTCCATCGATAATATCCGAAGAAGTTCAGCCAATTTTCAAGGCCAACCCAGTCACTGCCCCAAATACCTTTCCGGGGAGAGTAGGTCTTAAAAGCAATCTGAATGCCGTACATCGGCAGGTAACTAAAGATAAAGATGTAGATAACCGGAATAGCAATCATTACGTAAAGCTGCCAGTCACGGATAAAATTGTGGACAAAGCGGCGGATACCCTTCTTAGGGATCAGCGTTTCCTGCTTTGCCACAGCAGTCTTAGCCATAGGGTTCATTCCTTTCTCATTCTTGTAATCGTCGGCAAGCCGGGAGTTTCCTCCCGGCTACCTGTTTTCTCATCTCAAGTCGCTATTCAGAAACAAACCTTAGCCGTTGGGATAGGCGCGGTCATACGCAGTCTGTGCGTACTGAATGTATTTACTCAGACCCAGCTCATCCAGCTTATTCAGGTACTCATTCCAAGATGCATCGCTCTTGGGATCCATACCGCTCTCGCCTCGGATGAAATTGTTCAGCGTCTTGTTGAAATAGTCGTGCGTGTTGGTCTTCAGCATATTAACTTCGTCTGCCTCCTGCGTTGTGAAGGTGAAGGGCTTTGCAGGAGTGTATGCGACATTGTATTTCTCAGCAGCCTTCAGGTGCAACTTGTAGGTCTCAGCATGGAGCTGAATACGCTTTGCAAGCCAGGGAGAAGATTCAGTTGTCTGTGCGGTTTCACACTCAGCATATGCGTTAAAGCCGCACATACTGGACCAACGAACAGTGTTCTGGGTACCGAAGGGGTCTGACAGCAGCTTGTAAGTACATTCCAGACCGATATCGGAGACAGCACCGGGATCGGGTTCGGTCCAGTTTTCGCCGTATGCGCCATAACGCTGACGCATAGAGCCGTCCCAGCTCCACAGTGTCATCAGAACCTCAAATGCCTTAGCCACATTCTCTTCGGGGCAGGAGTCGGTAATGAAGGTGGTCTTTTTGAAGGACATATCGTTCATAATAGAGCAGCCCCATTTCTCCAGAGGCTCATACTGATAAATCAAGTCGTTGTTCTTCTGCACATGGCCGTTCATATGGCCCAGGAAGATACCGCAAAGAGGAACACCGTTGGTGGGAGTAGAGATGGAGGGCTCAACGCCGGAGAACATCATGTTGGACAGCAAGCCTTCCTTATACAGCTTGTTCATGAAGATCATGGCGTCACGGAATTCAGGCTTGGTAAAGGGAACATAAATCTTGTTGTTCTCGTCAACCATCCACCAGCGATTTCTGTCGTAGTAGGTGAAGGTATTGGTCAGCCAGGAGATAACGTTGGTGCACAGACCGGTGGTAGCACCGTACAGGGGGATTTCGTCATTGGGGTCGCCGTTACCGTTGCAGTCATTTTCCTTAAATGCCTTCAACACTTCGTACAGCTCTTCGTTGTTGGTGGGGTTCTCAAGACCCAGCTTGTCCATCCACTCCTTGTTGATCCAGACCATGCTGTCCAGCTTGTCAACCAGGGAGGTCTCAACCATAGGAACTGCGTAGATAGCACCGGTTTCGGGATCAGACAAGTGCTTATCAACCAACATTTGCTCGTATTCGGTCATTTCGTTTTTGACACGGTCCCAGAAAATCTTGGAGGCGCCTTCCTTGTCGGCAAAGTAATCCTGCAGATCCCGGATATAGCCCTCCTGGCCGTAGCGCTGCACACTCTTTTCGTTCAAATCAACACCAATGATGATGTCGGGCAGCTCCTGACGGGCAGCAATAGCAGTGGAAATCTGAGTGGGAATGTCGGTGCCGCCGGCGTACTCCTGGAATTCCAGGTTTACATTGCACTTCTCCTCGACCCACTTGGTGAGCTCGTTGTTCTTATGATCCATGATCAAAGCACTAGTCTTCAGACCGATGGTCAAAGTAACCTTACCATCTGCGGACAAGTAGTTCTTTTCACCACTGCCGCCGCCGGACTTGCCACAGGCACACAGGCCCAGAACAGTTACCAGCACTAAAACGATTGCAATAAACTTTTTCATTTTTTCCTCCTTAAATTATATGTTTTAGGCATTGCGCCATTACATACAGCTTGCAACAGGGCATAGTACTCCCGTTGTCGCATGTTAAGTTTACCACTTTTGGCAGATAATTTCAACCTATCATTTCGCACAAAATACAGTCCCAAAATTTGACACTTTGCACAAAAGCTTTGTGCACATCCACCAGCAACAGCTTTCCCCCCGAAATTCCCCTTTCGCTCCCGTCTCTCCTTCCCTATTTTATGTAAAATAATGCTTGAAATAGCAGGATTTGTTTGCTATAATTCAAGTGCGCAATTACTAGGCATATTGCATAAGAAAGGATGGAAGAAAGATTATGCAAAAAAGATGGTGGCAAGAAGCGATCGTTTACCAAATTTACTGTAAGAGCTTCTGCGACAGCAACGGCGACGGCATTGGTGACCTGCAGGGTGTTATCTCCAAGCTGCCTATGATTAAGGAATTGGGTGCCAACTGCATTTGGCTCAATCCTATCTACAAGTCCCCCCAGGTGGACAACGGCTACGATATCTCCGATTATCACGATATTGAGCCCACCTTCGGTACCATGGACGATTTCAAGGAGCTGCTGGAAAAGGCCCACGGTATGGGCATCCGCGTTGTGATGGACCTGGTTCTGAACCACACCTCCGACCAGCACAAATGGTTCCAGGAATCCCGTAAGTCCAAGGACAACCCCTACCGGAATTACTATGTGTGGCGCGCCCCCAAAGAAAACGGCAAAGAGCCCAACAACTGGGGCAACTACTTCTACGAGGGCCGTGGCTCCGCTTGGGAGTTTGACGAGACCACCGGTGAATACTACTTACATAACTACTCCAAGAAAATGCCTGATGTGAACTGGGAATATGAGCCCCTGCGTCAGGAAATGTATAAGATGATGCGTTGGTGGCTGGATTTGGGCGTTGACGGCTTCCGTCTGGACGCTATCAACCGTCTGAAGAAGCCCGAGGGTCTGCCCGACTCCAAGATGCCCCCTGCTCCCCCCGTTGGCATCTACGGCTATGTTGTAGACCGTGCTATCTGCACCAACATCCCCGGCATTCACGAGCTGCTGCGTACCATCAATAAGAATGTATGGTCTCAGTACGACTGTATGACCGTTGGCGAGTGCGGCAACCTGTCCTCCGACGGCGCTTTGGACTACATCAGCCAGGGTCATCAGGAAATTGATATGCTGTTCCACTTCGAGATCGGCAAGAACCCCAATGTGATCACTGTAAAGGAATACAAGCAGACTCAGCAGCGTTGGATTGACCTGATGAAGCACAACGCCTGGTTGTCTCAGTTCCTGACCAACCACGACTCTCCCCGTCAGGTCTCCCGTTTCGGCAACGATCAGGAGTACCGTGTGGAAAGCGCCAAGCTGTTGGCTGCCCTGACCCACACAATGCCTGGCACTCCCTTCATCTATCAGGGTGAAGAAATCGGTATGACCAATGTGTACTTCGATACCATTGACGATTACGACGAGCGCTACACCGTGGGCAAGTACTGGACTATGATCGAAGCCGGCGAGAAGCCGGAGGTTGCTTTGGGCAAGCTTCGTGATATGAGCCGTGACAACGCCCGTACTCCCTACCAGTGGAATGACTCCGCCAATGCCGGCTTTACCACTGCCAAGCCCTGGATTAAGGTCAACCCCCGTTACACCGAAATCAACTATGAGGCTGACCGTGCTTCTGAAAACTCCATCTTTGATTTCTATAAGAAGCTGACTGCTATGCGCAGCACCCACCCCGCAATTGTGGACGGTGACTTCAAGTTCCTGATGATGGATCATCCCCAGATGGTTATGTACCTGCGTAAGTGCGCACGGGAAACCCTGCTGGTTGTGGGCAACTTCTCCGATGAGACCCTGCCTGTGGAAATTCCTGAGGAGCTGAAGGGCTTTACCTGGAAGCGTGTCCTGACCAACTACGAGGACACCACTCCCTCCATCGAGGGCCGCACCGAATGGAAGCCCTGGGAAGTGGAAATCTACGAACTGTCTGTGTAAGACAATTCAAATTCCCCTATCAAAAAAACAGCCTGCCCCTTCGGGGTAGGCTGTTCTTTTACGCCAAGCCGGTTCGATTCCCTGCGGCATATCAAAAAAGCAGACACCCTGATGGGCGTCTGCTTTTTTGGTGCCGGCA
>JAZOME010000048.1:0-6334 GCA_045653685.1 Faecousia sp.
CAAAGTTTTGAATAAATTTGTCTAGCAAATTATACTCAAGAATTTTCGTTGGCTTAAATTCGTTTACACGAAACTTAAACAATTCATCAATTGTCCAAGGTGTTTTGTTCGTCTTTGCGTTATTCAATTTACAAGGTACAGATCGCTGTCCTCCCGGCGAGCCGTTCATTGGGCAGCTTGCATATGATATCACTTTGTGTTTGGTTTGTCAATAGTTTTTTTCAAATTTTTTTGATTTTTTTGACGATTGTGCAATCGTGTAGTTCTTACAAATATTAGGGGCATTTTCTGTGCATTTTTACCAGTTATCCCGACCGGAAATATTCCCGGAAATATCAGTCAATGCGTCTGCTGCATCCATTACACTTTCCTCCCGTTTGGACAAGTCACCCAGACTTACCATTCCGGTGAGTTTCCCCTGTTCCACCACCGGCAGTCGGCGAATTTGCAATCTGCCCATTAAGTGCGCAGCTACCCCGGCTTCCATATCCGGCTGCACCGATGTCACCTGACCGGACATAACCTCCCGGACAAGGGTTTGGTTGGGTGATTTTCCGGATGCGATACCTCGGACAACCAAATCCCTGTCCGTAACCATACCGCAAAGATTTCCGTCACTGCCGCAAACCGGCAACGCTCCGATATTATACTTTTGCAAGGTTCTGGCCGCCACATCCAGCGTTTCATTGGGGCTAATGTGAATGGCCGGCTTTGTCATAATGTCTCCTACTTTCATATATATCCCTCCCTAGAGGAAATTGTTGCCAGCTTATCGGAAGAATATACACAAAAAAATCAACCGCCCCAAAGGGCGGTTGATTTTTTAGAATTCACATTTCTTTGCGATGTAATCTTTCAGCTCAGAGATGGGAACACGGACCTGCTCCATGGTATCACGGTCACGGACGGTGACGCAGTTATCAGCCTCGCTAGTTTCGTCGCCCACAGTCTGGAAGTCCACGGTAATGCACAAAGGTGTGCCGATTTCGTCCTCACGGCGGTAGCGCTTACCGATAGAGCCGGCATCGTCAAAATCCACCATAAAGTCCTTACGCAGCTCGCGGTAGATCTCCTCTGCCTTGGGAGAGAGCTTCTTGGACAGAGGCAGCACAGCAGCCTTGAAAGGTGCCAATGCCGGGTGCAGACGCAGAACGGTACGAACATCATCCTTGCCGTTTTTGTCCTGACCCACCACTTCCTCATCGTAAGCTTCGCACAGGAAGGCCAGTGCCACACGGTCACAGCCCAGAGAGGGCTCGATGACATAAGGAATGTAGTGCTCACCCAGCTCCTGATCGAAATAGGTCAGCTTCTTGCCGGAAGCTTCCTGATGGCGACCCAGGTCGTAGTCGGTACGGTCAGCAATACCCCACAGTTCGCCCCAGCCGTTGCCGAAGGGGAACTGATATTCAATATCCGTAGTAGCACGGGAGTAGAAGGCCAGCTCTGCAGGCTCGTGGTCACGCAAGCGCAGGCTATCTTCCTTAATGCCCAAGCTGATCAGCCAGTTCTTGCAGAAGTCCTTCCAATAGGCAAACCACTCCAGATCCGTGCCGGGCTGGCAGAAGAACTCGCATTCCATCTGCTCGAACTCACGGGTACGGAAGGTAAAGTTACCGGGGGTAATCTCATTACGGAAAGCCTTACCAACCTGGCAGACGCCGAAGGGCAGCTTCTTACGGGTGGTACGCTGGATGTTATCGAAATTGACAAAGATACCCTGTGCCGTCTCCGGACGCAGATAAGCGATGGAGGAGGAGTCCTCGGTAACGCCGATTTTGGTCTGGAACATCAGGTTAAAGTTCCGGATGGAGGTAAAGTGGTGCTTACCGCAGTTGGGGCAGACCACATCCTCATGCTCGGTGATAAAATCATTCATTTCAGAGGGGTTCATGGCATCCACATTGACACCCTTGCCAGACTCAGCCTCTTCAATCAGCTTATCGGCACGGTGACGGGCGCCACAGCCCTTGCAGTCTACCAACGGGTCAGAGAAAGAGCCCACATGACCGGTGGTGACCCAAGTGGTGGGGTTCATAATGATGGCGGCATCCAAGCCAACATTATAGTCAGACTCCTGGACAAACTTCTTCAGCCATGCCTTCTTTACATTATTCTTAAACTCCACACCCAAGGGGCCGTAGTCCCAGGAGTTGGCCAGGCCGCCGTAAATTTCAGAGCCTGCGTAGACAAAGCCTCTGTTCTTGCAGAGGTTTACAATCATTTCTAAGGTCTTTTCGCTATTTTTCATAATTCTTCCTCCCACTTTTTGACTTGTTTCTTATTATACAAAATTTACAAAGTAAATCAAGTGTTTTCTTCTGTTTCTGCCGGACGGTAATCTTCACCCAAATCCTGCGCCATCATATCGTGGATTTCCTTAGCGATTTCCACAGTGGTTTTTCCCTCTAAATACTCTGCAGGAATTACTTTTAACAGATGTAGCTGCACATGGCTGGGCTTACCTGCCAGGAAATTTTTCACCACATACTGGGTGTCCCGGATGGTGCACACCACAATGGGCACCTTGGCTTTTTGGGCGATTTTAAACACACCGGGGCGGAATTCGTGGAACTTTCTGTCTTTATGGATGTAGCCCTCCGGAAAAATGCCAATAGACACCTTGTCCTCTTTCAAAAGCTCAATGCAACGCAGAATGGTCTTTAGGGCCTCCCGGTCATTTTCGCGGTTAATGAGTGGGCATAACAGCATAGGCATAATTTTGCCCACCAGGAACATATTTTTATTTTCCCGTTTGGACACAAAGGCTACCTGACTATTTCGGAAATAATGCATCAGCACTGCCGGGTCCGCTTCGTGGAGATGGTTGCACACCAGCAAAAACCGTCCGGATTTTGGAATTTGCTCTAAACCCCTGGTGGTGATACGCATACGGGCAACGGTAAAAATAGCAGGAACAATCAGCCTTACCATCCACCGGAAGAACTTACTGTCCTTTTCCCGAGGCTTATCCGGGTCCACCAGCGCACAGACCAAAAGCACAAAACCAAAGGCAAGGCCGGTCCAAATTACAAAGCCGCCCAAAAAACCTAAAGGCAACATCCATAAAAAAGAAAGGCCTGCAAAGGCATCTGTTGCCCAGCACAAAGCGCCGGCACTGACCAGCGCCAGAACGCACAACATTCCAATCAGCATAAATTAACCTCCGGAAAACAAGCTATCTTACATTATACTCCCGAACTTATTGGGAAACAAGCCTAAATTTTCCAAAAACACTGGAAAAACCCATGCAGACTTGTTATAATGAATAAAATACTGTTTTTTGGAGCGTTAAAATATGAAATGCAAACCGAAAATGATCCCCTTCCTGGCTTTGGGAAGTGGAATTATTCTGTTTCTTCTGCGGCTATGGCTGATGGCCACCGGTTTGGATGAACGGAATCTTCTGCGTCCGGAGCACCCGGCCAACGCCCTGAGTTTTCTCGTTTTAGCTGTAGGTCTGGGGCTTTTGTATCTTTGCTTACGACCTCTGTCCGGAAAGCCTGCCTACCAAAAGCTATTTCTCAAAAGTCCCTTTGCTTTATTAGGCAGCGTTCTCGGCAGTATCAGCATTCTTTTTACTGTACTTCGGGACTATACAGATGCTGCTGACAAGGCTGCCTTTTTATGCTGTGTGCTGGGTGTGGCTGCCGCCGCCGGGATTTTGATTGCCGGGATTTTGCAGTGGCAAGGCAAGCGGCCTTGGGTGGTATGCCACAGCCTGATTGCGCTGTTTTTAATGGTGCATTTGGTGTGTAGGTATCGGCATTGGAGCGCTGAACCGGAGCTGCAGGAGTATTTCTTCCAGCTATTGGCGGCGGTGTTTCTTATGCTTACCGCCTACTACCGTGCTTGCCTGGATGCCCTGGTGGGCTCCCGTCGCCATTTTGTGTTTTTCAATTACGGAAGTGTATTGCTGTGCTTTGGCGCCTTGCCCCAGGACAACTGGGTGCTGTATGCCGGATTGGGCATTTGGTGCGCCACCTGCAGTTGTTCTTTGAAGCCAGAAAAAGAAATGGCACTTCCCAAGGATGTGCGCCTTTGCCTGAAAAGGCTGGAAGATGCCGGTTTTGAGGCCTATGTGGTAGGCGGCTGTGTACGGGATTCTCTATTGGGACTTGTCCCTCAGGATTATGATATGTGCACCAACGCCACACCCAAAGAAATCGCCCAGGTATTTCAAAAATACGAGCTGGTTCGCAACGGAGAAAAACACGGCACCATCGGTGTGGTTATGGATAAGGCAGTTTACGAAATCACCACCTTCCGCACCGAAGGCACCTACTCCGACAGCCGCCACCCGGACTGGGTGGAATTTGTAAAAAGCTTGCAGGAGGATTTGTCCCGTCGGGATTTTACTGTCAATGCTATGGCCTACTCCCCTAGCACAGGTTTCATTGACCTTTTCGGCGGACAGAACGACTTAAGAAATCACATTCTTCGCACAGTTGGCAACCCCGGCAAGCGCTTTACCGAGGATGCCCTGCGTATTCTGCGAGGTGTGCGGTTTGCGGTGCGGTTTGACCTGACACCGGAAACAGACACTTTTCAGGCAATGGTTCAGCTTGCCCCCAGCATGGAAAAGCTGGCAGTAGAACGGGTGTTCTCAGAGTTATGCAAACTCATTCCTTTCATCAATGCCCAACAGCTATTAGAATTTGCTCCGGTGCTGACTGCCGTTATACCGGAAATGAAGGCTTGCGTAGACTTTGACCAGTGCAGTCCCCATCATGCGTATGATGTTTATACCCACACCGCTTATGTGGTGCAATCTTTGCCGGCAGATGTCACAGTTCGGTGGGCAGGTCTGTTGCACGATATCGCAAAGCCCTCCGCATTTACCCGGGATGAAAACGGACGGGGACATTTCTATGAACACGCCCGGTTAGGAAGCCAAATGGCAGAGGAAATTTTGCAGCACCTGAAAGCCCCTACTGCCCTGAAAGAGCGCGTAGCAATGCTCATTGACACGCATATGACCCCCTTGATGCCTGACAAAAAGCTTTTGCGCCGGTATTTGAGCAAATGGGGTGAAGATGCCCTTTCCCAGCTTTTGCTTTTGCAAAAGGCGGACTATCTGGGCAAGGGCGTGCAGGAAGAAAATGCCCCGGATTTTGAAAAAATCCAAGCGCTCTTAAATGAAATCCTGGCAGAAAACGCCTGCTTGTCCCTGAAGGACCTGGCTGTCACCGGCAAGGATTTGCTGGCACTGGGCGCAGAAGCCGGCCCTCAGATGGGTGCTTGTCTGAATTTTCTACTGGAGCAGGTGCTGGACGAAGCTTTGGAGAATGAAAAAACGGCGCTTTTGCAAGCTGCCCAACAATTTTTACAGAACAATCAGGAGGGTAAATGATGGATATTGCTGTAGTCACCGGTGCAAGCTCCGGTATGGGTCGGGAATTTGTTTTGCAGCTTTCCCAATATGTAAAAGTAGAGGAAATTTGGGTGATTGCCCGTCGGAAAGAGGCTTTGGAAAGCCTAAAGAATGAAGTCAGCGTTCCTGTTAAAATTGTCTGCCTGGATTTGTGCCGGGAGGAAAGCTTTGCAGAATATAAGGTACTTTTAGAGCAGGAAAAGCCCAATGTGAAGCTTTTGGTCAACGCTGCCGGATTTGGTAAATTTGGCGATTTTCAGGACATTCGCCTGACCGGCGACTGCCGGATGATTGACTTAAACTGCCGCAGCTTGGTGGCAATGACCCGGCTGACCTTGCCCTATATGAAAAAAGGCAGCCACATACTGCAGTTGGATAGCCTGTCCGCCTTCCAGCCGGTGCCCTATATCGCCACCTATGGCGCTACCAAGGCCTTTGTTTTAAGCTATACCCGGGCAGTCAACCGTGAGCTAAAGCACACCGGTATCCGGATGATGGCTATGAACCCGGGCTGGGTAAAGACAGAATTTTTCAACCACGCCCTGACCACCAACGGCTCTCGGGTGCAGTATTATAATCATTTGTACGAAGCCAAGGATGTGGTGGCAACAGGACTGAAGCACCTGTATAAAACAAAGAAAGAGTATTCTGTCCACGGCTTCCCCATCCGCAACCAAGTGCGGCTGGTCAAGCTCCTGCCCCACAACATCGTGATGGATGTTTGGTGCAGCCAGCAAAAGAAAGCCAAAAACAACCGCCACCTGAAAACTGAAGACTAAAGTCAAAACCTCCGGCTTAGCCGGAGGTTTTTTGTTTTAGAACGAAACTTTCATAAACAATGCGATCAGGCACAAAACCAAGGCGCAGACGACATAGACGAAGCGGCCGGTATTATACCAGGCTGCACCCAAAGGCTTTAATCTTCCCTTGTTGACTTCCTCCAGCAGATCGTCTTTTTTC